>NZ_JBEPKM010000013.1:0-207338 GCF_040544715.1 Methylobacterium sp. 1030 | reverse complement strand
TCCTGCATGAGCGTGGCTGCTGCTTCGACAGCGACCACATCTTGGCACCGAGATGCCGTCAGTCGGAGCGGGAGCCATCCACCCCATCTGCTTTTTCTGCCCCCCATCTCCAAAGCAGCCGTTCCATTATCGGCCAGACTACGACACGCTGGATCGCAATCGCGGGTAAAACCAGACATTCGGCTTGGCGCCCATACCCGCCGCTGGAGCGCGCTGCCTGCCTCGCGGCAAGCAGACAGTGTCGGCATCAACTGGAACTGTCGTTTGCCGCAATGAAGCGATCGATACTGGTGCCGGAGAACATTGCATGTCCTGAAAGTCGATGGTGCCATAGCACTGATGGGTAGGCTCGGAACGGAAATCAGCTATCCCGTAAGATCGTCGGAGCGACGACACGGCGTATTTTATGCGATCAGCCGGGCGGCCAGAAACTGGTTGTGCCGCCGGAATCATGCTACTTGCAGGCATGTCTGAGGCTCTCGAGATTGCTCATGGCACCTTTGGTCGCGTGGCGCTCCTCGACATGGACCGGAGCCTTGTTCGGCACGCGCATCCGCACTGCCACGTTCTTCTGAAGGTCGAAGGGGACGACACCGAGTTCCTCGTCGGGGACCGTGTCGTTGCGCTGACCGACGAACAGGCCGTGCTCGTCAATGCCTGGGAAACGCACGCTTATCTCCATGATCCGCGCCGCGCCAAGGCGATGATCCTGGCCCTCTATATCGAGCCGGACTGGCTGGGGGCCTTCCGGCGCAATTGGGCGGCGAGCGGGGCGCCTGGCTTCTTTGGAAAGCCCTTGGGCGGCGTGACCCCGACGATCCGCCGCTTCGCGCACGACCTCGCTGCGGAGATGGTCTACGCGCCGCACTCCTCGCACATTCAGGATCAGTTGCTGTCGGGCCTGATGATCGCGGTAATCGAGCGGTTCACCGCGTGGCGTGAGGAGGCCGAGTCGCTCCGCGCCGCCGCCAGGCGCAACGCCAGCGATTGGCGCATCCGGCGGACTATCGCGCGAGTGCGCGCCGAGCCCGGTGCCACGTTGGGGATCGAGGCCCTGGCCCGTGAGGCGGGCCTTTCCCGAGCGCAATTCTATCGCCTGTTCGAGCAATCCACCGGAGCTCCGCCCCACGTCTTCCTCAACGCGATCCGCATCGAGCAGGCCGTCGAGTCGATCGTGGGCAGCGAGGAATCCTTGGCGGCGATCGGCACGCGCCTCGGCTTCGCCGCGCCTGCCCATTTCTCGCGCTTCTTCCGGGATCATGTCAGCGTGCCCCCAAGCGTATTCCGCAGCATTGTCCGGCGAAGCGGCCAACCCGCCGTGTGAAGCCAAAGGCCCTCCGCCACGTCGAAAATGAGACGTTTGGGTAAGTCGCGAGATGCCTCGGCATCGTGGCGCCCGCCCGGATCCGTCACTCTGCCCGCGACAAGGACCCCATCGAGAGGTCCGGTGGAGGAAGCGGCTTGGGCATCGTGTCAACGAGCTATGTCGGACGGTCCGTAGAGCGCGTTGAGGACGCCGCCCTGCTCTCCGGGCTCGGCCGCTACATCGACGATCTCGGCACGCGGCCCGGCACGCTGCACGCGTCGATCCTGCGCTCGCCCCACGCCCATGCGGACATCCTCGCCATTGACGTCCAGGCGGCCAAGGCGCTGCCCGGCGTCACCGCCGTGATCACGGGCCGCGACCTTGATGCCGTCACCACCGGTCTCGTCCCCGCCCTGCGGGCGGCCGTCGATGCCCGCGCCATCGCGGTGGACCGGGTGCGCTATGTCGGCGAGCCGGTGGCTATCGTCGTCGCCCGCGACCGCTACCTCGCGGAGGACGGCTGCGACCTGATCGAGGTTCAGTACCGGGTCCGCCCGGCGGTGGTCGACCCGCTGGCGGCCCTCGCCCCCGACAGCGAGATCCTGCACGAGGGTGTCGGCGCGAATCTCGTGAGCGACCGGCGTTTCCGCTACGGTGACCCCGAGGTCGCCTTCGCAGATAGCCCGCACAGCCTGTCCGTGACCGTGCGCTACCCGCGCAACACCGGCTCGCCGATGGAGACCTACGGCGTCGTCGCTTCCTACGACCCCACCGACGACTCCTACGACGTGCTCGCGAACTTCCAGGGGCCGTTCAGCATTCACGCGGTCGTTGCCCGGGCGCTCAAGGTGCCGGGCAACCGCCTGCGCCTGCGCACGCCCCCGGATTCCGGCGGCAGCTTTGGGGTGAAACAGGGCGTCGCCCCCTACGCGGTCCTGATCGCCGCCACGGCCCGCCTCGTGGGACGGCCGGTGAAGTGGATCGAGGACCGGCTGGAGCACCTCTCGGCCTCCGTCTCCGCCACGAACCGGGTCACGACCCTCCGGGCCGCCTTCGAGGCGGACGGGCGCGTCACCGCTCTCGATTGGGATCAGGTCGAGGATTGCGGCGCCTACCTGCGGGCGCCCGAACCCGCCACGCTCTACCGGATGCACGGCAACCTCACCGGCGCCTACGCCATCCGCTACGTCGCCGTACGCAACCGGGTGGTGCTCACCAACAAGACCCCGACCGGCCTCGTGCGCGGCTTTGGCGGGCCGCAGGTTTACTATCCGCTCGAACGGCTGATGCAGCGCATCGCCGTGACGCTGGGCCTCGATCCCTTCGCGGTGATCCGGGCAAACCTAATCCCGGCCGACGCCTTTCCCTACCGCACCGCGACAGGCGCTCTCTACGATTCCGGCAATTACCAGCGCGCCCTCGACGAAGCCGCCCGGGATGGCGGGCTCGTCGAGTTGAAGCGGCGACGGGACGCCGCCCGCGCCGAGGGCCGCCTCTATGGGATCGGCCTGACGGCGGCGGTCGAGCCCAGCGTCTCCAACATGGGCTACATCACCACCGTCCTGACGGCGGAGGAGCGCACCAAGGCCGGGCCGAAGAACGGCGCGCAATCGACCGCCACCATCACCCTCGATCCGGTCGGCTCGGTGACGGTGCAGGTCGCTTCGGTGCCGCAGGGCCAAGGGCACCGGACAGTGCTGGCCCAGGTGGTGGCCGACGTCCTCGGCCTCCCGATGGAGCAGGTCCGGGTCACGGCCGACCTCGACACCGCCAAGGACGCATGGTCCATTGCCTCCGGCAACTATGCGAGCCGCTTCGCCGCCGCCGTGGCGGGGGTCGCGCACCTCGCCGCCACCCGCCTGCGCGACAGGCTCGCGCGGATCGCGGCGGCGCAGCTGAACCTACGTCCCGAGGACCTGCTCTTCGCGGATGGGCGCATCGCCTCGCGATTGAACCCGGATGCAGGCCTGCCCTTCGCGCGGGTGGCCGCCACGAGTCACTGGTCGCCGGGCCTCGTGCCCGAGGATCTCGGCGCGGTGATCCGCGAGACGGTGTTCTGGACGCCCCCGGAGCTGACCGCTCCGGACGCGGAGGACCATATCAATTCCTCCCTCTGCCACGGCTTCATCTTCGACATCTGCGGCCTGGAGATCGACCGGGTCACGGGGAAAATCGCCATCGACCGCTACGTCTCGATGCACGATTGCGGGCGCGTACTGCACCCGGGCATGGTCGAGGGCCAGGTGCGCGGCGGCTTCGCGCAGGCGCTCGGCGCGGCAGTCTACGAGGAACTCGCCTACGGCGACGACGGCGCCTTCCTGTCCGGCACCTTCGCCGATTACCTCCTGCCCACCGCGACCGAGGTGCCGGACCTGCGCATCCTGCACGTCGAGAGCCCGTCTCCCTTCACGCCGCTCGGCGCGAAGGGGGTCGGTGAGGGAAACTGCATGTCGACGCCGGTCTGCCTCGCCAACGCGGTGGCCGACGCCCTCGACCTCGAGGCCATCGACCTGCCCCTGACGCCTGCCAAGCTCGCCGCCCTCGCGGCAGGGGGCGACGAGCCGGCGCCGCCGGCCGGTCGAGCCGCGAAGGCCGCCGCGAAGGCGGGCGACCGGACCCTGCGCGGCGACGGCGCGGCCACCGTCACTGCCCCGCCGGAGACGGTCTGGGCGATGCTCCTCGACCCGGACGTGCTCGCCTCCGTCATTCCCGGTTCGCATGGGGTGCGGAAGCTCTCCGACACAAGGTTCCGGGCCGACGTCACCCTCGGCGTCGGTCCGGTGAAGGGTCGCTACAAGGCCGAGGTGATCCTCTCCGATCTCGATGAGCCCCGGGCGGTGACGCTCACCGGCACGGTGACGGGCGGCCTCGGCAGCGGCGGCGGCACCGGCCGTTTGACCCTGGAGCCCGACGGCTCGGGGGGCACGCGGATCGCCTACGTCTACGAGGCGGCGGTGGGCGGCAAGGTCGCGGCGGTGGGCGGACGCCTCCTCGACGGGGCCGCGCGGGTGATCATCGGCGGGTTCTTCACGGCCCTCGCCCGGCGAGCCGGCGGGTCCGGCAAGCGCGGGCTCCGCCTCCCGGCCGCCCTGCGATGGCTCCTCGCGCGTCTGGGGGTGTCCGCATGAAACCCGCGCCCTTCGCCTATCTGCGCGCCACGTCCGTGGACGACGCCCTCGAAGCCCTGCGCCAGCACGGCCCCGAGGCCCGGATCATCGCGGGCGGCCAGTCCCTGATGCCGATGCTCAACATGCGGCTGACGAAGCCCGCCGTGCTCGTCGACGTGATGCGCATCCCCGCTCTCAAGGAGCCTCGCCTCGACAAGGGGGCCCTCGTTATCCCGGCGGGCGTGCGGCAGGCGATCCTGCTCGACCGGCCGGGGCTCGCCCGGGACTTGCCGCTGCTGGCCGCCGCCCTGCCGTGGGTCGGGCACATCCAGACCCGGGCACGGGGGACACTGTGTGGCTCCGTCGCCCATGCCGACCCGAGCGCAGAGATTCCCCTCTGCCTCGTGGCGCTCCAGGGCGAGGTGCATCTGCGCAACCGGCGAAAGGTCCGGCGCGTCGCGGCGGAGACCTTCTTCGCTGGCATGATGGCCACTGACCGGGCCGACGACGAGATGATCGAGGCCATCGCCTATCCGCTGCGGCGGGAGGGCACCGGCACGGCCTTCGCTGAGATCGGGCGGCGACACGGCGACTACGCGATCGTCGCCTGCGCCGCCGTGGTGGACGGCACCCGGATGCGGCTCGCTGTCGGCGGCGTCGCCGACCGGCCCACAGCCCGCGACTTCCCCCACCTCGACGGCTCGGCGCTCGACGATGCCCTCAACGCCTTCGCCTGGGACCTCGGCGCGGGGGACGACCTCCACGCCACCGCCCGCTACCGCCGCGACCTCGTGCGCAGCCTCGGCCGCCGGGTGCTGGAACAAGCCGCCAAGGTCGCCCGCGGCGACACCCATCAGGAGGCCGTGCCATGCCACAGCTAGACGCGCAGGACCGTCACACGGTCGCCTTCACCCTCAACGGGCGCGAGACCGCGGTCGAAGTCGAGACCCGCACCCTGCTGACCGACGCCCTGCGCCACGGGCTTGGGGCCACGGGCACGCATGTCGGCTGCGAGCACGGCGTCTGCGGCGCCTGTACGGTGTCCATCGACGGGGTTCCCGCCCGGGCCTGCCTGACCCTCGCGGTGGGGGTCGAGGGCTGTGCCGTGCGGACCGTCGAGGGTCTGGCCCCGGAGCCTGGCCGCCTCGGGGTGCTGCAGGTGGCCTTCCGGCGGCGGCACGCCCTGCAATGCGGCTTCTGCACCGCCGGCATCCTGATGTCACTCGACGCCTATCTCGCGCTCCGGCCGAATCCGTCACGACGAGAGATCACGGAAGTGATCGGGGGCCATCTCTGCCGCTGTACCGGCTACGCGCCGATCATCGAGGCCGCCCTGGAGGCGGCTGCGGAACTCAGGGGCGACATCCCGGCCCCGTCATCCCCGGAGGCCGCCCATGCTTGATCTCGGCACCAGCTTCCTCGCGAGCGTCTCCCGCGATCCCTGGGCCCTGGCCCTCGTCGACGGGGAGACCCGGCTGACCTACGCGGAGTGGTTCGGGGTCATTTCCGCGACCGTGGCCGGGCTCGACCGGCTCGGGCTGAAGCCCGGCGACCACCTCGTCACGGTCCTTCAGAACCGGCACGAGGCGGCGACCCTGCACTGGGCCTGCCAATTCTCGGGAGTCGTGATCACGCCAATCAACTGGCGGGCCAAGGCCGAGGAGATCGATTTCGCGATCGAGAACGCGGAAGCCCGCGCCATCGCCTACGAACCGGTCTCGGCCGCGAGCCTGCGTGAGAGCGCGGCATCGCAGCTGATCCCGCGCATCGCCGTCGGCACGCCACCCGGCCCCGGCGAGACGGCCTTCGCCGACCTCGCCGCCACCGAGGAGCCGTCGGCGACGCCCCGGGCCGACGCGGAGGCGATCTCGCTGATGCTCTACACCTCCGGCACCACCGCCAAGCCCAAGGGGGTCCCACGGCGACACCGGGCGGAGCGCGCGGCGGCCGTGGCCCATGTAGCGCAAAACCTCTACGGGCGCGGCGAGCGCACGCTCGGCGTGATGCCACTCTACCACACGATGGGGGTGCGCTCGCTCCTCGCCATGTCGCTGATCGGCGGGACCTTCGTCTGCCTTCCCCGGTTCGATGTGGCGGGGGCGCTGCGGCTGATCGCGGCCGAGCGGATCACCAACCTCTACCTCGTGCCGACCCTCTACCACGACCTCGTGCACCACCGGGATTTCCAGGCGACGAACACGACCTCCGTGCGCAAGCTCGGCTTCGCCGGGGCACCGATGACGGACGGCCTGCTCGCCCGCCTGACCGAGGCGTTCCGGCCGGACCTCTTCGTCAATCATTACGGCTCGTCGGAGGTCTACACCTTCACGATCAACCACGAGGCGGCGGTTAAGCCCGGCTCGGCCGGGCGGGCGGGCCTCAACACCATGGTACGTGTCGTGTCCCTGGGGGGCGATCCTAGCCGGACCGCCGCGCCGGGCGAGGAGGGCGAGATCGCCGTCATCGCCAAGGGCGACGAAGCCTTCGAGGGCTACTGGCATCGCCCCGAGGCCGACGCCAAGGCCTTCCGCGACGGCTGGTACTTCACCGGCGACACCGGCTTCGCCGACGCCGACGGCGACCTCTACGTCACCGGGCGGGTGGACGACATGATCATCACCGGAGGCGAGAACGTCTCGCCCGTCGAGATCGAGAGCCGCCTGTCCCTGCATCCGGCGGTGTCCGAAGTCGCCGTCGTCGGCCTGCCCGACGAGCGCTGGGGCCGGATCGTCGCGGCCTTCATCAAGCGGAGCGGCAGCACCGACGCGGCGGCGCTCGACGCCCATTGCCGGGCCGGCGGCCTGCCGAGTCACAAGCTGCCGCGCCGCTACGTCTTCGTGGACGAGATCCCGAAATCGCCGGTCGGCAAGCTGCTGCGCCGCCAACTCGTGGCCGGCGAGTACGTCCTGGAAGGCGGGGCCGAGCCCCATGCCGAAGGTCACGAGGCTGCCTGACGGTCCCGCCCCCACTCCGAATCACAAGCGAGAGACCAAACCCATGACGAGCGACACCCACACCATCGACCCGCGCCTGACGAACCTCGACGGGTTCCGCGTCGAGATCGACTCGGAGCGCGAGCGCGCCGACGTGATCCTGGCGCGGCCGCCCATGAACGTCATTGCGATGCCCCAGCGCGACGAGATCCGTAAGGTGTTCGAGGCGCTGGACGAGGATCCCCGCGTGCGGGTCATCGTCCTGCGGGCGGAGGGCGAACACTTCTCGTCGGGGGGCTACATCAAGGGCTTCCTCGACGCCTCGCCCGAGCACGTCTCGAAGCTCGCCTGGAACATGGCGGCGCCGGCCCGCTGCTCGAAGCCCGTCATCGCCGCCAACCGGGGCTATACGTTCGGCGTCGGCTTCGAGATCTCGCTGGCCTGCGACTTCCGCATCGTCTCCGAGACCTGCCGTTACGCCCTGCCCGAGCAGAAGCTCGGGCAGATTCCCGGCTCCGGCGGCTCGGCCCGTCTCCAGAAGATCGTTGGCATCACCCGGACCAAGGACATCGTGATGCGCTCCAAGCGCATCCCCGGACGGCAGGCCCTCGACTGGGGCATCGCCACCGAATGCGTGGCCGACGCGGACCTGGAGAAGGCCACCGACGCGCTGGTCGACGAATTGCGCGCCTTCTCCCCCATCGCCCAGCGCACCGCCAAGAAGCTCCTCAACGACACCGAGGATGCGAGCCTCTCCATCGCCATCGAGCTCGAAGGGCATTGCTACAGCCGCCTGCGGCAGGCCGATGACTTCCGCGAGGGCGTCGAAGCGTTCCACGCCAAGCGCGCGCCGCGCTTCACCGGCTCATAGCCCGGCCGCGCCGGGGGGCTGCATAGCGGCTCCCCCCATCCCGTGACCTTCACCGCATCGCTTCGATCCCGCCCAGGCGGGAAACGACGGCGCGCGCCCGAATGGCTCCCATCCAGACCCAGAGCCCGAACCGGCCCCACCGCGGCAACGACCGCATCCCCCGGAGGAACCCCATGCAGACCGCCGCCACCTTCGCATCCGATCCCCCCGCCCTCGCCAGGCCCACCGGTCGGCAGACGGCGACGGCCGCCATGGCCTCGCTGTTCGGCTGGGGGCTCGATCTCTTCGACCTGTTCATTCTGCTCTACGTGGCGCCGGTCGTCGGCACCTTGTTCTTCCCGGCGGACAAGCCGATGCTGTCGCTGGCCGGAGCCTATGCCTCCTTCGCGGTCACGCTGCTGATCCGGCCCCTCGGCTCCGCCCTGTTCGGCTCCTATGCGGACCGCTTCGGCCGCCGCCGCGCCCTCATGGTGGCGGTGATCGGCGTCGGCCTGTCGACGGCGGTCTTCGGCCTCCTGCCGACGGTCGGCCAGATCGGATGGCTCGCCACCGCGATCTTCCTATTCTTCCGCCTCGTCCAGGGCGTCTTCGTCGGCGGTGTCGTTGCGGCATCCCACACGATCGGTACGGAATCTGTGCCGGAGCGGTGGCGGGGGCTGATGTCCGGGGCGGTCGGCAGCGGGGGCTCGGCCATCGGCGGCCTCCTGGCCTCCCTGGTCTTCTATCTCGTCTCGCTCATGGCGCCGGGCGAGGCCTTCGCCGACTGGGGCTGGCGGGTGATGTTCTTCTCGGGCCTACTGACCTCGGTGATCGGCCTGATCCTCTTCCGCAACCTCGAGGAATCCCCGATCTTCAAGGAACTGCAGGCCCGCAAGGCCGCGCTCCGGGAGGGTGCTCCGACGAAGGCCTCGCCGATCCGCTCGCTGTTCTCGCCGTCCAACCGGGGAAGCTTCGCGGTCGCGACGCTCATCTCCTTCGGCGGCGGCGCGGCCTACTACCTCACGTCCGGCTACCTGCCGACCCTCCTCAAGCTCGTGAACGGCGTACCGAACGCCACCGCCTCGATGATCCTGATCGGCGCCAACGTGGCGGCGGCGATCGGCGCCTGCGGCATGGGCGAACTGAGCCAGCATATCGGGCGCAAGCGGTCGTTCTTGCTGATGGGAGTCATCCGCCTGTTCGCCTTTCCCGTTCTCTTCCTGACCATGGCGAACACGACGAGCCTCATGGGGGTCGCGGCCTGTGCCTTCCTTCTCTCGCTCATCGCCAACGCCAGCTACGCGCCGCTGTTGATCTTCCTCAATGAAAAATTCCCGACGGCGGTACGGGCCACGGGGACGGGCCTGACCTGGAATATCGGCTTCGCGCTGGGCGGCATGCTGCCGACGTTCGTCTCCCTCATCGCCGATGGGCCGACGCAGATCCCGATGGTGCTGACGGTCGTGATGACATGCGTCACGCTAGTCTATCTCGTTGGCGCCGTTATCACTCCGGAGACGCAGGGCAACCTCGACCGGGCGTGACGGCCCCCCATGCAGGCGGAGCCACCTCCCAGGGCGAGCGTTCTGCTGGTCCTCCGCCTGCACGCCCTTGACCAGTCCGTCCTTCCCTATTCCGAGGGAAGGACGATACGTGCTGGTCGAATCCCGGTGGGAGCGATGAAATGGCTCGTCTGCAATCCTCCGGCTTCTTCGATCTCGGCGATGGTCGACTGGAATATCATTTCGTCGGTCGACAGCCGGAGGTGGCCCCCACGCTTGTGTTGCTCCACGAAGGCCTCGGTTCGGCGATGCAATGGGGCGCCCTGCCCGAGACTCTCGCCCAAACGACAGAGTGCGGTGTCCTGGCCGTCTCCCGCCAGGGATATGGCGCGTCGAGCCCGGTGCCCTTGCCTCGCCCGGCCGATTATCTCGAGCACGAGGCCCGCACAGTCCTCCCGCGGTTACTCGACGCCGCAGAATTCAGGAGCGGCGTGATGATCGGCCACTCCGACGGCGCCTCGATCGCCGCTCTCGCCTTGGCGGAAGGCGATGCCCGCCTGCGGGGCGGTGTGCTGATGGCACCGCATTTCTTCGTGGAGGAGGTCACGCTGTCCGCGATCCGGCGAACCCGAGCCGCCTACGAGCGGGGGCTCTTGAGGACCCGCCTCGGCCGCTGGCACACCGATGTCGAAGGGGCCTTCCGTGGCTGGAACGACGCATGGCTGGATCCGGCCCGGCGCGGATGGACGATCGAGGCTGCGCTGACACGCCTGACCGTCCCCGTGACACTTATACAGGGAACCGAGGACGCCTACGGGACGCAAGCCCAGATCGCTGCAGCCCGCAGATCATGTCCACCCAGCCTGCTCACAGTCCGTGAGATGCCGGGTGTCGGTCATGAACCACATCGCGAAGCTTTCGCGGACACGGTCGCTCTCATCTCGGCTTTCGTCGAGTATGTCCTGAAAGACGAACCAGGCTAAGGACCTACACAATCCTGACGGCGCTATGATGAATGACGGAGCTGTCTCCGACAACAGAAGCACATCTTCAGTTCGCGATTCTGCGAGAGGCCGAAACGCCACGTCCGCTATATGTCCCGCACTTCCGCAAATCGCCTTTCCGCTTCCGGCCAGCATTTTCCATCACGAAGCACTTCTGTGAACGTCTTCGATGAGTGGTTTTCTGTCTATCGAATTTCGGCCAGCAAGTCATGAAAGCGAACGTCGGCCACATGCATACTCACGAGGGAAGCCAGGCATTGGCCTGCTTGAGGTGAGCGCCATTTGTTCGTTCAGGTGTGAGGCCTAGATCATGCTGCTATGCCACGCCATCTTCGGCCACTACCTCCCGCGTCACGGCGAATTGGCCAACACAGCCCGTAGTGCTCCGCATTTCACTGCGTTCGTGGTCAGCACGTGCAATGCCGTTGCAAAGTTCTGCACCTGCCGCACATTGAAGCGGACCTACGGGCCTAAGATCGCGATTCTGCGAAATGCATGATCCGAGCAGGCCGCCGGCTCAGCCCGGATTGGATGGCGGGTCGCCCTCCCGACCCTGAGCCGGCCGACAGGCGCCCTAGCCGTGATCGGTCCGCCGGATGCGCTGGCTTTGCTGCCCGAGGCCCTCTATCCCTAGCGAGACCGTGTCGCCCGGCTGCAACCAGACGGGCTTGGGCTTGATCCCCATGCCGACGCCCGGCGGCGTGCCCGTCGCGATGATGTCGCCCGGCAGGAGCGTCATGTACCGACTGCAGTACGCGATGATCTCGCGAACGCCGAAGATCATCGTGCGCGAATTGCCCGTCTGACGGCGGGTTCCATTCACGTCGAGCCACATGTCGAGCTGCTGCGGATCGTGGATCTCGTCCTTTGTCACGAGCCAGGGTCCAATTGGACCGAACGTATCGCATCCCTTGCCCTTGTCCCATTGGCTGGACTGAAGCTGGAAGGCCCGCTCCGAGACGTCGTTCACGACGCAGTATCCGGCAACATGATCGAGGGCGTACTCCTCGGTGACGTACTGCGCCGTCGATCCGATCACGACGCCGAGTTCCACTTCCCAGTCGAGCTTGGTTGAGTCGCGGGGCTGGATCGTGTCGTCGTTCGGCCCGCAGACGGCGCTCGGAGCCTTGAGGAAGATGATTGGCTCGCTCGGGATGGCCATGCCGGCCTCGGCCGCGTGGTCCGAGTAGTTGAGCCCGATGCAGATGAACTTCGAGAGGCCTGTGAAGGGAACGCCGAGGCGGGGGCTTCCTTCTACCCGGGGCAGCCGCGTCGGATCCGTCTGTGCGATCCTGGCGAGACCGTCGGGCGCGAGTTCGGACGGACCAAGATCACGGCACACCGACGAGAGGTCGCGGAGGACGCCTGCAGCATCGACCAGAGCAGGCCGCTCGGACCCAACCTCACCGTAACGACAGAGCTTCATCGATCATCTCCGGATCAAGGGCGAATCAAGTGGGAGGAAGCCGGTCCAGCGGGTGCCCCTTCGGCGAGAGAGCTGAGCCAGTCGCGGGCGAGGGGCACATCGGCCGGTGTCAGGTCGTGGCCGCAGGGTAGGACATGGTGGGTCGCTTCGGCGCCCAGCTCGGTCAGGCAAAGTGCCAGATCGGCCCCGAGTGCCGGCGGCGCGATCGTATCCGTCTCGCCCGAGACAACGACGGCGCGCTGCCCGACAAGGGCAGCGGCCGCGGTACCAGTCAGCGGTGGAACGGCGCGCAACAGGATCGCGCCCCTCAGAAGAGCAGGATGCAGAAGCATGAGTGCGGCCGCGATGTTGGCTCCGTTCGAGAAGCCGAGGGCAAGCGGGGGCCCGAAACCGTAACGGTCGCGGGCGGCCGCGACGAAGGCCGCCAGCTCATCGGCTCGGCGGACGACCTCGGATGAATCGAAACGACCGTCCGGATGGCGAGCGAAGTGGCGCAGCTTGCCACCTTCCGATACGGCTCCGCGGACGGCCAGCATCGGCGCGCCGGGGGCCGCTGCCTGGGCAAAGGGCACAAGCTCGTCTTCGTCACCTCCGGTGCCGTGCAGCAGGAGGAGCGGCGATCGGCTCCCTTCCGACGCATACCAGCGGTGGGCCAAGCTATCGAGGCTCACCGGCCTGCCTCCGACCCGAAACTGAGCCCGGAGTTGGCGGGGTGGGGCGTGACTCGCGTGAACGGGCGGCGTGTCGCCAGGAGTAGCACCACGATGCCCGTCAGCATCAGGCCCGTCATGAACCACAGGCCGGGCGTCAGGCTCCCCGTCGCGTTCCGGATCCAGCCCAGCAGGAAGGGGCTCACGAAGCCACCCGTGAGGCCAAGGCAGTTGATCAGCGCCAAGCCGCCCGCGGCCGAACGCTCGGGGAGATAGGCCATCGGGATGCCGTAGAAGATCGGCATCGCGCCGAAGAGCGTCGCGGTCGCGACGGAGAGCAGTGCCAGGACGACTGGAAGGTTCGCGCCGGCGAGGGACGCCCCAATCAGCGCGCAGGCACCGACACCGACACAGACGGCGTAGTGCCACCGCCGCTCTTGCCGTCGGTCAGAGCGTCGGGACAGCCACACCATGCCGATGCCGCCGATCGCATAGGGGATTACGGACCATAGGCCAATTTCGGCGGCTCCCTGGACACCGGCGGCCTGCATCATCACGGGCATCCAGAAGGTGATCGCATAGAGCCCGCAGACGAGGGTGAAGTACGCCAGCGCGAGGACGTAGATTCGTGGGTCGCGGAACGCCGCACCGAATGCATGGCCGCCGGCAGCCAAGTTCGCGTCCCGGTTGATCTCTGCCAAAAGGAGCATCTTCTCGGATGATGTCAGCCAGGGAGCATCTTGAGGCTTGTCGACGAGGATCCGGAGCGCGACGAGCCCGAGAAGCACGGCCGGCATGCCCTCCAGAAGGAACATCCACTGCCAGCCCCTGAGGCCGAGGACGCCCTGCATGCCTTCGAGGATGAAGCCTGAGACAGGTGCACCGATCACACCGGCGAGCATGCTGCCGCTCAGAAAAATTGCAGTCATTTCCGCCCGGCGGCGGTTCGGATACCAGAGCGTCAGATAGTACATCACCCCGGGGGCGAGGCCCGCCTCGAACGCTCCCAGGATCAGCCTCAGCGCGTAGAACGAATGGGGCCCGGTGATGAACATCGTTGCCGAGGAGGCGAGCCCCCACAGGATTAGGATGCGCGCCAGCGTTCGCCGGGCGCCGACGCGCTGAAGGACGAAGTTGCTCGGGACTTCGCACAGAAAGTAACTGACGAAAAATAGTCCGGCGGCGAGGCCGTAAACCGCGTCGTTGAAGCCCAGCTCCGCGCGCATGTGCAACTGCGCATAGCCGATATTCACCCGGTCGAGATAGGCAGCCACGTAGCATGCGAAGAGGAACGGCAGCAGCCGCCACTGCAATTTTCGATAGAGTGCGGCGCTATCCACATCATCCGTCTCGAATGACTTAGCCGGCGGTCGGCCAAGCACGGGCGGATCACCTCCGGGCGTCACGTCCATTTTCATGATCTCCCTATTCTGTTCCGGAACTTCCGTCCGGTTCGAAGGCACGCCGGGCGCAAGTTCTCTCGCGCTCGCCCTCAGAGACGTGAGAACCAGTCCTCAAGTTCGATATTGAGGGGGAGGAGGATGCGAACGACGCAGTTGTACCAAGCCGTCGTCAGGACCAGTTCTAGTCGCTCCTGCTCGTCCAGGAACCCGCACAATTCGGCCCAGAGGCCGTCATCGACACGGCCGGTCCGCGTCACGTCGCGAGCGAAGCGCATGACGGCGCGTTCGGAAGCGGTGAACCGGTCATCCGTCTCGAACTGCGCAAGCTGCTCCAGCTTGGCTTGGGACAGCCCGGCCTTCACCGCCGAGTTCCAGTGATGCGCGACCTCGTAGTCAGCCCGCGTCTCAAGCCCGACCGTCAGGACGGCTAGTTCGCGAAGTTGCCGGTCGAGCAGAGTGCTCTGGCGCAGCGACATCGCCATCGCGAGAACCCCGTCACACAGCGCAGGCGCGTTGGCGACGGCGAGAAAGACGTTCTCGACCGGCTTTCCCCGCAGCGCTTCCAGGCGGTCGAACAATCCCTGGTGATCTGGTCCGACGCTGGCCCGGCTCGCGTTCCCAATCCTCGGCACTTCGAGCTCCCAATCAGGGCGTTTGCGCGGAGTGGCGGACCGTGAAGGTAGAAGCCGTCAGCCCAGCGTCAGCGTCGTATAGCGCGCCGGGTTGCATCGATATAATGATATCGATGCATTCAATTGATCGATGCCGTCGATCGAACGGGCAGACCGATGGAACTCCGTCACCTGCGTTACTTCGTGGCTCTGGCTGAGCACCTGAGCTTCACCCGGGCCGCGCGGCAGACGCACATCACCCAATCGACCCTGTCTCACCAGATCCGGCAACTGGAGGATCAGGTCGGGCAACGCCTGTTCGACCGCGTCGGCAAGCGCGTGTTCCTCACTGAAGCCGGGCAGAACCTGCTGCCCCGTGTCCTACGGGCCCTCGGCGAACTGGACGAGGGCCTTCGGGCGCTGTCCCCCCAGGATCAGGTCCTGACCGGTTGGCTTAGGATCGCCGCGACGCACACCTTTAACGTCAATCTCGTCCCCGCCTGCCTGACCGAGTTCCTCACCCGCAATCCTTCGATGCGCGTCGTCGTGGAGGAACTCGCCGCTAGCGTGATCGAGGAGCGGCTCCTGGCCGGTGCCCTCGATCTCGGTATCTCCTACAGGCCGGACCACCAGCAGGATCTCGCCTTCGAACCCCTCTATGACGAGCCTCTGGATCTCGTGCTTTCGCCTGAACACCGGTGGGCAGCCCGGAAATGGGTCCGCATGGCGGAACTCCACCATCAGCCGGTCGTGTTGCTCTCACCGGAATTCACCACCCGCAGGCTGCTGGATGACTGCTTCCGGCAATGCGGCGCCGTCCCGCACCTCGTCGCAGAGATGAACACGATCGGTCCCATCCTCGGCCTCGTTCGGCGTATGAACATCGTCGCGATCCTGTCGAGACAGGCCGTCCCAGAGGATGGGACGCTTTTGTCGGTTCCTCTCGAAACTCCCACGCCCATGCGGAGCCCTGGCGTGCTATTGCGCCGGAACGAGGTCCTGCCTCCGCACGTCGCATCCTTCCTGCACACGCTCCGACGAGCCTGCGATAAGACTTCTCATTCGACGCGTCGGTTGTAGCGGGGATGTCGTCGCGGGAACTCGCCAGTGTGTCCACGACCGCTACGGCGAACGAGCCCGAATTGGAGTCAGATATGGCAGCCAAGCAGGTCACCCTCACCTTCGACAACGGCCCCACACCACATGTGACGGATCAGATCCTGGGGATCCTAGACCGGGCCGGAATCAAGACCACCTTCTTCGTGATCGGGCAGAGGCTCGACGACCCCGCTGCAGCCGATCTCATGCGGGCTGCTCATACAGCGGGGCATTGGATCGGAAATCACACCTTTACGCATTCGGTGGCACTCGGGGACCGGACGGACCGGGACTATGCGCTCCGAGAGATCGAGGAGACGCAGCAAAGGATCGGTTCGCTGACGCGACCGGAGAAGCTCTTCCGCCCCTACGGGAACGACGGACTGATCGGCCGGCATCTGTTGAGTCGGGCGGCGCTCGATCACCTCCTCGCCGAACGCTACACGACGATCACCTGGAACAGCGTCCCCGGTGACTGGAAGGACGCGGACGGCTGGGTCGAGACCGCGATGGCCCAGGTGCGGGAGCAGGACTGGAGTGTCGTGGTCATTCATGACATCGAGGCTGGATGCCTCGTCCGGTTGCCTGAGCTGCTTCAACGTCTGACAGATCTTGGAGCGACCTTCGAGCAGGCGATTCCGAGGTCGGTGATTTTGACCGAAGCGGGACGGACTGTGTCGATGTCTCCGGACTTCATGGCCGATTGATCGGCACACCCTCGCAGGGCGTGCGACAGATCTGCCGGCATCATCGATCGATGGCATCGATTGAAACGACGAAAATATATCATCGCAACACTGCAAAATGGCCTGCTATGCTTCGTAGCGAGATTTGGCTCGGTCGGGACGACGCGAATTATTCGAACAGGATCGCGCCGCGGAAGCCAAGCTCGCGATGGGGGATTTGGAATGGCCGATGCGTCCAAGACGCGCGTTGCTATCGAGCAAGCGTCTGAGAACGAACGAGCCAGGATCTATCGGAAGATCAGCCTCCGGCTGATCCCGATGATTTTCCTATGCTATGTCCTGAACTACATCGACCGTGTAAACGTCAGCTTCGCCAAGTTGACGTTCCAGAGTGACATCGGCCTGTCGGACGCGAGTTACGGCTTCGGCGTCGGCATCTTCTACGTCGGGTACATCCTCTTCGAGGTGCCGAGCAATCTTCTCCTTGGCCGCATTGGCGCGCGGAAGACGCTGACACGTATCATGTGTCTGTGGGGCCTCGTGTCCTGCTCGATGGCGTTTGTGACGAGCCCGGCGACCTTCTACCTGGCCAGGATCCTACTCGGTGCGGCCGAAGCTGGCTTCTTCCCGGGCATCGTCCTCTACCTCACCTTCTGGTTCCCCCATCGCCTACGCGGGCGGGTGATGTCGCTGTTCGTCCTCGCCATTGCGGTGTCGGGCATCGTAGGCGGACCAGCCTCCGGTTGGATCATCCAGCACCTCGCTGGCGCGGCCGGCTTCAAGGGCTGGCAATGGCTGTTTCTCGTAGAGGGGGCGCTGCCGGTACTCGTCGGAGTCGGCGCGTTCTTTGTGCTGAGTGACCGACCCGCGGATGCCGCCTGGCTGACGCCACGGGAGAAGGCGATCGTGGCGGCCGATCTCTCATCCGGGACCTTCGAACAGGGACACGCGCCAGCGAGGGCCTTCCTGTCGGCCCTGCGAAATCCGAAGCTGTGGATCGCGACCTTCGGATATTTCTCCATCACCTGGGCGGGGACCGTTCTGAACTTCTGGGCGCCGACGATTATCCAGCGATCGGGCGTAGCCGACGTGTTCAGCGTCGGGCTCTTGTCGGCGATCCCCTATTCCGTGGGTGCCGTCGGCATGCTCCTGCTGTGCCGTAGTTCGGACCGGCGGCTCGAGCGGCGGTGGCATTTCGCCCTATCCGCCTTCCTGGCCGCGACGGCCGCCCTCGCCATCTCCCTCGTCGCGCAGAACGTTGCGGCGGCCATCGCCTGCCTGGCCCTGCTCGCCATCGGCTATCTGTCGGCGACCGCCCTGTTCTGGACCATACCGGTGCGCTTCCTGACCGAAGCCGAAGCCGTGGGAAGTCTCGCCTTCATCAGCAGCATGGGGCAGGTCGGAAGCCTGGCGGCGCCAATCGCGTTCGGATTTTTCACGAGCCTGACGGGCGGTCTCGCCGTCTCGACGGGTCTCGTCGCTTTCGTCCTTGCCACCGGCGGAATGGCTATTCTCTCCCTCCGCAAGCCGCGTTTGGTTGAAAGACCTCTGTCATCAAAGCCAATAAACACGGGCTGCGACTTCGGCACGCGGTCGTGACATCGCTCCTGTCGCTAGTGTCCAATTCCATAGCGGGCATGCTCTGAAGCGGATCGGCCGCTTACGGCCAGACTACGTCTCGCCGGATCGTCGGGGCACGTAGGACCGACCGTTTCGCTTCGCGCTCAACCCGGCCATTCGGGGTACACCGCCGTGTTCTCCGAAGCGGACGCTCCGGCAGCGCCACGCGTAAGACGGTGGATCGCGCGCACCTGCTCTCGATTGTCGAGAAGATCCAGGCCAGGAATGCCGCCCCGCTGATCCGCGCTGAGGCCGTCGCGGCGGATGCGTCTTCATTCGGGCCTGCCTGAACAAGGTGGAGAATCAACCCGAACGCGCCCGCGCTGAGGCGTTCTGGGACCGCGTCATGCAGGAAGTCGCCCAACATCGGCTACGGTATCGCCTTCGGGCGCGCGATAGTCGCTCTCCCGAGGAGCGACCTGGCGCAGGTCAGCCCATCGCATTGCGGAGTTCGCCTACGTGGATGTCGTCGAGATCCATCGCTCGCCGTGGCGGACCATCGGCCTCTTCCTGGCCTCCGTCGGTTTCGCGGCCTTCGCCGGCTGGCTGATCTATGCGCACCCGACAATCGGGCGCACGGCCGTGACGCCCGGAAGCTTCGCCGAGTTCGAGGCCTATGCCGGCGTCGCGTTCTTCGGCCTCTGCACGGTGCTGATCTTCCCCAAGCTGTTCCAGT
This sequence comes from Methylobacterium sp. 1030, assembly GCF_040544715.1. Classification (NCBI taxonomy): domain Bacteria; kingdom Pseudomonadati; phylum Pseudomonadota; class Alphaproteobacteria; order Hyphomicrobiales; family Methylobacteriaceae; genus Methylobacterium; species Methylobacterium sp. 1030. Next base: position 188,466 of record NZ_JBEPKM010000013.1, on the reverse strand, counting down.
CGAAACCGGTGGTGTCCGTCGGGCCGCGTGGGATCTACGATCGCAGGCTGTCGACCGACTGGATCCCCTGGGAGACGATCCGCAGCGTGACCCCGATGCAAATCCAGCGGCAGCGCATGCTGGTGCTGGAGATCGACCCGACGGCCGACGCGCATCTGTCCTGGACGAAGGGGGCGCGCCGCAGGGCCAAACTGAATCGGGTCTTCGGGCGGTCCGGTTACTGGATGACGGCGGCCGATCTGCGCGGCGGCTTCCCGGCATTGGCCGAGGCGGTGTCCGCGGCCCGGCGCAACGCGTAGCCTGGGGTCCGCCGGCTATTCCATCGCCGCCCGGTCGCTCATCCGGGAACTGACCCGGTGATCGCGGCTCTCCAGCCCGGCTGTCGACGAAATCACGACGTCGGACAGGCCGAGCCACGAGGCCATCAATCGCAACTCCGCGAGTATCCGCTCCATCGTAGCCGCCGGCGCACCCGGCTCTTGATGCGCGCGTAGGACGATCAGCGCCCCGGCCCGTCGATCCGCCTTCAGGTCGACCCTGGCTACCAGCGCGCCGTCCATGAGGAACGGCAGCACGTAGTAGCCGTGCTCGCGCTTGTGGGCGGGCGTGTAGATCTCGAGGCGGTACCGGAATCCGAAGAGGCGCTCCGTCCGTGGCCGGTGCCAGACGAGCGGGTCGAACGGCGACAGGAGGGCCGCGCCGCGGTGACGGCGGCCGGGCCGGGCATCCCTGTGCAGGTACGCCTGCTGCTGCCATCCGCGGACGGTCACGGGAATGAGCACGCCCTCCTCGACGAGCTGCTCGATGGGCAGGCGCGCCTCGGTCGGCGAAAGGCGGTAGTAGTCGCGCAGGTCGTTCGCGGTCGCCACGCCGAGCGCCTCCGCGGATCGCGCGACGAGTTCGCGCCGGGCGTCCACCGGAGCCGGGGTCGGTCGGGCGAGGACGGAGCGGGGCAGCACCCGTTCGGGCAGGTCGTACACGCGCTCGAAGCTGCCCCTCCGATGCGTCGACGCCACGAGTCCTGCCCAAAAGAGCCATTCGAGCGCGTGCTTGGCATCGCTCCAGACCCACATGCCCTTGGACGCCTTCGGGCCCGAGACGTCGGAGGCAGCCAGCGGGCCCTCCTGCCCGATCCGGGCGAGCATGGCGTCCGCCTCCGCGCGCCGCTCGCCCGCGAACGCCTTGAGCTGGTTCCATACGCCGTGGCCCTGGCGGGCGCGGTCCATGCGCCAGCGCAGCAGAGGCTGGAGATCGATCGGCAGGAGGGACGCCTCGTGACCCCAGTACTCGAAGAAGCGCTTCGAGCCTGCGACAGCCAGGGCGTCGAGGGCGCCGCGGTCGTAGGGCCCCAGGCGCGAGAACAGCGGCATGTAGTGGGCGCGGACGAGGACGTTCACGCTGTCGATCTGGAGCAGGCCCAGGCGGCCTATCTGCCGACGCATCCGCGAGACGGCGATCCCGTCCGACAGCGGGCGCATGCCGAGGCCCTGGGCGGTCAGCGCGATGCGGCGCGCTTCGGTAATCGACAGTTCCAGCTTCGATCCAGCCATGGGATGGGCGGGGAGGCGGGCGTCACGATCCTACGGCCGCAGGTGCTGACCTTCGGAGGATACCCTCCACCGTCATCTGCTCAGCGGATCGTGTGGCTGGCGGCCTCGACGGTGGCTGGCCGGGACGGCTTGTTGAACACCGTCTGGCAGCCCGGACTCAGGCGCGCCCTGTTCCGGACCATGCAGGCCGTGATCCGGTCACGGTCCGGGATCTCGCTCAGGCAGAGCTTGAATGCGTCTCCTCGGCACAGGCGCGCCGCCTCGGCATCGTCGGCCCTGGCGGGCGTGCCGACGAAGGGCGTCGATGCGACGACGACGGCGGACAGACAGACGATTGCTTTCATGGTGCCGAGGTGCCCGATCTGGATCCTTCCGAAGGGCGGGCGTCCGATGGGCCAAGTGGCATCTGCGCTCGCCGATCCCACAACAGGATCCGGAACCTCGGGTTCCGCCCGGGGATGCCGCCCCATGCGCCCGGCACAGGCGCACCATTCGTGGGCAGGGCCAGCGGCCCGGTCTACCGGTCGCAGCGGCCGTCGATCCGGTCCTGAAGACCAATCGCGACATAGACGAAGGCGCCGAGCAGGGCGACGGCCGCGGGCGTCGCAAACAGGAGCCACGTGTAGTCGTGCGGGCTCATCGCAGCTCCTTCGCACCCAGGGGGAGGGGCGTGCCCGCCCATGGATGGACCCGAACGGCGGGAAGCGATAGCCGGCCGGGCCTCAGGCTCGGCTTCCCGGCTACCTCGTGGCGCAGCGCTTCAGGGTGAACGGCTCGCCGGCCTTGAAGCCGCGTGCGATCGACGCGATCATCGTGTCGCCGGCGACCGAGAGCGTCCATCGCGCCTTCCTGGCCGAAGGACCGCCGCTGCAGACCTCGTCGAGCTTCCATCCGAAGCTGCCGGCCGTACCGCTCCCAAGAAAAAACGCCCCCGACGTTTCTGACGAGGGCGCGAGGTGCGTTGAGGACGACCCATGCGTCAGGCCACTGGTATAATGCATGCCAGAGCGAGAGGTGCAACTCCCGAATCCCGGCCACCCAGCTTGCGATCCGCGCTGGGGCCACAACGGCTGCCTTGATCCAGATTGCAGTCGGGATGGCGTACAACACTCGGTCGATGACACGCGAGAGTGCATGACATCGCTGCTGCAGATCTCATCGACCGACACCAGTCCGATCCTGGCCCTCAACAACGCGCACGCGGCCGAGCTCTCCCTGCTCGACGAGGAAGGTCTCTCCGAGCTCGTGGCGGGGAGCTTCCACGCACGCCGGATTGGCCGCAACGACGCTTTCCTGATCGCCCTCGATGAGCGGCATCCGACCTATGCGAGCCCGAACTATCTATGGTTCCGCAGACGCTACCCGCGCTTCGTGTACGTCGACCGGGTCGTGGTCGCCGGCATTGCCCGCGGCCTCGGCTATGCGCGGCGGCTCTACGAGGATCTCTTCCGGAAGGCCCGCGAGGCCGGTCACGACCTGATCGTGTGCGAAGTCAACTCGATGCCGCCCAACCTGGGCTCGGACGCCTTCCACGCCCGGCTCGGTTTCGAGGAGGTCGGCGCAGCCACCATTCACGGCGGAGCCAAGACCGTCCGCTATCTCGCTCTTCGCCTGCCCGGCCCGCGCTGACCGCGCACGAGCCGACGGCAAGTCCATACAGACAGGCCAGTCAGGTTCGTCGACGCCCGCGCTTGCCGGCTGCCTCCAGAGGCCGCGCGGCACGCTCGAAGCCGGCCCAGGGATCCTTGCCGAGCGCCGCCAAGCGACCGGGCAGGGTGGCGACGTCGAAGCGCGATCCGGAACCGAGGGACGGGAGTTCGTCCCAGCCGACCGGCACCGAGACCGGCGCTCCCGCGCGGGCGCGGGTCGAGAAGGTCGCAACCGCGGTCGCACCACGCTGGTTGCGCAGATAGTCGATATAGATGCGGCCGTCCCTGGACTTCTTGGACACGGTCGCGACGTAGCGGTCGGGCGCGTTCTTGGCCATCTCGGAGGCGAGCCCCTTCGAGAACGCCTTCGCCTCATCCCACCCACCCTTCGGTTCGACCGGGACGACGACGTGCAGTCCCTTACCTCCGGTCGTCTTGACGAAGGCGCCGAACCCCGAGATCCGCAGACGCTCGCGGACCTCGAGCGCGCCGGCGACGAGGTCGGTCCAGCCCACGCCGTCCCCGGGATCCAGATCAAAGACCAAGCGGTCCGGCCGATCCGGGTCCGCGGCCGTCGCGCCCCAGGGATGGATCTCGAGGACGCTTGCCTGGACCAGGGCGCGCAGGCCATCCGGGTCGCCGATCACGACCGCCTTCCCGGTCCCGCCTTCGAGGACGCGGAGAAGGCGTTCGTCGATCCCGGACCAGCCGTGCTTCTGGTAGAAGCACGAGCCGAGGCCAGCCGGGCACCGGACGAGCGACAGAGGCCGGTCGATCACGTGCGGCAGGATGCGGTCGGCGATCTCGGCATAGTACCCGGCCAAGCCCTCCTTCGTCAGGCCGACGTCCGGCCAGAGCACGCGATCTGGATGCGTGAGCGTCATGGTCGACTCCGCGGTTCTCCGCTTCGGCGCCCGTGAGCGCGCCGGCGCCGCCTTCCGGACGACCTCGTCGGGCGCCACGCCGGTCCGGATGGTCTTGAACGACGCATGCCGCAGTTGACCGTCGGCGGTCCATCCGCGGAACGTCACCTCACATACGAGACGAGGCTCCACCCATCGTGCATTGCGGCGCGCCAGGGGCGGCAGTTCGGCGTCGAACGGCGGCGCTGGGATCCGCAGGGACTCCAGTTTCACCCAGAGCTCGCGCGCGACCGCGTCGCCGAACCCCGTACCTACCCGTCCCACGTGGACGAGGGTGCCATCCTGGTGTGTTCCCAGGATCAACGAGCCGACGGATTTCGGGGCCGTGCCTGAGGGCATGAAGCCCGCGACGACGAACTCCTGGGAGCCGGTGCATTTCACCTTGCGCCAGAGATCGCTTCGTCCGGAGCGGTAGGCCGCGTCGGCCCGCTTGGCGACGATGCCTTCGAGCCCGAGGCGGCAGGCATGGCGGGCCATGGCCGCACCGTCGTCGATGAGATGCTCACTGAACCGGATCCGGTCGGCGGACCCCGCATCGTCCAGGCTCTGCAGCAGCAGAGCCTTGCGCTCGGTCAGGGGGAGGGCGCGGATGTCCTTGCCGTCGATGTAGAGCAAGTCGAAGGCGTAGAAGAGCGCCGCGCCCGTGTCGCCGTCGGCGAGGGCCTGCTGAAGCGCCGCGAAGCTCGAGATGCCGCTCGCGTTATCGACGACGATCTCGCCGTCGATCAGGGCGGAGGGCAGCTTCAGCTTCTGCAGGGCCTTCGCGATCGGCTCGAACTTCGCCGTCCAGTCGAGGCCGGATCGCGTCGACAGCTTCACGGCACTTCCGTCGATGCGCGCCTGCATGCGGTAGCCGTCGTGCTTAATCTCGTACAGCCAGCCCTCTCCGGTCGGCGCCGCGTCGACGAGGATCGCCAAGGCCGGCTCGACGAAGGGCGGCAGCACGGCCTTGCGGGCGCGCGGGGACCGGGCCGAGGCGGTCTTCGTCACTCGCGTCAAGGCGACTTTCGCACGTGCCGCGTGGTCGGGTCTGATCTCGCCGCCGGCGGCGAGATCGCGGTTGGTCCGGCCCGACAGGACCGACGCATCGTGCTCGACGAGGATGTCGCCCTCGCGGCGGGCATGCTCGTCCTCGGCCTTCATCAGCAGCCACGGCTGCCTCTTCTCGCCGCCGCGACCCTTCATGCGCACGAGATGCCAACGGCCGCCGAGCCGCTCTCCGTGCAGAACGAACTCGAGGTGGCCCTTCTCGAGACCGGCGGCCGCATCGCCGACCGGTTCCCAGGAGCCGATGTCCCAGACGATCATGGTTCCGCCGCCGTACTGGCCCTTGGGGATCGCCCCTTCCCAGCGCAGGTAGTCGAGGGGGTGGTCCTCGGTGCGGACGGAGAGCCGCTTCTCGGCCGGCGATAGGCTCGGCCCGCGGGTGACGGCCCAGCTCTTGAGCACCCCGTCCATCTCCAGCCGCAGATCGTAGTGCAGGCGTCGGGCGTCGTGCTTCTGGACGACGAAGCGCGCCTTGGCGGCCTTCCGGCCACGGCGCCCACGAGGCTCGGGCGAGGCCTCGAAGTCCCGCTTCTCGCGGTACGGCTTGAGGAGCTCGGACATGACTTCCGGCAAACGGCCGCGGCCGATCGCCGGTTCCGGGATGCCGCTTCGAATGCGGGGGCAGACAAGATCTCGCAAGTTATCCACAGGACGAACTGTGCAGGAACGAGTCGAGAGCGACTCTCGTTGAGTCGCCGAATTCGTGGTCGGCATCGCATCGACTCATCGCCGGCGACGAATACTTGTGCGAATTTGGAGGCTGCGGTGGCATCGCGCGCCAATTGGAAGGGGCACCTGCGACTTTCACTCGTCTCCTGCTCCGTCGGACTATATCCGGCGATCAGCTCGTCGCGGGACCTGAAGTGCCACACGATCAACCGTGAGACCGGCAACCGCGTGAAGCAGCTGCTGGTCGACTCCGTGACCGGCGAGACCGTCGATCGCGACGATCAGGTGAAGGGCTGCGAGGTCGCCAAGGACGACCTCGTCCCCGTCGAGGACGAGGAGCTCAGCGAGATCGCGCTGGAAAGCACGCATACGATCAACATCGAGGCGTTCTGCAGGCGCGAGGAGGTCGACGAGCGCTACCTCGACAAGCCCTACTACCTCGCGGCCGAGGACAAGGTGTCGCGCGAGGCGTTCGCCGTCATCCGGGATGCGATGAGGAAGAAGGGGATGGCGGGCCTAGGCCGGATCGTCATCTACAAGCGGGAGCGCATCGTCCTGATCGAGCCCTACGGCAAAGGCCTGCTGGCGACCCTGCTGCGGTACCAGGACGAGATCCGGTCGCCCACCGCCTACTTCGAGGACATGCCGGACGGCAATCCGACCGACGAGATGCGGTCCCTGGCCGAGGAGCTGATCGCCCGGTCGACGAGGAAGTTCGATCCGTCGAAGTTCGAGGACCGCTACGAGGAGGCGCTGATCGCGCTGGTCAAGGGCAAGGCGAAGAAGCCCGAGAAGGGCAAGGGTCGATCGAAGGCGGCGGCACCGAGCTCCGGCAACGTCGTGAACCTGATGGAGGCCCTCAGGCGCAGCATCGACTCCGAGAAGGGTGGATCCTCCGCTCAGCCGGCCGCTGCCCGGAAGAAGGCGGGTTCGAAGCGGTCGCGGCTAAATTCGACCCGCGGCGCGGGCAAGGCGACGTCCTCGAAGCCGCGGAAGGCCGCGTGATGGCCGCTCGTCCGCTCCGGCCTCCGGCCCTGGTCCTCTCCCGTAGCGCCGCACGGCGGCGACGGGCGTGCCGAATGCTCGAGAGACTCGGCTACGACCCGCTCGGTTTCTCCTCCAACAAGGATGCGGAGGCGTGGCTGGAGGAGGACACGCCGGAAGCCGCGATCGTGGACGATCCCTGCGATCGCGAACTGGAAGGCCTGTTCGGCGTCCTCAAGGCGCGGAACGTCGATCTGATCGCCCTGGATGGCCCGCCGCCGCAGCCTTACAGGGCGTGAGGCTGGAATTCCGGTCACGACATGGCGACATGACCGAGTCGGGTCTTGGCGAACTGAGGCTGACCGAAGCGGGCCTTCGGTATCAGTTAGTTGACGAGAGCGGCGCCGAGATCGCAAGGGACGAGTGCCTTGTGCTTCTCGAGTATGAATTCAGCATAGTTTGCGTTGCCGGACACGCCGCAGGCGAGGCAATATCGAACCACGGCCTCGGTCGAGCGTCCGTGAAGCGATAGATACGTGTCGATGTTCTTCACGAACACGGTATCCGCAAACACCGTCCGACCTCTGGCCATGTGCTCCCTGTGCCGGGTCGCGTACCGCCAATTCTCATTGGTCAGATGCAGCACCTCGAAATCCTGTCCGCGCATGTAGGCGACGGTCTCGTCGAAGTGCGGCTCCCCCTCGTAGGCCGGCATGAAACGGAGCTCGGCCTGTACGACGGCGGCCCCGGCGATGTGCTGCCGGGCGTCGCGCAGGACCAAGCCGTCTATGCCCTCCAGATCGCTCTTGAAATAGTCGAGACCTGAGACCCCGATTTCATCGAGGGCATCCGACATGCGCTTCGCTTTGACCTTGTGAACCGCTTTGACCCGTGCCAGATCCCGGAGGCCGAACGCCTCAAGGATCTCCTGCTTGTCCTCCAGCAGTGAGGACGCGTAGATGAAGTGCTTCTCGCGGAATTCATAGTCTCCCGCGGTAGGAGCGATGACGCAGTTGATAGGCGAGTACCGACCGAACTTCGATCTGTTGGAGCCTACAGACAGAGCGTCGAGCAATATGAAGTGGATCGCGCTAGCGATCTCGGATGGGACGCGCACGATCGCCTCGCCCGAGGATCCGAAATCCGCCATGTTGAGAAAACCGTCGAGGCACGCCGTTATTGTCCGCGCATCCTTCTTGGCGTCATCACTTATCGCTTCGACACGATCGGCGAATTCCTCGACGGAAAAGCTCCGCAGAAGGGCCGAGCACGTGCCGAGGAGGTCGCTGTCGAATGGATTCTCTAGGACTATTGCCGAGATGTAGTTGACCGCCTTCGGCAGGTCGCCTTGTTGGAAGCTGACGACCGAAATTCCGATCAAGGCTCGCGGGTTTCTGTCTTCTACCTTGAGTATCGCCTCCAGAAGATTTCTGGCTTCTTGGCGCCGTCCCGCTTGGATATCGGCGTTGGCTCGATCGAGAGCTTCATCGACGAACATCTCGGCCATTCTATTGCGTTCACGCCGGAGATTGCAGGTGGCTTATGCAAGCGCGCGAAGGGTCCTTGGCGCAGTCTGGCAAGACACCGCGACAGTGACCTGAGGTATGGTCCGCCACATCTGTCTTAAGGGTTAACGCTTGTTTATGCCGGTTGGCCGCTCGAGCCGCCGGGATGGAACCGGAGGCTCTCGGTCAAGGCCGGGACATCAGCTTATGAGTGACGCGTTTCGCTCCGTTCCTTTCCGATCCGGATCGATTGAAGGCCGTCCGCATCTCTGGTCGGCCTTTTCCGAAGCGATTGTTCCGCTTTCGGCCAGCATCTGCCACCACGACGCGCCCATCTGAACGTCCAAAATGGGTGGCTTCAAGATGGTCCGCTTCGGGGATGCAAACCGGCGGAAGCGGACACCCTGAAACTGCTATCGGGACGCTAGACCTGCTGCATCCCGCCGTCGACGCACAGTTCGGCCCCCGCGACGAAGCTCGCCTCGTCGCTCAGTAGGAACAGCGTGGCCGCTGCCACCTCCTCGGGACGCGCCATGCGGCCGAGCGGGATCGGCGCGATGAGTGCGGCCCGCCCGTCCTCAGATACGCTCGCCATCATGGCGGTATCGGTCGGACCGGGGGCCACCACGTTCACGCGGATGCCGTGTGGGGCCAGTTCCGCCGTCCATGTGCGCGCGTAGGAGCGCAGCGCTGCCTTCGTCGCGGCGTAGGTCCCGTAGGGCGTCACGCCCATGACGTCGGCAATCGACCCCATCAGCACGACGGCCCCACCCCGCCCCATTGCGCCCAGAGCCGCTTGCAACCCGAAGACAGCCCCACGGACGTTGACCGCAAAGTGCCGGTCGAAATGCTCGGGCGTCCCGTCGCGCAGGGTCGCGGGTTCCGAGATGCCCGCGTTGAGGACCAGCGCGTCGATCCGGCCATGCATCTCCCGCACCGTCGCCACGACGCGGTGCAGATCCTCTTGTTGGGCTGCGTCCGCGACGAGGCCCTGCGCACCGCGCCCGATCCTCGCAGCGGCTGCGTCGACCTCGTCGGCGCGCCGCCCGGTGAAGACGACCGACGCGCCTTCGACCGCCAGCCGCTCGGCGACCGCAAGGCCGATGCCTTTCGCCCCGCCGATCACCAGCGCAACCTTGTCTTGCATGCGAGCCATCGGGGCATCCCTTCATCTGCAATGGCGCAGCAGATACACAGCGTGTATCTGCTATCAAGAACGCACTTAAGGTAGACTAGATATGGCCGACGATACCGACTTCGATGCCGCGTCCGCTTGCGCGCTCGCCAACATGGCGCAGGTCCGCCCGGTGCTGGACAAGATCGCCGACAAGTGGACGATCCTGATCCTCACGGTGCTTTGCCCGCGGCCTTCACGGTTCAACGCGATCAAACGGCGGCTCGACGGCATCACGCACAAGGCGCTGGCGGACGCGCTGAAGCGGCTGGAGCGCAATGGTTTGGTGACCCGGACGGTGCTGCCGACCGCACCCATCGGCGTCGAGTATGCGATCACCCCGCTCGGCCATTCACTACGCGAGCCCTTTGAGGCGCTCTGCGCGTGGGCACTCAACAACGGTGCGGCGATTGATGCGGCCAACCGCGAACATGACAGCATCAAAATGAAGCCGTGAAAACGCGTCCGCTTTCGGATCGCCGGATGCCGGGACCGAACATCTAGAAGTCCAAATCTCACGCTTGGTACCCATACGCACATGTCGGCTCAGGGTGGATTTCCGCCGGTCCGCTGCCGGGCGACGATAGACGAAAGCGGACCTCATCGGAGTGATCTGGGGCGAAGCGTGATGCCACGCCCCCGCTTTATCGCGGATGTTCGCGATCGCGCGACATTCGCCGTGAGAGCCCCCGCCGCGCTGAAGACCGCGCTGTTGTGCACGGCCCTGCGCGCCTATGCTGGCAGGCGGGCGAAGCGAGCCGGCGCGTTGCGCGGTCGCTCCGCCGAACCCGGTCCCGATCAGGCGGTCTGAAGCGCATTCAATTCCTGAAGGCCGCCGCCATCCGCATAAGCGAGGCGGAAGCTCGGGCGCGCCTTCCAGCGCTGCCAGAACCGGTCAAGCTGCTCGTAGCGCTCATCCAGTGGGGTCGCAACCGGACCGAACTTCGAGAACGCGATCGCCGTGCACAGCGTAATGTCGGCGAAGGTCGGGTGCGCGCCACCGAGCATCCAATCCCGCCCATCCGACAGATGCCGGTCGACGAGCCCGGCATGGGAGAGCGCCTCCTTACGGCAATGCTCGCCCCATTGCGGGTTGTTAGTCAGTTCCAGCTTCGGCCCAAGGCCCTGGTGGAGCACGTGGAACAGCGTTGTGAGCCGGTACAGGATCTGCACCCAGATCCGGTCGTTCCACATCACGTCCTGTGCCTGCTCCAATGCGCCTTCGCCCATGATCTTGCGGCCCGGAAAGCTCTCGTCGAGGTAGCGCGCGATCGCGACGCTTTCGGCCAGATAACCGCCACCCGGGAGCTCAAGGGTCGGGGTCTCGCCCCACGGATTGCGCTTGAGATGTCGCCAGCCGCGCTGCTCACCGCCCGGTGCCATGTCGAGCACACGCTCCTCGACATGCTGCGCAATACCCTTCTCGTACATGAGCAGGCGCACCCGCTGCGGATTCGGGAAGGCTGACGGCGAGGTGTAGAGGGTAAGCTTGTCCATAATTCCTCAGCAGAGCGCGCTTTCGACGTCACCACAGGTGGGGTTGGTTCTGAGCAGCAACAGAGGGACGTAGACGTTGGCTTCGTGCCTGCTCTCCACCCTGCCGAACGTGCCGTAGTTCCGGCAAACGACCGCTTTGGAGAAACGCAAACGACGTTCCCACCGTCTGTGATGGGTCGGGAGCGGAAGGGCTGTTAGGAGTGGAATGCTGCCGGTCTGCTTCTGCGCCACGCGGGCACTCGAGCGGACATGTCCTTGACGATTCAGACGGTCAGAGGCCGGAAGTCAGTTTTGTAAGCCAATCGCGCGAGTCTTTGACTAGGACAGTCTCCATAGACCTGTAGAGAGGCAGAAGACCTCCGCCAAGTCCAACCAGACCGCATGCGCCGAGCCCAGCCGCACTCGTGACGCCGGCTCCCACTCGAAGCCTCTAAGCCAAATGATTATCAGTCCTGTGCCAATTTACGGCTTGCGCTGTGGATCGAGATCGAAAATCTTGCTTTGAATACGCGCCTACGGAGCTTTCGATGCGAGCCGCAAGTTGTTACATAGGGAAATATCTAGGTTCATTTTTGCTATATGCCGCCGGATCCAGCGTCGTTTTCGCGGATATGAGGGTGAATCGTTCCGTCGACGGCAAAATCGTCTCGATGTCTAACCTGTCGCCGGCGAAGGACTGTTCTCCGATGGTCTCGCGCGGCCGCATCAGCGATCTAACATTCGAGCAGGGAACGGTACGCGGATTCACACTTAGCCAAAAAGGCGGCGGGCAGTACATCAACGTACCCGCTTTGTACTATTTTCCCGATTCACACCAGAAAGCGATCGCCCGCGATGGATATTCCACATTGATCCGGGACGGCCGCATCGTGACGATCAAGGCTCTGTTCTGCGGCGCAGCGGGAAAAATCGTGAAAATGGACGCGATCTCAACAAAGTAGGGACCATATCATGTCAACCAGATCGGGTGCGGTTGCCCTCCTATTCATGCTGTATTGCGTCCAGGTTGCGAACTCGGGGTGGAAGCCGGCAAAAAGAACTCCGTATCCTGCGTTCACCTCCTGCGTCTCCTCCAATCTGTGCATATTCGTCTCGTGCCGGCGCGGTGGCGAAAGGTCCTTCGAGATCTACTCCGTCGAGAACGGTCTAAGCGCTGGAGATACGCTATCCCTCTCCGCTGCCGGACGCCAGATCAAGCTGACCGTACCGCCGAGGACCAACAACGAGCTCTACAGCTGGCCGTTGCGACCGGACATAGATGAATTACTGAGTTCGGGCAGTAAAGCGGCCATCGTCTTCGACGAACGCACCAAGTGGCCCGTAAGGACTGACGGCTATGCATCGGCGAAGTCAAGCTTGTCGCGTCAATGCAAAGGCTGACTCCGGGCTGTTTGGGACGAATATCGGGAGACGTACGATTTTTATGGGAAGACTGACTTTCGTGATCCTGATGGGATCGCTCTTTGCAGCGCCGGCTATGGCGGAATCAAGAGCGGCGGCCTACTTGGCAAAGCAGGAGATCAATGACGGGTGCGATGGTCGTCAAGGGCGCATCGATCCCGCCGGCCTGATCGAGCGGGATCTCGATGGCGACGGCATGCCCGACCTGATTATATCCCACGAGGCGATCCGATGTGCCGGTAAAATGTCACGGAGCAGTCATTGCGGCATGCAGGTTTGCTCCGTACTGTTCTATCTGCGTCGCGGATCATTGCTTCAGAAGGACCACGATATGCTGGGTGCCAACGTCAAGGTAGGCCGCGAGCGCATCCCGAAGGTTCATATGGATGCCCATGGCGGAGGTGGAGGCTACATTCGTTGGAATGGGAAGTTCTTTGATTGAGAACTAATGTCTCGCGACGACGTCCAACATTCATAGATAGCCGCGGTCGGAGCCATCACAAATCATGATATCTCCAGCATTCGGCCGATGCGGTTACAGCCGGTCGATCGGCGAGATGCGCCTGGAGGCGGCGTTCGATCGGATCGCTTCCCGGCCGAGGTTCTCCGCACCGACAGCCAGGATCCGGGACGATCCGACGACCGACGTCGGTCGCCGATCAAGCTATCCCCCAAGCTGTCCCGACATGCGTGGCCCGCGATCTGGTGGCCGTGCACCGCAACGTCGGGCATGATGCCCTGCACATGATCGGCGGACCTGGGGAGGTCACATGCGGTTCCTGGTGGCGACGATTGTTCTGATCGGACTGTGCGGTCAGGCGAATGCCCAGGGCAAATCGAAGAAGCCGCAGCCTCAGCAGCCGTCGACCCGCTACCTCAGCTTTTCGGAAGGGTCCCTGGACGGTTCGGCGACGTATCTGATCGACGGCGTCCTGAAGTTGACCTTGCAGGGCAGCCAGATCACCGACGCGAGCATCGACGTCTGCTACCCGACAAGCACGCTGTCGCGGCGCGTCGACCGTCTGGTGATCCCGCTGAAGGCCGACGGCGCGAAGTTCTCCGGAGCCGGAGCAAGCTCGGCGGGGGATCGGGTCGCCGTGTCGATCAAGCGGAGCGGCTCGAAGGACGACCAGCAGCTGAACGGCTCTCTGAAGCTTCCGGACCATAGCGTCGCCATCGCAGCCACCGGCCTGACGTTCTCGGAGGAGGATCCGACCGCGCTGCCCTCCGGTTCGACGGCAGAGGACGAGCCTGAAGACGTGAGCGACAAGCCCGTACCCGATCCCGGGACCCTCTCGGTGACGACCAAGCTTCCGAACGTCGTCGATCTGGTGAAGCTAGTCCGCACTGAAGGTGCCCGGATGGATCCCGCCGGTCTGGTCCCGAATTGCGCCGACCTGAGAGGCGGCACCTCGTCGATCTCGATCGACGTCGATCCGGAGAGAGCTCCCGCGCTCCTCGAGAAGGTGAAGAAGCTCCCGGGCGTTGAGACTGCGGAATACGGGCAGGTCGCTGACAAGTCCCAGCTCGTCAAGCTCAAGGTGAAGCCGGGCGACACCGATCTGATCGCCGCCCTCGGTCGCGCATTGCCGAAGGCCATCCCCGATGCGACGATCGTCTCGTCGGGCAAGGACGCCGGGCGAGGCGAGATCCAGATGGCCCTCACCCGCAAGGTGTCCTACCTGGACCCGATGGGAGCTCAGGAAGCGATCTCGCTCCGGGCTACCGCGTGGCAGGATCCTCAGGACAAGTCCGTCTCTTACCTCCAGCTCCGGGGTGTCGATGCGAGACTTGTCGATACCGGCAAGGAGAAGGTCTTCTCGGTAGGGCCCGCCGAGTCCGAGGGGGAGGACGCCGTCGTCGCCTCCGATCTCGACACGGCGGCAGCACAGCAGGCGATAGCTGCGGCATTGGCTTCTGATCTGCACGGGCAGATCTGGGTCGAAGATGCGTGGGTGTCGAAATAGCAGGTCGCCCGCACGCCTGGATGCCGACGACGGGCGAGTGCTGGAGGCGGCCGCACACTCGAAACGCCGCCCGCACCGTGGAGCGCGATCGGTACCTGCCGAACGGGAGTCCCGGCCGCATGGTCGACGAGGAGGCCGACTTGGAGAGTAACACGATCGGATGATGCGTCGGAGGCTATGCCGGCCGAATGCGAGGGGCAACGTAAACGATCGGCGGGCGACGACATGCATCCGCCGATCGTAAGGCTAGCTAGGAACGCTCGAAGGTCCGTCGATGCTCTACCACGCGGCCTGAAGGCCTACGGTGAACACCTGGGCGGTGGCGCCCGGGCGGACGTCGCCGGTGTAGCCCACCGACAGCCGCACGCCCTCGGCGACCGCCCCCGTCAGGCTCACCCCCAGAACCGCGCCGTCCCGGCCCAGCGCGCTCGTCCGGCCCGCGAACCCCGCCCCGAACAGGCTCGAGCGGATCAAAGCCGCCGTGTCGGCCAGCTCGTGCGCCCAGTACGCCCGGCCCTCCAGGCGCAGCTCCGGAATGCCCGCCACCGCCCAACTCGTCACCCGCCCGCCGACCAGGCTGCGCGCCGCGTCGAGGTCGGCCACCGCGAAGCCCTGCCCGCCGAAGCCCTGCCCGACCAGACCGCCCCGCTCGGACACCCGGCCCCGCGTCAGCCGGTCGTAGCTGAAGCCCACCTCCGGCACGACCTCGACCGGCAGGCCGGTCGCCAGCGCGTAGCCGGCAAAGCCCGACACCCCGCCGTTCCAGCCCGACGACACCCCGGAGGCCTGCGACACCGCCGCGCCCAGCGCCACCGTCCGGTCCACCCGACCGTCCGCGTACGACACCCCCGCCATGCCGCGCAGCACCACGGCGCCGAGCCGCGTGCTCGCGTAGAGCGTGCCGCCGTAGCTGTCGGTGGTGAACCGCCCCAGCCCCGCGCCCCGCGACGTGCCGCCCTCACGCAGGTAGCTGAACGCCGCGCCCACCTGCGTGTCCGCCCCGACCTGACGGTCGACGCCCATCAGCAGCCCGCCCGCGTCGAACCCGGCGCCCGCCGCAGCCCGGTCGCCGGCCCGCGTACCGAACCCGTACAGCGCGTCGGCCCAGACCCGGCCCTCGCCCACCGCAAGCGGCCGCTCTGCTGCCCCGGCGCCGCCGCGCACCTGCAGCGCCGTGCGGTTCGGGCCCGGGCCCGGATCGCCCGCGCTGAACGCGCCCGCGCCCCCGCCCAGCCCGCGCTGGTGCCGGTCGATCGTGTCGGAGAGCAGACGGCGCGCGGCGAGGTCGGTCATCACCGCGTCGCCGTAGCTCTGGCCCGACAGGCTCGCCAGCCCGCCCGGCAGCGTCGCCGGGTTGGCCGCGTAGAGCGGGTCGAACACCCGCGCCCGCGCCGCGTCCGGCCGCGTGCCGGCGGCCGGGCGGGCGAGGTCGAGGGCCGCGCCCACGGCCCGGGCGTTGCCGGTCTGGGCGAGGCCGAGGCCGGCGAGGCTGCCGTAGGCGGCGGGCGTGACCACGAGGTCGAGGCCGGTGGCGGCGTAGAGCGCGTCGAGGCGCGTGCCCGCCGGCAGGCCCGCCGCCGGCTGGGCGAGCCCGCTGAACGAGCCCGACAGTCCGGCCTGCGCGGTCAGCACGCCGAAGCGCTGGCCGAGCGCGGGGGTGAAGCTGTTTGTGGCGTTGCCGGTGATGCCGCGCAGTTCCGGCACCAGGGTGCCGCTGGCCGAGACCGTGCCGGTCGGGCCGAGCGCCAGCAGGCGGGCGTAGCTGCCCGCGCCGGTACCGGTGCCCGGTCCGTCGATGTCGAGGCCGAGGCTGCTGCCGGGGGCGAACGCCACCGGGCCGAGCACGGTGAGCGTGCCGGGGGAGTTGCCCGGCCGCAGGGCGCCCGCGACCGTGACCGGGGCCGCGACGGTGCCGATGCCGCGCAGGGTGCCGGCGGCCGCGACCGTGACCGGCGAGGTCCAGAGGCCGTTGAGGGAGAGCGTGCCGGCCTGGACGGTGGTCGGGCCGGAGAAGAGGCCGGAGCCGGTGAGCAGGAGCGTGCCGGGGCCGGCCTTGGTCAGGCTGGTCGGGCTCGCGGTCTCCAGGATGGCGCCGGCATAGGTGGAGGCGGCCGCACTGGCGACCGTGAGGGCGCCGTTGCCCAGGACGGCGGAGGCCGGGCCGGCGAGGTCGGTGAGCGTGAGGGCGGTGCCGCCGAGGTCGAGAGCGCCGGTGTTGGTCAGGCCGGTGAGCCCGGCGAGCGGGCCGGTGATCTGCACGAGGCCGGTGTTGGTGAGCGTGCCGTTGAACTGGCCGGACAGGCGGGCGACGCCAGTGTTGGTCAGGTCGGCGGTGAGGGTGCCGTCGCTGGCGACGAGGCCGGCGTTGCTGAGGCCGCCGGAGGCGGTGAGGCTGGCGCTCTGGGCGACGGCGACGAGGCCGGCATTGGCGAGGGGGCCGGCGAGGCTGTAGCTGCCGCCCGTGGTGACGGCGAGCGTCGCGCCGGCGGCGTTGGCGAAGGGGCCGGTGCCGGCCACGGATCCGGAGACGGCGAGCAGGCCGGCATTGTTGGCGATGGGCCCGTCGATGCGGCCAGCGCTGGCGAGCACGGTGCCGGCATTGGTCAGGCCGCCGCTGATCATGCCGCTGGTGGACAGCGTGCCGGTGTTCGCGACGCCGCCGCCGATGGCGCCGGCGTTGCTCAGGACGCCGCTGTTGGTCGCGCCGCCGGCGATGGTGCCGGTGTTGAGGGCGGTGCCGGTGTTGCTCAGTCCGCCCGCGAGAGTGCCGGCGTTGACCAGGCTGCCGGTGTTGGCCGCGCCGCCGGTGATGGAGCCACTGTTGAGCGTGGTTCCTGCGTTGTTCAGCCCACCCGCGAGAGTGCCGACGTTAACTAGGCTGCCGGTGTTGGTCGCGCCGCCGCCGATGATGCCGGTGTTCAGGGCCAGACCGGCATTGGCGAGGCCGCCCGCGACGGTGCCGCTGTTGGCCAGGACGCCGAGATTGGCGACGCTGCCGGAGACGAGCCCGGCATTGAGGAAGCTCGCCGCCGAGCCGACGAGGACCGGCGCGGTGAGGCTGCCGGTGGCGGTCAGAGCCAGGGTACCGGCGCTGATGACGGTGCCGGCCGTGAATGTGTTGGAAGCCGATAGGATTGCGGTGCCAAGTCCAGTCTTGACGAGGGTGCCCGACTGACTACCGTCGGCAATCGAGCCCGCGAAGGTGGCGTTGCCGAGGTCGATCTGCAGGGCACCGAGGCCGGTGAGTGTGAGCGGGCGTGCGGTGGTAAAGCCATCGGTGAGGACCTCAAGGGTGCCGCCGCCGAGGATCAGACCGGTGCCGGCGGCGCCGAGGTTGGCGTCGCGGGAGACCGCGAGGGTACCGCCATAGACCGCGGTACCGCCTGCATAGGTGTTGGTCCCAGCGAGTTCGAGGGTGCCTAGGCCAGCCTTGATCAGACCGCCGGGCCCAAAAATGTCGCCGCCGAGGCTCGCGACATCGAACGGGTTCAGCGCCGTAGTACTCATTAGGAACACGGGAAGCCCGGTTCTGAACTGCGATGCCAAGCTTAGGCTGCCCTGCAGCGCGATCATCGGCTTCGCAAGGAGGTCAGCGCTCTCAGGCAAGATGCGCTGATAGCCTGCGAAGCCGCTGTCAGCGTCATAGATGAGATTAAAACCCCGTAGGATCGTGATCGTTGTATTAATATACGTTGCGCCCGTGTCGTTTGTCGATCTGCCCTCGGCATAAACGGGGCCAACCGGGGCGAGCGGATTGTCCGTGTCGCCGACCCTAAAGCTGTACAATGCCACCGGTGGGCTCGAGTGGCCCGGTATGTAAACGGTTACGAGAGTTCCATTCGGCATATTCTCGCCGCGCTTGATGCTACTGCCTTCTGGGATCTTAACGTAGGCGGTGTAAACGCCGGTGTCGGGCAAGATTGTCCCAGAGCCGATGGCGCC
The DNA here is from genome assembly GCF_040544715.1 of Methylobacterium sp. 1030. Lineage (NCBI taxonomy): Bacteria > Pseudomonadati > Pseudomonadota > Alphaproteobacteria > Hyphomicrobiales > Methylobacteriaceae > Methylobacterium > Methylobacterium sp. 1030. Next base: position 170,158 of record NZ_JBEPKM010000013.1, on the reverse strand, counting down.
TCCCGCTCGTAGGTCGCCCGGCGTCATCTGCCACTCGATTGCGTTCCCTGACTGCGGTCCGGCCGCCAATCTCACAAATGTAGTTCCCTGCGTGTTAGCAGCGGTTAGGCCTAGCTCAATGCCATTCTGCGTAACAACATAACCACGTACGAGCTTAGATGCGTCACCGTTAGCGATCCAGTCAATATTGAGTAAGGGGTTGGCGTCGGGCGTTCCGTTTGGAAAGCCGGCTGCCTCACGCCCAAAGCCAACACCAAACATCTGAGTGGTGATCCGACCGGTCACCGGGGCGCCTTTATGAATTTCAGATGTTACTCTAAGGATCGGAACAATCGCTGACGCAAGTTTATTATTTTTGTCGTAGAAATTGACGGTCATCTCGTAAAGATCACCGTATAAATATCGGTCGCTGCTGCTATAGTTGATCATGCCTGGGCCAATCGACTTTTGACCAGGAGCAGGTTGCCAAACTGTCGAGTCCTTGCCGATAGCGATTCCGGTTGATCCTGTATCGAGCTGAAAAGGACTGGTTGTTGTGCTAGATCCAAAGCTGAGACTTATGGTGGCGCCCTGACCGTTGTCTGCAAAGACAATGGGGGAAGCAAATGGGATCGAGATGCTGGTTGATTTGTCTGAATAGAGACTCCAGGCTGCACCCTCGGCGCGAGCGGTCGCAGCCGGCGTCGAAAATGCGATCCCGGCAAGCAGCGCCGCGCGACAACGGTCAGGTACAGTAATAATCATCAATCAAGTCTTTTTAATCCGAATTCTGACTTCGCAGAAAAAATTCAGAAACGTTAATAATCCGTAAACGTGCTCGTTTTGCTGTATCAACGGCATGCATTTTGATAGAGGTTCATATGGTCTTTGGCATCGACGGGCTGATACATGGTATAGCCATAGTGGCTGCGTCAGGTGGCCGTCAGCCTGCATTATTTTTGGCTTTTCGAGGCGATTTCCTTTTGGAGTCCTCATTGCCCCGGGGCTTGCGGTCATACCTCTCCATTTCGATCACTCTTTTGTCTGGCGCCCCATCTGCGCGCCGGGCACGCCCAGCCTAATTGCCTTCGCGAGCGCCGAGCGCTTTGCGGCGTAGCCGGCGGCGACCATGGGATAGTCGTCAGGCAGGCCCAAGCGCGTGCGGTAGTCCTTCGGGGTCAGACCGTGAGACGTCAGATGCCGCTTCAGCGTCTTGTACGGCTTGCCGTCGATGAAGCTGATCAGCGCGTCGGGCTTCATCGACTTGCGGATCTCGGTGGCCGTCAGGCGAAAGCCCTCGGGGTTGGCCGCCGCCGCGGCCGGCGCCAGGTCCTGGAGCGCGACGAGGCCGTCGCGGACTGTGCGCATCAGCCCGGGCAGCGCATCTGCGGTCACGGCCTGCCGGCTGACGTAGGCCGCCACGATGCCAGCGGTGAGGCTGAGGAGGTCGTCGGGGGAATCGGACATGGGGCGCTCCTGATCAGAGGGTCGATTGCGCGGACCGAGCGGATGAGGAGCGGCCACGATCAGGCCGCGGAGGTTGCCGTGAGCGGCAGCGGGCTCCCGAAGCGCCAGCCGTCCTGGCCGCCCATGTGGATGGGGGTCATCATCGGTCCGCCGAGGCGCCGGTAGTGTACGGCCCACGCTTCCCGTCCGGGCGAGTCGTCGCGGACGAAGACGCGGCTGTGCGGCGCCCCGGGCTGGGCAGCGGGGCGAAGTCGGTCTGGCGCAACCACGTCTGCGACGCGAAGGCGTAGCCCAGCTTGCGCTGAGCGTGTGCCGCGTAGGCCCGTGCCGCGGCGATCGCCGCGAGTTGCTCGGATTCGGACAGCGCCTCGAAGAGGGCACGGGCATCCCGGGCCCGGGTCCCGACGAGGCCATCCGGCCAGACCGCGACGAGATGCTCGAATCGTACGGCGACCGGATCGAGCTGGCCGCCGGCGGCTGGTCTTCCGCCGGTCCGTGACACTGCAACTCCGAAGCTACCGCTGTCGCTGTCAAGTATTTTGAATACGGGCTCCTTGCCGCTGCTGTGAGAGAGATGCTCTTCAGCGCGGAGACCGAATGAGGCGCCGCAGCTGACGTGCTCTGAAGCACCTAAGCTTTCTGAGGTCGGAGATATGTACTCCCGGAGCGAACCGGCGAAATCAACCGGATCGCCCCAGATCAAATTAGATCTGTTCAATGCGCCATCTGTTAACGAAAGCAGCAAGCCATGAAGTCCATTGTTGTTGCCGCAGCCCTTTCGATCGCCTCGATCGGCGCAGCAAATGCGGGACCTATTATCGCCCTGGATAAGGAACTCACAACCTCCGATCAGCCCCTCGTGTCCAACGTCGCTTGGCTCAGCCGCTACGGCAAACTCTGCTATCACGGCACGAGGTGGATCCCCGCTTGCCATGCTACCAATCGGCCGGTTGGCTACATGAGAGGTCACTGGAACGCGACCCGTACTCGCTTCATTCCGGGGCGTTACTATTGAGGCTCCGGAAACCAAGTGATCCAACCTGCGCCTCATGTGAGGCGCGGTCCGGCCATGTGGCAATTGCAGCAATCGCAGCTCGTGCTTCGAGATCGCAAATTCTGCACGATCAACACACCTCAACATTACGGTCCGAAATCTGTGGTTTTTTGCAGTATTACAGTCAGATCAGGTAGCAGTATGAGCAAGGCCGCTCTTCGCACCCTTGCCGGTGCATTTGCTGGCGCAGTGGCCAGCGTGACTTTCGTGCCCATGGCCCTTGCAGCGCCAAGTGCGCCCGCCGCTGAGACATGTGACTCGGACGACCCAACCTCATGCCTGAGCCGCCATGGCGAAGCGGCTGGGAATATGTTGTCTAAGGCTTACGCCGACGCATCCAAAAAGGTCGCTCCGATGTGCTTAGAGGTGATCGGCCCGGCTATCGGCGATTGCTTGGAGCGTACTCGACGAGTCGCGGACAAGGAGCTCAATGAGACCTACGCCCGTGCGATGAAGTCGATAGGCAGCGACGATGACGCGGCCCGCAAATGGCGCGAAAGACTCAAGCTCGCACAACAGGCTTGGCTTCGATTTCGGGATGCCGACTGCGGCGATGTCATATCATTCGAGTGGATGGACGGTACAGGCGCCGGTCCAGCGGGATCAGCCTGTCTGGTCGCGCATACCATAGAGCGAGCAGCAGAACTTAAGCGGCGCTACGACCGCGAATAGATTTGTGGCGCGGACTTTGGGCCCCTCCTGGCCTTAAGGTCCCCGTTTCTCGCCCTCGATGAATTTAGTTTGAGATTGATATACACCCGCGCCGGATGAATTGGCGAATACGCTAAGGCAGCACCCGCAGAATATAAAGGCGTCGACGATGAAGGATCTCGCTCTCTCTATTGTTTTATCTGCCGGATTTCTTAGCGCGGCATACGCTGCGCCGAATGATACGGCGCCATCAGCCTCGAAAGAACCGCCGCCCTTGGCCTGCATGGATGACAATACAATAGACGCCTGTCTGAACCGTCATGGTGAGGATGCAGCGAAGGCGCTGTCGAAGGCCTACGTAGATGTTGCGGGCAAACTCGATGCTGCCTGTTCTGAGGTAATCAGCCCAGGGATGACCGCCTGCCTGGGTCGAGCCCAGGAAATCGCAGATAAGAAATTGAACGCGACTTACGCACGCGCCATGAAGGCGATCAGCAGCGAGGATAACGGTAAGAAGTGGCAGGAGGAGCTCAGACTTGCTCAACAGACTTGGATGCGCTTCCGCGATGCCGACTGCGGCGATCTCATCACCGATGAGTGGCATGGCGGTACAGGGACTTATCCAGCTATCGCCACCTGCTTACTCGGGCATACGGAAGCGCGAACCGCGGAGCTTAAGCGGCGCTATGACCGCTGGTAAACGCTAGCGTTCTTCTCCCGGTGATAGCTCTAGTGGTTTGAGTTAAAAGAGGTTTGACAGTTTAGTCGGGTGGGCGGATCGTTAGGTGCTTCCTGATGGAGGTGCGCCATGTTGCGTGGCTCAAAGGCCGTCTCTCTCGATCTCAGCGAGCAGGAGCAAGGTGAGATCCAGCGCCTGCTGCGGCGACACGAGACCGGGCAGGCGCTGGTTTCGCGCCTGCGTATCATCCTGGCCTGTTGTTGTTGCCCCCTAAAGACCGGACAGGGTCTCCTTGGTTGATCGGGTGATGAACTCGCGCGGCGAGCGGTAGCCCAGCGCGCGATGAGGATGAAGGTCGTTATAGTGCGCCAGCCAGACAGGAAGCTGGCGCAGCACGCTCTCGGCGTCCGGTAGTACCGAGACACGCACGTAGTCGCGTTTCAAGGTTCGCACGAACGCCTCGGCCATGCCGTTGCTCTGCGGGCTCTCCAGCGGCGTCGTTTTTGGCACCAAACCAAGGTCGCGGGCGAAGCGGCGCGTGTCGCGGGCTACGTAGCAACTGCCGTTGTCAGTCAGCCACTCGATCAGGCTCGGCAATTGGTTGACCGGCCCGAAGCGGTGTTCGACGGCGGCCACCATCAGGTCGCGGACGTCCTCGCCCGTGATGCCCGCCGTGGTCGCCACGTAGCTCATTGCCTCCCGATCGTAGCAGTCGAGCGCGAAGGCGACCCGCACACGCTCACCGTTCTCTGCCGCGATCTCCAGCCCGTCCGAGCAGCGGGCATGCCACCCGGTCGGAGACCGGGCGGGGACCCGCCCAGCGCGTGTTGCGCACGGCCACCGCCACCTTGCCCTCGTGGCGGCGCGTCTCGGCTCCGCCCGCATGTCGCTGGAGCAGGAGGCCGTGCACCTTCATGACCCGGTAGACCCGCTTGGCGTTCGGCGCAGGCCGCCCATCCCGCTCGGCCTGCCGGCGCAGAAGGGCATGGACGCGCCGATAGCCGTAGGTCGGCAGATCGGCGATGAGCGCCTGGATCGCGCCGAGCAACGCGGCGTCGGGTGCAGGCGGACGGCCCCGTCGGCGCATGGGCTTCCGGACGGTGGAGGCCTGCCTGGACGAGGCGAGGTGCGGGCGCGACACGCTCAATGCTGCGGCCACCGCGCTCACCGGCCGCCCCCGGCCACGAGGTCACGCGCGAGGTCAACTTTTTGGGGGCGGCGACCCGCTCCATCGCCTCGCGCAGGATCTCGGTCTCGAGCGTCTTCTTGCCCAGGAGCCGCTGCAGCTCACGGATCTGTGGCTCAGGCATCACGAAGCTCAGAGGCTGGCACCACCTCTTCACCGGCACCGGCGGCCGTGAACGCGCCGCGCTCCATCAGCCGACGCCACGTGAACAGCTGGTTGGCGTTCAGCCCGTGGCGGGGGGCGACGAGCGAGACGGACTGACCGGGCAGATAGGTCTCCTCGACGAGGCGCGCCTTCTCCTTTGTAGTCCAGTGCCGCCGGCGCTGGACGGAGGTGGTCCTGCAAGCGTTCCCCGGTCTTCAGGTCTCGGACCGAGGTCCTGAATATCCCGTCCTTGAGCACGATGCGCATCCGGCAGGCTCGTCCGTCCGAGGCCTTCCCTTCGTGGACTAGAACGTAGGCCTCTGCCCGGAAGACGGCGTAGAGGCTGCAGAAATGACGGTTGCCCCACGCCGTCCTCATACGGACATAGGCCTCCCCGCGGCCGTAGGGCACGATCTCCAGCGTGCTCTCGACGGCGCGAATCGCTCCGGATCGGTCACGGGCGACCGGCCAGCCCGAGGGCGCCGGCCCGACCCACCTGTCGCGGCGCCCCCCTCTCGCCTTCGCCCCCCGCCATCGCGTAGGTCCAATCGTGCCCACCGCCACGCTCGACCCCGCCGACCGCCCATGCTCCCACAGTACCGCTGGCTCTGGGCCCTGACCCTTCTCCTCGCCTCCGGCGGGGCGGGCCTCCTCTACAACCTGCTCTTCGTCGGCGGGGCCTCGATGCTCGCCGGCCTGGTCTACGCCCTGGCGGTGGGCGGGACGGTGCTGGCTTTCGTGCCCGGCCTGGCACTGTCGGGCGTCCAGACGCGGCTACGCCGCCTGCCGGCGCTGGTCTACATGCTGGCCGCCGAACTGCTCTACGTGGTGCTGATCACGCTCGGCTGCGCGCTCGGCGGCCTGGTCGTCTGGACCTTCGGCCTCACCGACGACAGCCTGTCCACGGCGGTGCGGATCACGCCACGGTTCCTCGCCTACTCGCTGGCCGTGTCGGCCCTGCTGGTCTTCGTCATGCGAATGCGCGACCTGATCGGCGGCGAGGTGTTCGTGAACTTCATGATCGGCCGCTATCACAAGCCGGTGCAGGAGGAGCGGATCTTCCTGTTCCTCGACGTGGTCGGCTCCACGGCCTTCGCGGAGACCCACGGCGACCTGCGTGCCCAGGAGTATCTCAGCACCGTGTTCGCGACGCTCGCCGAGCCGGTGCGGCGCAACGCCGGCTCCACGGACGACTTCATCGGCGACCTCGCGATGATCACGTGGCCGATGAAGCGCGGCCTCAAGGACGCGCGCTGCGTGACCTGCGTGTTCGCGGTGCTCGACCGGATCGAGGCCGACGCCGCGGCCTGGCAAGCCCGGTTCGGGACGGTCCCGCGGCTCCGGGCGGCGCTGCACGGCGGTCCGGTGGTCACGGCCGAAGTCGGGGTCGACCGCCACAAGATCGCGTATTTCGGCGACGCCGTGAACGTGACGGCGCGGATCGAGGCCCTGTGCCGCCCGCTGGGTGTCGACATCCTGATCTCGCAGGATCTCCTCGACCGGCTGGACCGGCTGCCCGACGGCGTCCGCGCCCGCGCGCTGGGGACGCACGCCCTGCGCGGCCGCGGCGCGCCCCTGGCGGTCGCCACCCTCGAGCGCGGCGCGGCGCCGGACCGGCTGATCCCGGAGCAGAGGCCGGCGCCGCCGGTGCTGGACCGCGCCGAGGCCGTCGCGGAACCGCGCTAGGCTCCCCATCTCGGCCGCGTGTCGGTCGCGTCTCAGCGGCGGCGGACCCAGCGCTCCCACCAGCGCTCCCACCCGTGCTCCCAGAGGCGCCGGCCTCGCGCGCTCGCCGCGCGCCACGGGGCTGCGGCCGGGCCGGCCCAGTCGGAGGTTGCCCCGAGCGCCGCCGGCAGGGTGGCGATGAGCGCCGCCGGCCCCTCGATGTCCCAGCCGATCACGCAGCAGCCGCAGCCGGTGCTGCGCACGCGGGTGAGCCGGCCGGCATGGGCCAGCATCCAGCGCTCGGCGGCGGCGACGTCGTCCCAGTCGCCCACGTCCACGCACAGGGAGGCGCGGGCGTGGCCCGGGGCCGGCGGCCCCTCGGGCTCCGGGTCGACCCGCCCGTAGAGGGCACGCAGGGCGTCGGAATCCGGTCCGGCGTCGCCGGCGCTCACGGCGCGCCCATCTCGGCCAGCTGCCGCTTGGCGAAGGTGCAGGCCGCGAAGTCCGGGTTGATCGCGCAGGCCATGTCGAACGCCGCCCGGGCCCGGGACGCCTCGGCGGCGACGCCCTCGCCGAGGCGATAGGCTTGGCCGAGCATGGCGCAGCCCCAGGCGCCGCGCCGGTCGCAATCGAGGCGGAAGCTCCGGGCGAGGCAGGCATCCGTGTCGGCGCGCGGCGCGTCGCGGAAGGGATCCTCCGCGTAGCCGCCGTTCCGGATCCCGGCCGCCCGGTTGGTGCAGCCCGCCGGGAACCCGCCCGCGCAGGCGAGGGCGTAGAGCCGCTCCTTGTCGAGGATGTCGGCGACGTCGAGGGAGTGGTGCTCCAGGGCGAGGGCGAGATCGAAGCAGGCCGGCGCGTTCGACCACCGGGTGCAGAGCGCGTAGCAGGAAGCGGGCTCGCGCGCGCAGCGGCGCTCGGTGGGCCGGCGGGGCGCGAACGCCCACCGCCAGAGCGGGCGCTCCCGCGCGAAGGTGTCGGCCGGGCAGGTGCCGAAGCTGCGCAGCAAGGCCGGGTCCTGCCGCAGCGGCGCCGCGATCTCCGCAGCCTCGGCCTTGTTGAAGACGGGTGCGGCGGGCGCCTCGTCGGCCCGGGACGCCCCCGGTCCGAGCGAGAGGACCGGGGCCAGGGCGAAGAGCGCGGCGAGGCTGGTCCGGAGGTGCCCGGCCGGGAGGCTCCGGGCCGGGCTCATCGGCGCCGTCGCCAGCGGCGCAGCAGGCGTCGCAGGCCGAGGAGCAGGGCCACCGCGAGGACCAGAAGCCCGAGCGCCGGGTGCAGCAGGGCGGCCGCCTGGAACAGGACGAAGATCCCCAGGACGACCTTCCAGGGCTTCATCGGGGCGTCGTCGGGCTCGGCGCCCGCGTCCGGCGCGGCCTCCGCGCGGGAGGCCGGTTCCGGGGCGCCGAGGCGCGGGCGCCCCGAGGCCGGCACGCCGCTGCGGCCCGGCATCGGCGCGGCCGCGCGGGCCGCGATCTCGGCCGCCTCCCGGGCGGCGGCCGCCTCGGCCTCGGCCAGGATCGGGTCCGGCTCGGGCGCGGGGCGGGGGGCCGGCACCCACCAGCGGGCGAGGGGCACCTCGCCCCGCGCGGACCGGGCGCGGAAGTCCGGCTGCCGGGGCGCCGTCGCCGGGGCCGAATGGCGGTCCGCGAGGGCGCGGGCCTGCGCGACAAGCGGCGCGCCTGTCTCCGGCGTGACCATCCGGACGAACTGGGCGAAGCCGACCGCGGCGCGGAGCACGCCCGCCTCGCCGGCCGCGCCCCAGCGGCGCCCGGCCGGCCCGTGCCGCTCGAGCCCGTGCAGGAGGGCGCGGAAGCGGCGCAGGGTCTCGCGGGGCACGCCAACCCCCTCGTTGACGGTGAGCCCGGTCACCTCCTGGTGCCGGCCGCGGCGCATCACGCGGGTCTTGTCCGGATGGACGGTGAAGCCCTCCCCGGCAACGATGGCGTGGACGTATTTGAGCAGCGCGCCGACCTTGCCGGCGGCCTCGCCGGAGGCCGAGAAGGTCAGGTCGTCGGCGTAGCGCGTGTAGGTGAAACCGAGGCTGCCGGCGAGGCCGGCGAGCCGGGCGTCGAGCCGGGTGCAGACGAGGTTGGTGAGCGCGGGGCTCGTCGGCGCGCCCTGCGGCAGCCGGCGCGGCCCCCGGGCGGCGTAGAGGCGGGCGCCGTCGATCTCGACCGCGTCCACGTCCGGCTCGGTGCAGAGCAGCGCCAGCACGGTCGCCACCGGCTCGGCGTAGCCCAGGCCCCGGAACTTCCCCTTGATCCGCCGGTAGTCGAGGCTCGGGAAGAAATCCTTGAGGTCGAGATTGACCACGACGTCCCGCCCGACATGGGCGGCGGCGTTGGTGACGATCGAGCGGCCGGGCACGAAGCCGTGGGCCGCCGCGTGCACGGGGACGCGGGCGAGGAGTGCGTCGAGGATCCAGTACTGCGCCCGCTTCAGGCGCGGCATCGGCGCCGAGATGCGGCGCAGGCCGCCGGCCTTCTTGGGGATGGTGAAGCGCCGGTAATGGCTCACCGCGCTGAGCGCCCGGTCGTAGGCGAGGAAGCGCAGCTCGCCGAGGCCGATCCCCATGGCCTCGGCCAGCGCCTTCGGGCTCGTCAGGGGCGGGAGACCGGGGGCGGGCCCCCGCCCCGGAGCGTCCGCGTGCGCGAGGCCGGCCGAGACGCCGTCGCCGAGATGGAGGATCTCCGCCTCCCGGCGCGCGTGCCATGCCTGCGCCCGCGCGTGGCGGTCGCGGGCGTTGCGCAGCCGCGTCTCGCGCCGCCGCTCCAGCGCCGCCTTCTTGCGGCGGCGATGCATCTCCTTGAGGGCGGCCTCCGGGTCGCGCCACGCCGCCTCCCGCCGGTGCAGGTCGGCGAGGGCGCGGGCGATCTCGCCGCGGCGGCGGATCAGGTCGTCCGGCGGGTTGGGCTGCGCTTCCCCGTCCGGCCAGAAGCCGAGCCGGATCATCTCCTCGAGGATGACCTCGTCCTTCGAGCTCTCGCGGATCCGGTCGTAGAGCTGCTGGCGGGTCAGGCTGCCGGGCTGCTGGCTCATCGGCGGCCTCCGGCACGGGCAGGAGGCGTGACGGGGGACGTCGGCCGGGATGCCTTCGTCAAGTCTCGGGACTGGCCCGGTCCACTCGACGCCGGCACGACCACCGGTGCGCGTTTGGGTTCAGCGAACCCAAACCGCGAACGCGCACCGGTGGTCAGTGCCGGCCCAGTGAAGAGCGGGCCAGTGACGCTTTGCCGGGCAGGGTGCAGGGACGGCGAATCGCCGCCCGAAATGCAAGGTCCGCCCCGGCCGACGCCCCTCGTCGCGGGGAGGATAGGCCAGGCGCGCGGCCGCATCAATCGGGTCCGTCTCACGCCTGCCACCGCACCGGCTTGCCCTCGACCTGGGCGTGGACGAGGCGGCGCACGGCCAGCATGTGCTCGCAGGGGCCCCGGGTCAGCCGGTTGTGGGTGTAGAACCCGCACTGGCAGCTGCCGCCGACCATGCGGTCGTCGGAATCGAGCTCCACCGCGGGCGTCAGGCTCCGGCCGTCGTCCAGCACGGTCCCGCTCAGGCGCCGCCTGTCGCCGGCCTGCTCGACGGGCCCGAGGGTGACCAGTCCGGCCGCCAGGAACCGGTCGGCCTTGGCCTCCTGCTCGGAGGCGAAGCGCAGGGCGCCCGGCGCCAGCGGCTCCCGGGTCAGCTCCCGCAGGCGGTAGACCCGCTTGTCGAGGTCGAACATGGCGCGGCCCGCCTGCACGTAGCCGCCGAGCGCCGCCTCCACGGTGGACCGGTCGAGGCCGGTCTCGGCGGCGAGTTGCCCGGTGTCGGCGGCGTGGTGGCGCCGGAGCGCCGCGAAGACCCGGGCGGCGGTGTCGGCGTCGACGTCGGCCCGGGGCGCGAGCAGGTCGAACTGCCCGGCCCGGGACCAGTCGTTGGCGGTCCAGCCCGACAGGCCGAGCGTGAAGCGCAGGCCGCCGAAATCCACCACCGCGAAGGCGGGGAGCCCGGTGCCGAGGAGGTGCAGCCGCACCGACCGGGCGAGCGGCAGGGTCCGGGCCAGGATCGCGAGCCGCCGCCGGCCCCATAGGCGGATCTCCGCCGTCTCGCCCCCGCGGTAGATCGAGCGCCGGAAGGTCAGCCGCTCGTTCCAGGGCTCGATCAGCACGCTGACCGGCCGGCCGGGCTCGAGCAGGAACCGCAGGGAGCGCGGGCCGTGGCGCTCCCGGCGCGCGGCGAGGCGGGTCAGGATCGCGTGCATGTCGACCGGGTGCAGGTCCACCACGTGGGCGGGCTGCGCCATGGCGCTCGACACCTGCAGGAAGCCCCGCATCCAGGAATCGGGCAGGTCGATCTTGTCCTCGCGATAGGCGGCCTCGCCGGAGGTCTGGACCGCGAAGCCGGTCGGGTCGATCGCCAGCTCGGTGTCGCGGTAGCTGCGGATCTTCTGGAACTCGTCGTAGAGGGCGTGGCTGTAGTCGATGTTGGTCGTGCCGCAGGCCATGTCGCCGATGCGCGCGAACGTGTCGTGGTCGCAGGACAGGCGCCCGTAGCTCGATTCGTCGAGGCTGAACGCCTCGAAGAAGATCTCGTCCGGATGGACCGTGATGACTGGGTCGAGCACGATCCAGGCGTCGAGGTTCTCCCGGTAGAGATAGTCGAAGTACCGCTTCCGCGCGTCGTAGAACGACCGCATCACCGCGTCGGAGCGGGCCGCGATGTCCCGGGACTCGGCGCGCAGCGCCTCGATCTCGGCGCGCAGGCTGTCCTTCTCGGCGAGGGCCTCGGCCAGGAGTTCCTGCTCGTGGGCCTGGAGCCACGCGAAGTAGGCGGTGCGGTCCTTCGGCTTGAAGCGCAGGTCCGACACGACGACGTGGTGCAGGGCGGAGATCGCCTCCCGGAACGGCAGGTGCCGCGCCACCGTCCCGGCGAAGTAGGTCGGCTCGCGCAGGGTGTCGGGGACGAAGCCGAGCCGGGTCGCGTCCGCATCCGAGACGGCCCGGCTCTCGCCGAGGTAGCGATGGACGAAGTTCATCGGGCCTCTTCCGAGACGGAGACGGGTCCCCGCGCCTCCGGCGGGCGCCGGACGAGGGGCACGGCGAGATCGGGATGCGCGTCGGCGACGTCGCGCAGGGCCAGGATCGCGGCGCTGCGGTCCCGGGCCGTGCCGCTCAGGGTCAGGTCGGCGAGGAGCGGCAGCAGCGCCTCGGCGCGGGCGCGGCTGCGCAGGGCCTCGGCCCGGAGGAAGGCGGCCATCCGGTCCTTGGCGACCCGGCCGCGCAGCACCTGCAGCATCACGATGCGGGCGAGGGGGATCAGCCGCGCGAAGGCCGCCTCGCTCGCCACGGCCTGCTCGGTGAGGAGTTCGGTGAGCAGGAGGTGCATCGACGGGGCGGGGTGCTCCAGGAGACGCAGGACCTGCGCCTCCGCGTCCTCGGGCCGGAGCCGGCTGCGCAGGAGATGGCGGGCGAGGGCCAGGACCTCCGGCTTGACACTGTCGGTGACGACGGCGAGCGCCTCGGGCGTCCAGGCGGTCTCCGGCCACGCGTCGAACAGGCCGCGGGCGAAGGCGAGGGTGTCGGGCCAGTCGCTCTCCACGAGGAGGACGGCCTCGGCCGCCGCGGCCTGGAACCGGGGCGGATCGGCCGCGAAGGCCGCCGTCGCCCAGTCCCGCACCGCCCGGTACGGGTGGCTGCCGAGGCGGGCGATCTGGCGGACGCTGAGGGCCTCGGGGCGCCGGTCGGGCAGGAGGGCGGCGCCGAGGCGGCGGGCGCCGTCGGCCCGCGCCTGGAGCAGGCGCCACAGGGTGCCGTCGTCGAGGGCGGCGCATTCCCCCGGCAGGGCCTCGCGCAGCAGGGCCACGGTGTCGGCCGCGTAGGCGTCGTCGGGCGCCGCGCGGAACAGGCTGCCGATCAGCTCCCGGGCGAGGCGGGGAGCGAGGCCCGGATCCGCCGCCGCGAGGCGCGCCACAAGGGGCCGGGCGGCTCGCCGGACGGCGCTGTCGGGCCCGCTGGCGAAGGCGACGATCCGGTCCGCGTAGAGCCCGAGCCGCGCGTCGTCGAGGCGCGCCAGCAGGACGAGGGCGGCGATCCGGATGTCCTCGGATTCCGCGCCGATCAGCGCGTCCCAGCTCTCCGGCGGCAGGCCGGCGGCCCCGGCCTCGGACTGCGCCAGGAGGGCGAGGCCGGCGGACCGGACCGCGGCGGACGGGTGGGCGATCAGGGCGGCGGCGGTCTCGGACGCGACCGGCAGGTCGCGGTCCGGCCACAGGAAGGGCAGGGCGGCGCGCAGGCCCCGGATCGCGGTCGTCGCGGCCGCGTCGGGCTCCGGCGGCATCGCCCGCAGCCACGCCACCAGCCGCGCCACCAGGGGCGCCGCGAGCCCGGTGGGCAGCGCCCGCGCCCCGGCGAGGCCGGGGAGGGCCGCCTGGACGTCCGGCTCCGGGCTCGTGAGCAGCGCGGCGGCGAGGTCGGGATCCGACCAGACGATCGGCGCCTCCGCCTCGAGGCGCCGCAGGGCCAGCGCCCGCGCCTCCGGCTCCGGGCTCGCGAGCAGCGCCGCCACCAGGGCGGCGAGTTCGGCAGGCTCGGCGATCCCGGCGGCGAGACGCGCCTGGGCGGTCCGGAACGCGAAGGTCCGCACGGCGTCGTGCGGGGAGGCCAGCAGGCGCCCGATCTCGCTGGCCGTCAGGGCCGCGCAGGCCCGCGGGTCCGCGCGCAGCACCCGCAGGCCCAGCCGCGCCACCGGCTCGATCCGCCCCTCCGCGGCGAGGCGGAGCGCCAGGTCCGGGCGGGCGCTCCAGAGGTCGGGGAAGGCCTCGTCGCGCCGGTCGGGATCGACGGCGCCGGTCTCCAGGAAAGTCAGCGAACCCGTCCGCGGCCGGGCCTCCGGGGCGTGGCGGTACAGGAGATGGCTCGCCGTCCAGTTGCGGCCGAGCGGTCCCCGCGCCCGCGCTTGCCGGCCCCAGGTCCCGTCCGGCTGCCGCCCCCAGGCGGTCCAGCGGGTCGGGGGATCGAGATCCTCCGGCCCGAGCGCCAGCAGGAAGCCCGCCGCCAGCGCCGCGAAGGCCGGGTCCCCGACGGCGCCGCGCTTGCGCAGGGCGCGCCAGATCCGCCGCTTCATGTAGGCGCGGGTGCCGGTGGACAGGCCGAGTCGCGCCTCCGGCCCCTGGCGCGCCGCGTCCACCGCGACGTAGCGCCGGAGGTCGGGGACGTAGGCGTGGCTCCGGCCGGCCTGATACATCGCCTGCGCGGTCTCGAAGCGCTGGGCGGTGGCGCCGAACAGGGCGGCATCGTCGGCCATCTCGGCGTGCTTGAAGAGGCGCCGCAGACCGATCAGGTAGGGCGGCCGCGCCGGCAGCCGGAGCAGGGCGGCGCAGAGCGTCGCGTGCAGGCCGGGCGCCGCCTGCGCCCGGCGGCCGAGCGCCACCAGGGCCGGCCCGACCCGGCCCGGATCGTGCCGGGCAAGGCCGTCCAGCGCCCCGCACAACCCGTCGACGTCGCCCGCCTCGGCCGGCCGGGCGACCATGCCGGGCAGGTCCGGCTCGGCCTCCGGCGGCCGGTAGGGCCCGGTGAGCGGGGCGGTGAGCGCGAAGCGGGCGAGGTCGCGGACCACGCTGCCGGGCGCCTCGGCGGCGATCGCCGCGAGCGCCGGACCGGCCTGTGCGCCCGCCGCCCGGGCGAGCGCCCAGACCAGGGCGTAGCTCGCCCGCGCCGGGCCGAGGCCCCGCGCCAGGGCGATCAGGTCCGGGGCGGTCGCGGCCAGCCGCAACTCGCCGATGCGCCAGAGCAGGCGGTCGCGGTCACGCTCGGCCCAGCTCTCGCGCAGGCAGGCGGAGAGCCGCGCCCGCAGCACGCCATCGCGCCCGTCGGGCGTCGCCTCGGGTGCGGCGGTCTCCGGGCCGTCGACCCGCCGGTAACCGCCGTTGATCTTGGAGACGACCACGCTGTCGAACACCCGGGCGGCCGCCTCGGCGGTCACGGGCTGGGGCGTCTTGGAGCCCTCGCGCAGGGTCGCGCCGCGCCGGCCGTAGCGCGTGTTGACGAAGTAGCGCTCGGGCGTCCCGAGGGCCTCGTTCTCGATCAGGTCGACGTCGTAGACCTTGTCGGAGGTGGCGTCCCGCAGGTGGAGGCGCGCCGCGCGGATGACCCTCATGCCACCGCGCCGGCCCGCGCAGCCGGGCAGGGATGCGTCGCGCGCGCGCGACGGTCGACGGGTCCTCGCATCCGGGCTCCTCGCGAAACGACCGGGACGGGCCGGCCGGCGAATCGCGGCGCCCGAAGCCGCGGCAACCTGCCCCAGCGGGACCGAGGGGGCAACCGCGCGCGCACGATTCCGTGATCGAGCCTCATCAGGCCTCTTCCGGCCCGGGATCGTCGCGCATGGCGGCGACCCAGAGGGCGGCCCGGGCGAAGGGCTCGGACTGCGCGCCCGGAGCCGCCAGGGTGGCGGAGAGGAAGGCGGAGAGCCGCGCGGCGGTGGCCGGATAGCCGGTCGCGGCGAGGCGTGCGACCAGGTCGGCCCCGCCGGCGCGGGCGCTGGCCGCGAAGGCCCGCCGCCCCGCATGGAGGGCGTTCGCCAGGAGCGCGGCCGCCTCGTCGAGGAGCGTGGCCGGCCCCAGGTCCGGCGCCGGCGGGATCGGGTGGCCGGCGCCGTCGGGGACGGCGAGGTCGGGCACGACGAGCCGGTCGACCGACACCGACCAGGGATCGCAGACCAGGGCGCCGTCCGCGATCCGCACCGGGCCGGCGACCTGCCGCACGGGTCCCCAGCGCCCCGCGCAGGCGCCCGCGAGGGCGTCCAGGGCGTGCGGCGCGGCGGGGTCGTAGGCGCGGGCGAGATGCAGCGTGCCGCCCGCACCCGGCAGCGCGACGGCGGCCTGCCACGTCTGGGCGCCGGGCGCCCAGGCCTGTCCCAGGACCGCCTCGACGGGGAAGACGTGGAAGGCCTCCAGCCGGTCGCGCGGGCGCAGGAAGACGGGCGGCCGGTCGGCGAGGCGGCGCAGGATCGACGGGACGTCCGGCGCCGCCAGGGGGGCCGGCAGGGCCACCAGGGCGTCCCGCGGCAGCAGCGCCGTGCGGCCCCGCGCGCCCTGGCCGAGGGCGAGGAGCCCGTCGGCCCGGCGCCGCGCGACGTTGGTCAGGATCTGGCCCTGGCCGGTGCCCGAGACGGACAGGCCCGGGCTCAGGAGACGCCCGGGCAGGCTGGCCGCGATATCCGCCTCGGCCTCGCCCGGCGCGAACGCGCGCTCCAGCGCCAGGAGCGCGCCGGTATCGGTGTCGGCCAGCGCCACCCGGGCGGTGGCGCCGCGCCCGCGGGCGAGGAGCCGGGCACCCAGGGAGACGAGGCGGGTCTTGCCCATGGCGGTCTCGTAGGGCTGGCCGAGGCCGAGGGCGGCCTCACCGCCCCGGACGCGGCCGAGGAGTTCGGTGGCGAGCGCCAGGACGACGGCCGCGTCGTAGGCGGCGTGGCGCGCGGCATAGGCCGCGACCTGCCCGTCGAGGTCCGCCTCCGCCAGCAGGAGCTGCGTGGCGCCCCGCCTCTCGGCCGCCCGCCGGAGCCGGACGAGGGCCGCGCCGTGCGCCTCCGGTCCGGACACGACCCCGGCCTCCAGCAGGCCGGCGACCACCCGGTCGGCGGCCTCCGCGAGGTCCGTCTCCGCCGGCTTCGCCTCCGCTCCGGCCGGGGCCGCGCCGCCGAGGCGGATCTCGGGGGCGCCCGCGGAATCCCGGAAGGCGCGGATCGCCAGGGCGACGTGGGCGCAGCCGCCCCCGGCTGCGCAGTCGCAGCGGGCGTAGCCGACAGCGTCGGGCACGAGGAAGCGCACGGTCGCGGTCGGGAGCCGCGCGGCCGGGATTGCGCCCCGCTCCAGCCCGACCGTGATCCCACCCGCCAGGAGGCGCCGCAGCTCCGCCGCCGCCGCGCCGCCGAGCCCCGCCTCGAGGGCCGCGCCGTCGAGGGTGCCGGGATCCCAGGCGACCGGCGCCGCGGCCGGCACCGCCGCACCCTCGGGATCTCCATCGCCGGCCCCATCGCCGGTCCCGTCGGCCGGCCCGTCCGCGACCGGGGCGGCTCGGTAGGCGACGACGAGGGCGACCCGGTGCCGGCACATCCCGCTCGCCGGGCAGGTGCAGCTGGCCTCGCCGGGAGGCCGGCCGGGGCCGAGCCGCGTGACCGTGCCGTCGGCGAAGCGCGCCTCGACGGTGCCGTCCCCGGCCTCCGCGAGGTCCGGCCCCTGGCCGGCGGCCACCTCGCGCAGCGCCCGCTTCACCAGCCCGGCATTGGCGAGCTGGATCAGGCCGTCATCCGTGAGGGCGCGGAGGTCGGGGCGGGCCATCGGCGCCGCTCAGGCCCGGATCGCGGCGGCGAGCCAGCCGGCGAGTTCGCCGGGCGTCATCGCGCCGATCTCGGCGCCGGCCGCCACGAGCCGCTGGGCCATCGCCCGGTCGTAGGCGGGCCGCGCCTCCGAATCGAGGGCCGCGAGGCCCAGCACGCGGGTCCGCTGGCCGGAGAGCGCCCGCACCTGCTCGACCAGGGCGGCCTCGCTCGCGCCCTCGTAGAAGTCGGAGACCAGGACCACGATCGCCCGCTCCGGCGCAGTGATCAGGCCGGCCGCGTAGCGCACGGCGCCCCCGATATCGGTGCCGCCGCCGAGCTGGACCTTCATGAGCATCTCGCAGGCGTCGTCGCAGTCGCGGGTCAGGTCCACCACCGCCGTGTCGAAGGCGACCAAGTGGGTGCGGATGCCGGGGAGCTTCCACAGGCAGGCGGCCATCACCGAGGCGTGGATCACCGAATCGAGCATCGACCCGCTCTGGTCGACGAGCAGGATCACCTGCCAGGGCCGCATCTGGCGCCGGTTCCGGGCGAAGAAGTGCAGCCGCTCGACGGTGATCCGCCGGCTCTCGGGATCGTAGTGGCGCAGGTTGTCGCGGATCGTCCGGTTCAGGTCGAGGTCGCGGGCGCCGGGCAGGCGGGTGTGGCGCCGCCGGTCGAGCACCCCCGAGAACGCCACCGCGAGGTCCCGGGCCAGCCGCTCCATCAGCTGCCGCACCACCTCCTGCACGAGCTTGCGGGCCATCACCAGCACGTCGGGCGCCATCAGGTGCTTGGTGCGCAGGACCGCCTTCAGCAGGGTCTCGTTCGGCTCGACCCGGGACAGCACCTCGGGGTTCGTGACCACGTCGTCGATGGCGTAGAGCTCGATCGCGTCGCGCTCCAGCCGCTCGATCGTCTCACGGGGGAAGAGCGTGTGGACCGCGTTGATCCAGCCCGGCACCGTCAGGGTCGAGCCCTCGCGGCCGCCCTGGCGGCGCTCCCCCCGCGACGCGCCCTCGGCGTCGCGGCCGTAGAGCCAGTCGAGCGCCTGATCCATGGCGGCCGCATCGCCCGAGAGGGCGCAGCCGGCCCCCGCGCAGGCGGAATCCGCCGCCTCGCCCAGGATGAGCCGCCAGCGCGTGACCGGGTCGAGGCTCACCGCAGCCGCGTCCCGGCGAGGAGGCTCGGTCCGCGCAGGAGCTCGCTCGCCGTCACCGGCGCGAGCTCGCCGAAGGTGCGCTGGCCCGGATCCGACCGGCTGCTCCAGGGCGAGCCGAGGGTCAGGTCGCCGAGGGTCTGCTCCCGGTCCTCGAACTCCACCGCGCCGGTGAACAGGCCCTCCGAGAAGGTCAGCGACGCCTGGCCGGCCGCGCCGCCCGGGAAGGTCACGGCGCGCTCGATCCACCACACCACCCCGGCATCCTGGGGCGCCCCGAGGGGCCAGCCCCGGGCGGCCATGCCGCGCAGGCGGGCGGCCTCCACGACGGTCCCGGCGAAGCGGCTCGTGGTCGATGCGGCGGCCTCGGCCTCCGTGAAGGCGTAGGTCTCGCGGGCGAGCTGCGGGAAGGGCTGGACGATCTCGTAGTCGCCGAACAGCGCCCCCCAGGCCGCCAGCGCCCCGGCGTCGAGTTGCAGGGGATGGACGAGGCCGATCAGGCCCGGGGCCGCCCCGGTCAGGTCGAGGTCGAGCGGCGCGTCGTCGGCATCCGTGAAGGTCAGGTCCTCGGCCACCCGGAAGGTCAGGCCCGGACCGGTCCGCGGGTCGGCATCCGCGAAGGTGGCCCAGACGAGGCGCTGGGCGAGGTGGCGCACGAGCGGGTGCGCGGCGAAGCAGGGGCCGAACACCGCCGGCTGGACCCGGCGGGCGCCGGCGAGCATCGCCTCCAGGCGGGCCACCTGCAGGCTCGCCACGGCCCGCGCGTCCTTCTTCAGGGCGCCCCAGCGGGCCACCGCCGCCGCGGCCTTGCCGGCCTCGTCGGCCTTGGCGGGCTTGGGCAGGTCCTTGAGCCTCTGGCCGGCGGCGTCCCGGACCCAGGGCTTGAGGGTCTCGTCGAACCCGACCCGGAACCCGCGGGGGCCGAAATCGAGGTCGAGGCCGCCGCGCTCGTCGAGGTCGAGGTCGGGGGCGAGCCGGTCGGCCAGTTCCTCGGGGGTGAGGCCGCGGGCCTCGGCGAGCTGGGCGATCTTCTGCCGGGCCTTCTCCTGGAGCCCCTTGAACTTCAGCTTCTCGGCGATGCCGTTGAGGTTCATCAGCGCGACGTCGGTGCCGATATCGACCAGCACGTCGAGTCCTGTGACCGCGCGGGCGTGGGCGGCCTCGCCGGGCCAGCGGCGGATCAGGCGGGTCAGGTCGCGGGCGGTGGCGTCGGTGCCGAACCAGCCCAGCGCGCGCAGGGCCCAGCCGTCCTTGGAGGGCGTCCCGGCGGCGATCCAGGCGGAGAACAGGTCCCACGCGAAGGCCGCGAGGCTCGCCTCGGTGCAGGCCTCGCGGACCATCGGCACGCCGGCATAGACGGCGTCCGGGTTGGTGAAGGACAGCATCTCGCAGAGGGTCAGGATCGCCGCGTCCGGCAGGGCGGTCCCGTCCCGCAGACGCGGCCGGGTCAGCATGGACGGCACGACCCAGGCGGGCGGCTTGCCGACCTTGGCGGGGACGCGGGCGAGGGGATCGCGGTCGAGCACCTGCGCGACCGCCTCGGTCACGTCCGGTGCCTGGTCCGCGTAGCGCGCGACCACGGAAGCGATGATGGCGCGGCCGTCTGCCCGGTCCTGCGCCAGCACGCGCAGGGCGTGCTCGCCGGCGTCGCGCAGCGCCCCGGGCCGGCCCACGGCGTCGGGCAAGAGGCGGGTGAGGGCGGTCTCGGGATGGCGGCGCAGCCAGGCCAGGGCCGGCTCGCGGGCCTTCTTGAGCTTCGTGAGGGCGCGGGCGGCGGGCCCGGCGAGGCGGGCATCGTCCACCGCCAGGACGGCCGGCAGGAGCCCGACCGGATCGGCCTCGACCAGCCCGACGAGGCCCGGCATCGCCCGCTCGCCGAACCGCGACAGCATCGCCCACACGATCTCCGGCCACTGCGAGACGTGGAAGCATCCCGCAACGACGCGCGACTGGGCCCAGAGGGCGAGCGCCAGGGGCTCGGGCTGCCGCTCCAGGCTGCCGACCAGCTGACGATAGGGCGAGTTCGCCCAGTAATGGCAGGCCTCGTCGATCTGGGCGATGCGGCCGGCGACCCAGGCGATCAGGGCCGGCGGATCGTCGCACGGCGGCTCGGAGAGCGGGGGCGGGATCCGGCTCCAGCCCTGCGTCGGATGGGAAAGCTCGGCGGCCGCCACGAAGGCCCGCAGCGCCTCCGGGCCGTCGAGGGTGACGGCGTTCCGCGCGCGCCAGTAGCTCGGCGCGACCTCGGGCACCGCGTGGGCGAACGGCGTCGGCAGCGGCGCGAGGGCGAGGACGAGGTCGTCCCGGGTCCGGGCCTTGGCCCGCCAGGGCGGGTCGCGCAGCACCCGCGGCCAGGCGGCGGGCTCCGCGAGGGGCACCGCGCGGGCTTCCGCCAGGGCGTCGAGGATGCCGGCCCCGCGCCCGCCCGACGCCGCGAGCCAGCCGCGGACCCGGTCGAGCCCGTGGGCGTCGAGCGCCCGGTTGACCCGGGCGCGCAGGGCGGGCTCGGACCGGCCGCCCGCGAGGGCCGCGAGGCAGCGGGGCAGGATCGCGGCGGGGTCCGCCTCCAGCGCCGCGTCGAGGGCGGCCGCGACGGGCTTCTCGTGGAGGTGGGGCAGCAGGGCCGGGAGCGCCCCGGCCTCCCCGGTCGACAGGATCGCCAGGGCGACCGTACGACGCTGCTCGTCAAGGGCGTAGTGCAGCAGCCAGTCGAGGGCCGGCAGGGCCGGCTGCCCGGCGGCGCAGGCCACCGCCAGCAGGGTCGCGGCCGCCTCGGCCGCGTCGAGGGCGCAGTAGACGAAGTAGAGGTGGTAGCTGCGCTTGGCGCGCCAGCGCGCGACCGCTTCCGGCGGCGCGTCGGCCAGCAGCGGCAGGTAGGCCGTATCGGCCGCGACGTCGATCCCCGCCGACGCGGCGGCCTCGACCACCGCGACGGGCTGGAGCGGGTGCGGGGCGGCCCGGTCGTCGGCCAGGATGAACGCGAAGGCGCAGGCCGCCGGCCAGTCGTGGTCCTCGGCGATCCGGGCGTTCAGGAGCGCGACCGCGGCGTCGTAATCGGCCTCCGGGGCGTGCACGAGGGCGGCCCGCAGGGCGAGGTGGAGCGGCTCGGCCCAGGACAGGCGCTGGTAGGCGCGCGGCGTCTTCGGGGTCGGGCGGCGGCGATCGGCCAGCCGGGCGACGGTCTCCGTCCCGCCCTCGGCCACGGCGTAGCGCAGGACCGCCTCCAGTGCCCCTCGAAGGACGGCGTCGCCGGTGGCGGCCCGGGACGGATTCCCCTGTCGGCGCGCCTCCGCGGCGTCGACCATCGCGTCCAGCCAGGCGGCGAGGCCGTCCCGGTCCGGCGGCGCTCCGGCGAGGCGCGCGGCCTCGGCATCGCCGAGCGCGGCTGCCAGCGGCGCCGCGATCGCCCGCCAGGCCTCCGCCGCGTCCGGGCGCGGACCGGGGCGCAGGCGGGTCGGCAGCGGCACCGCCGCGAAGACCGCGGCCGGGGCGGGGGGCGGGGCGGCCGCCGGCTCCGCGGCGGGCTCGACAACTGTCTCGCCGACCGGCCCGGACGCCTGCGCAGGGGCGGGCTTCGAGGTGGCGGCGGCGGTCGGTGCCGGGGTGGGGGCCGCAGCCGGCGCCGGGGCGAGAGCCGCGCCGTCGGCGCGGACGTAGCCCTTGGCGGTCTTCTCGCGGACGAGCTTGTCCTTCTCCTTCACGGCCGCGGCCGCGTCGGCGCAGGTCTTGTCCTTGCTCTGGCCCTGGGTACCGAGGCGCCCGAAGCGGACGGTGAGCGTCGGGCCGGAGACGCCGACCTCCCAGAACTTGGCCGCGCTGCCCTCGACCAGCTCGTAGCGTTCCATGGCCTGTCTCCCTCTCACGCGTCGCCGGCGGCGGCGAGCAGGCTCGGCGTCCGCAGGACCTCGCTCGCGGTCACCGGGTCGAGGTCGCCGAACCGGTGGGCCGCCGCGGCGCGCCAGCCGGTGTCGGACAGGGTCAGGGTCCGCAGCGTCTGGATCCCGTCGCCCTCCGGGCCGGGCCGGTGCCAGAACCCGTCCTCGAATCGGAGGACCGCGACGAGGCGGGTGCCGTCGGGCAGCGCGACCGGACGCTGCACCGCATGGACGTGCTCGCTCCCCGTGTCGGTCGACCAGCCCTGGGGCCGCAGCCCCCGCAGGCGGCGGCCGCCCACCCGGACCCCGTCGAAGCGGTGGGTCTCGGCGGCGCCCCGCTCGGCCTCGGTGAACGCGAAGGTCTCGCGGGCGATCTGCGGGAACGGCTGGGCGATCTCGTAATCGGCGAACAGGCCGCTCCAGGCGGTCCGTTCCTCCGGGTCGAGGTGGAGGGGGTGGACGAGGCCGACCACGCCCTCGGCCGCCGCGACGTCGAGGGCGAGGGCGTCGTCCGCGGCGTCGGTCGGCGAGAGATCCTCCGCGAGGCGGAAGACGTGCGCCGGCGGCGTCGCGGGCGCGGCGTCCGGGTAGAGCCCCCAGACGAGCCGCCCGGCGAGGTGGCGGATCAGCGGGTGGGCGGCGAAGAACGGCCAGAACACCCCGGGGGCGACGCGGCGCTGGGACGCCAGCATGGCCTCGAGCCGGGTGATCTGCAGGCCGGCCGCCGCCTCGGCGTCCTTGCGCAGGGCCGCCCAGTGCCGGGACGCCGCCTTGGCGGATTCGGGATCGTCCGCCTTGGTCGGGCGGGGCAGGGCGGCGAGCCGCCGGCCCTCGGCGTCGCGCAGGACGGGCTTCAGAGTCTCGTCGAAGCCGACCCGGAACCGGCGCTCCCCGAAGGACAGGTCGAGCCCGCCGCGCGCGTCAAGGCCGAGATCGGGGGAGAGCCGGTCGGCGAGGTCGACCTCGTCGAGGCCGCGGGCCTCGGCGGCGTCGACGATGGCGGCGCGGGCGGCCTCGCGCAGCTGCAGCAGCGGGCTCTTCTCGGCGATGGCGCTGAGGTTCATCAGCGCCACGTCGGTGCCGATCCCGGCGAGCACGGCGATGCCGGCCTTGCCGCGCGGCTTGAGGCCGGCCTGCCCCCAGGCGCGGATCTGCCGGGTGAGGTCGCGGGCGGCGTGGTCGCCCCCGATCAGGGCGAGCGCCTGCATCGCCCACTCTCCCGTCGACTTGGCGCCGGCGGCGATCCAGGACTGGAACAGCGCGACCGCGAAGGCGTCGAGGCTCTCCGGCGTGCAGGCGGCGCGGACCTGCGCGACGCCCGCGTAGGGCGCGAGCGGGTCGGAGAAGGCGAGCATCTCGCACAGGGCGGTGACGGCGGCGTCGTGCAGGGCGCCGCCGCTCCGCAGGACCGGGCGGGGCAGGGCGGCGGGGACCACCCAGTCGGGGAGCTTCGGCGGCTTGGACGGCACCTGCTCCAGCGGGTCGCTGTCGACGCCGGCGGCCACCGCTTCGGGCACGCCGGGATCCCGCTCCGCGTAGGCCGCGACGGCGGCGTCGAGGGCGGCGCGCCCCGCGGGTTCGGCGGCGAGGAAGCGCAGGGCCGCGTCGGCCGCGTCGCGGTCCGGGCCGGCGGGCCCGAGGGTCTCGGGCAGGAGCCGCAGCGCGGCGGTGCGGGGATGGGCGCGCAGCCACGCGGCCGCGGCCGGCCGCAGCTTGCGGGTGCGGTGGAAGGCCCGGGCGGCGACCGGGGCGAGGTCGGCGGCGTCCACCGGCTCGACCTCCGGCAGGAGCTGCGCCGGATCCGCCGCGACGAGGCGGACGAGGCCGGGCACGGCCCGCGCGCCGAAGCGCGACAGCATCACCGCGATGGTGCGCCGCCACGCGACGTAGTGGGCGCGCTGCGGCCCGGTCTTCTCCCACAGCATCAGCGCCAGGGGCTCGGGCTGCCACCCGACCATCCGGAACCAGGGCCCGTAGTTGAAGTAGAAGAAGCCGGTGAACGCGTCGCGGTCCAGGTCGAGCCGGCGGTCGAGCCAGGCCAGGGCGATGGCCGGATCCGCGTCGGCGGCGGGCACGGGCTCGGCCGGCGGCGGGATCGGCATGTCGTAGAGGGCCTCCGCCTCGGTGGCGCGGATCCGCGCCGCGAGGTCCGTCATGGACTCCACCAGCGTCCCGGCCTCGAAGTAGAAGGTGCTGCGGTCGAGGGCCTCGTCGGGGTCGAAGCCGTGCGCGAAGGGCGTCGGGATCGGCGCCACCGCCCGTTCCGACCGGGCGCGCGCGGCCCCGCGCCGCCGCCAGGGCGGGTCCCGGAGCACGGACGGCAGGGCCTCGGGGGCCGCCTGCGGCGCGCTGCCGGCGGCGAGCAGCCGGTCCAGGCGCCCCGCGCCCCGGCCGCCCTCGGCCGCCGCCCAGGCGCGGGCGGTCTCGTGCCCGTGGCGCGCGGCGAGGGTCACGGCCCTGGGGCCGTAGGCGGGCTCCCCCTTGCCCTGGAGCGCGCCCAGATAGGCCCGCAGCATCCAGTCGGGGAAGGCCGCGTCGGCGGCATCGAGGGCGTCGCGGACCAGCTTGGTGCCCACGAAGGGCAGGAGCGCGTCGAGGGCGTCGGCGGCGCGGGTCTCCAGCAGGGCCCGGGCGACGATCGTGCGCTCGGGGCCGACCGCCCCCTCCAGGAGCCAGACGAGGCCGGGGGTGGCCGGCTCGCCGGCCGCGTCGGCGACGGCGATCACGGTCGCGGCGGCCTCCTCGGCCCCGACATCGCAAGTCGCCAGCGTCGCCCGGTGATAGGGCGCGGCGTACCAGGGCGCGGCCTGCGCGGGCGGCAGGTCGACGATCAGCGGCAGGGCGACGTGGGAATTGCCGTAGGCCTTGGGATCGGGCGGGTCGCAGCGCGCCAGCACCGCGCGGGCGGAGAGGGCGTGGTCGGCGCCGGGCCGGTCGTCCGCGAAGATCACCGCGAGCCAGCGGGCGAGGGTGGGCTCCGGGTCCGAAGCGGCGAGCCGGAGGGCCGCGTCCAGGGCCTGCGCGTACGCCGCCTCGGGGGCGGCGACCAGGGCCGCCCGGAGACCCAAGGTGGTGGGGATGTCCCAGGCCGAGACCGGGAGCGAGCCGTAGCGGCCGGAGGGACGGGGCCGCAGCCGGTCGAGCAGGGCCACGAGCGTCCCCCCGGTGCCGGAGCGGGCCACGAGCCAGCGGGCGAGATGCGTGAACGCCGCCCGGGCCGCCGGCCCCTGCGGTCCGGGCTTGGCGCCCCAGGGGCGCTGGCTCAACGCCGGGCAGGCCGCCTCGAGTTGCTCCAGCCAAGCGCGGACCTCGTCCGGGTCGAGGGCCGGCGGCGCGCCGTCGAGCCGGGCGGCGAGGGCCTCGGCCGGCACGCGCGCCTCGTCCGGGGCGGCCGCCAGCAGCGGGCGGATCCGCGCCGCGAAGGCGGCCCAGTCGGCGGCGGCGTCGAGGGGCGCGCCGGGCCGGCTGCGGGCGGGCAGGGGCGTACCGGTGAAGATCGGGACGCGGCGCGCCTCCGCGCCGGCGGCGGGGGCGGGGGCGGGCGACGTCCCGGCGGCCCCGGTCTCGGCGGACCGGGCCTCGGCGACCTGAGCTTCGGCCGCCGGGGATGCGGCGGCGTTGCCCGTCGCCGCGGCGCCCGCTCCGGAGGCCGGATCCGGTCCGGCCGGCGCGGCCTCACCCGCCGGGCGATAGCCCTTGCCGGTCTTCTCCCGCACCAGCCGGTCGAGTTCGACCTGGGCCGCCTGCGCGCTCGGAAAGCTCTTCGTCTTGGACTGCCCCTGCGTGCCGATCCGGCCGAATCTCACGATGAGAACGCTGTCCTCGGCTCCGGCCTCCCAGAACTTCGCCGATGTTCCCGCCGTCAGCTCGTAACGCTGCATGCAGTCCTCTCCCCGTGGCGCGGCGGTAAAATTTTCCTTGTCGCGGCTCAGGTCAACCCGTGGCGGGCGAGCCGCGCGGCGACCCGCGCCTCGCGGGCCAGGGCCTCGGCCTGATCGGCCGGGCGGGCGCGCTGGCGCATCCAGGCCAGGGCCTCGACCTCGGCCCGGGCCTCGCCGAGGCCGCTCCGGCGCAGGATCGCGACGGCGATGCGCTCGCGCTCCCGGGGCGGGAACCACGCGAAGGCCATCCGCAGGGACGGCAGCGCGCGCAGGAAGTCGTCGTCGCCCCAGGCGGCCACCAGACCCTCGACGGAGGCGAGGGTCGCGTCGGCGGCGATCTCCTCGCGGGCGAGGGCGAACAGGCCGGCGAGGAAGTCGCCGAGCGTCGCGGGCAGGCCGAAGCGGCGCAGCCAGGCCAGGGCGGCCTCCGGGTCCGATCCGGCCGCGCCGCAGGCGACCCGGAAGCCGAGCGCCGCCCCCGCGAGGGCCGGCGGCGTCTCCGGATCGGCGAGGCGGCGGCCGAGCATGGCGGAGAACGGGGCGCGCAGGTCGTCGAGGCCCGGGATCTCCGCGCCGACCTCGCGGAACAGGTCGCGGCAGGCGAGGACCAGCGGGACCGCGCCGAGCCCCGCGCGGGGGTCCCGGACGGCCTCGACGACGAAGAGCGCCCGGGTCGCCAGGACGGCGCAGAGGCGGGCCAGGGCCGGCCGCGCCGGCGCGAAGGCGTCGCCGAACCGGTACAGCCGCACGATCCCGGCCCCGGCGGCGCCCAGGGCGGCAGCGTCGTGCGCTGCCGCGATGCCCGCGCTCAGGCGGGCGAGCAGTTCGCCCTTCAGGGTGAGGCCGGCGAACAGCGCGTCGGACAGGGCTCCGGCGAGGATTCCGAGGGAATCGGGCGCCGCCTCGACCCGGGCGGTGATCCGGGCGGAGGCGGCCATCTCCAGGGTCCCGCCCCAGAGCGAGGCCTCGATCAGGGCGCCGAGCCAGTGCGGGTGGCGCACGAGCGTGAAGCGCTCCCGCGGCAGGCCGGGCCCGGCGCGGTCCGGGCCCTCGCGGGCGATCCCCGGCAACCCGAGCAGGACCAGCCGGTGGAGCAGGTTCGCCCGCGCCCGGTCACCGGGCTCGGCCCAGTCGAGGTCGACGCTGCGGCGGGCCGGCCCCGGCTCGAGGTCGGCGGCGCGCAGGCGCTCGGCGACGTCGGCCACGAGGGGCGGCTGCCGGGTGCCGGGGGCGAGGCGTCCCTCGCGCGGGCCGGTGAGCGCCCGCAGCATCGCGGCGAGCGCCGGGTGGCCGGGCGCGGCGCGGCCGGCCGCCCAGGCGGGCGGGCGGTCGAGGGCGTCCTTCACCAGGGCCGCGAGGGCCGCGTCGATCAGGTCGGCGCGCAGGATCGCGGGATGGGCGCGCAGCCGGGCGAGGGCCTCGGCGTGGACCCGCCAGGCGACGCGGTCGGCGGTGGAGACGACCTGCCCGGCCTCGCGCAGGGCCGCGGTGATCGCCGTCATCGCCCAGTCGGCCGCGGGGGCGAGGCCCGACTCGGCCACGCGCTCGTAGTAGCCCGGCGCCGGCATGCCGGCCGCGTAGCCCGAGAACCGGTCGAGCCGGAGATAGGCGTAGGGCACCACGTAGCTGCCGGTGCGCAGGTCCGGCTCCGGCGGCGCCGGCTCGGGCCGGGTCCCGTCCGCCCGCGCGGCGTGGCGCCGGACGGCGTCCGCGTGCCAGCCGCCGCAGACGAGGACGACCGGCCGGCCGCCGGCCGCCCGCAGGGCGTGGGCCGCGTAGGCGCCCATGAAGCGCTCGCGGGCCTCCTCGGCGGGATCGTCCGTGCCGGGCGGGCGCAGCAGGGCGAAGTAGCGGTCGAGCCGGGCCGGCAGCTCTGCCTCGGGCGCCGCCTCGGCGAGGACGTCCCAGAGGGCGTCCTGGTCGGCGACGCCGAGGGCGGCGGCCAGCGCCCGCTCGGCCGCCTCGGCGCGCGCCCCGTGCGGGTCGGCGTAGCGGTTGGCGCGGCGCCCGAAGGCCGGGTCCCAGGCCGGCAGGTCGCAGAACAGCATCTCGGCACCGACCGCCCGGCCCGCCTCCAGGGCCTGCCATTCCGGCGAGAAGGCGCAGAACGGCGTGTAGGAGGCGGCGCTGCCCGCCGCGTCGGCCCGGAACGAGAAGATCGCCACCGGCAGGTCGTGGCCGAGGGCGAGGTCGGGCAGGTGCGGGTTGAAGTCGACCGGCCCCTCGATCAGCACGCAGGCCGGCCGCAGCGCCGCGATCGTGCGCCGGACGAGCCCGGCGCAGGCCGGGGAATGGTGGCGCACGCCGATGACGGTCAGGCGGCCGGGATCCGGCGCGGGACCACTTATTGCGGGGTTCATTGCGGGGTGAGGAGGTGCCGCGCCGCGTAGAACTCCCGCCACGCCGCGCCGGAGCGGCGGCTGACGCGCTGGTCGAGGTAGCGGCGCAGGCGGGCGAGGTCCTCGGCGTCGTCCTTTGCGGCGGTGCCGGCGAGGCAGGCGACGATGTCCTCCGGCCGGCCGGCATCGCCGCGCAGGAAATGGCCCTTCACGCCGATGGCGTGGGCGACGCTGACCGCCTCCGCGGTGCTCATCACGGACGAGAGCCGCTCCATGCCGGTGCCCTCGGTGTCCACGGCCTCGCGCAGCTCCCGGAAGCAGGTCACGAGGAGTTCGAGCACCTCCGGATCCGGGGCGCGGGGCACGCCGGAGCGGGCCAGCAGGGCGGTGGCCTCGCGCTGCACCAGGGCGAGCTCGGCGTCGAGATCGGCGATCGGGAAGACGGTCTCGAAGCCGAACCGGCGCTTGAGGGCCGCCGACATCTCGTTGACGCCCCGGTCGCGGGTATTGGCCGTGGCGATCAGGTTGAACCCCTCCCGGGCGTAGACCATCCCGTCCGCGCCGGTGAGTTCGGGCACCGCGAGCACCCGGTCGGACAGGACCGAGAGAAGGCTGTCCTGCACCTCCAGCGGGCAGCGGGTCAGCTCCTCGAAGCGGACGATCCGCCCCTCGCTGAGGCCGGTATGGAGGGCGCCCGGCACCAGGGCGCGCGGGCTCGGCCCCTCGGCGACGAGCAGCGCGTAGTTCCAGCCGTAGCGGATCTGGTCCTCGGTCAGCGACGCGCCACCCTGGATCGTCAGGGTCGAGCGCCCGCTGATCGCGGCGGCGAGGAGCTCCGAGAGCAGGCTCTTGGCGGTCCCGGGCTCGCCGATCAGCAGCAGGGCGCGGGAGGTCGCCAGGGTGACCATGGCCCGCTCCACGAGCGCCGGGGCGCAGACCACCTTGGCGGGCGTCGCGCCGTCGCCGCAGATGAAGCGCCGGACGGCCTGGAGCGAGAGCTGCCAGCCCGGCGGCCGCGGCGCCGGATCCTCGGCGCGCAGGCGCGCGAGTTCCGCGGCGTGGACGTCCTCGGCCGGGGGTCTCTGACGCGCCTCGCGATCACCGCCCGCCCGCACCGCCTTCGCCATGCACCCGTCCCCTGCCGTCGCGCCGACCCTGTCGGCGACTCCTGCGATCGGCAGAGCATGCCCCGGCACGCGCGGGTTTCTCAAGCGTCTCCGCGCATCTCCAAGCATCGGCCACCGGGCCGGGGATCCGGCACCGCCCGGGGCGCGACGGATCGGGCGTAGTCCCGAAGAAAGCCTACATCGACACCAAGCACAGCATCAGGATCGCGATCTCGAAGACGATCCAGCTGCCGAAGACGACGACCAGCTCCCAGTCGGTTCTCTCTCTGGTCTTGGCCAAAGCGTACATGTTCGACCTCCTCGCGGAGCCCGATAGGCCGCAAGCGAATTCAGTCACCACGATGGAATGCAACGCGTCCGAATATTCAAACAGATTCTGCGACGGAATGCAATTGTGCCGGGCGGCTCAACTCCGTACATAAATCAATACATTGCCTCGCGGAACGGGCTCGCGCCCCGTCTTCGATGCAGAAATATCGCATCGCAGCAAGTATTGTCCCGCAACCCCGGCGCCCGCGCCGGTCCGGTCGCGGCGGCGTGAACGGGATCCGTCCGGCCGCGTTGCCCCGGTACGTCCGGAGAGGCGGCCTGGGGAAGCGCTTGAGGATTCGCACATGAAGACGCTGATCAGCCTGACCATCGCCGGCCTCCTGGCGACAGGCGCGGCCGCCACGGCCGCGGAGAATACCGGGACCCGCATGCAGGGTTCGCCCAACGCGGCCGGCTACACGGGCCAGGGCGCGACGGGCCAGGGCGCGACGGGCAAAGGCGAGACGGGCAAAGGCGAGACGACGGGCACGACGACCGGATCTCCGGGCTCGGAGATGCCGAAGCAGGACGGCCGGATGAAGGGGCCGCCGAACGCGGCCGGATTCCAGCCCGGCGGCAGCGATGGCGGCTCGGCCGGAGCCTCCGGCCGTCGCTGATCCGGCCCTGCCCGGGGCCGCTGCCCGGCGGTCTCCAGGCCGGGGACCCGGCGTCGTGATTGATGCCGAGGCCCCGGCCGCGATAGGCCTGGACGGCGGCCGGACGGGCCGCGCAACCCGGAAGGTCCCATGAAACACGGTGCGCGCAACGACATCCCCGCCACGGTGACGGCGATCAAGCGCGGGGACGTGATGGCCCAGGTCGAGGTGGAACTGGTCGGCACCGCCTACCGCATGGCCTCGGTCATGACGGTCGACTCGCTGGAGGAGCTGGGCCTCCGAGAGGGCGACACCGTCCACGTGCTCGCCAAGGCGGTGAACGTGCTGCTGGTGAAGCCGTAGCGGCCTGCGCTGCGGTCATCCCACCGTCATCCCGTCGTCATCGGGCAGGCCTAGGGCGGCGCCTCCCGCCCACCCGACCGGCTGCGCCCACCCGATGGATTGGTTCGACCTGCCCGAAGACCCCCAGCCGCCGTCGGCCGCCGACGCGAGCCGGATGCGGCTCTACATCGCCGCGGGGCTGATCGGCATCGGGGCCCTCGGGATGGTCGGCGGGATGCTGCACATCCTCCCCGCCTGACCTTCCGCCTCAGGGCCGCCGCGGCCGAGGCGGGGGAGCCGTCAGGCGGCGCGATCCGCCACCGGCTCCGCCTTGGGCGCGGGGCGCTCGGCCGGACCGGCGCGCCCGAACCGCGCGTAGAGCGCCGGCAGCACCACCAGGGTCAGCAGGGTCGCGCTGATCAGGCCGCCGATCACCACGGTGGCCAGCGGCCGCTGCACCTCGGCCCCGGTGCCGGTGGCGAGCGCCATCGGCACGAAACCCAGGGAGGCGACCAGCGCGGTCATCGCCACCGGCCGCAGCCGGGTGAGGGCGCCCTCGCGGATCGCCGCCCGCAGCGGCCGGCCCGCGGCGACGAGCTGCTTGATGAAGGTCAGCATCACGAGGCCGTTGAGCACCGCCACCCCCGAGAGCGCGATGAACCCGACCGCGGCCGGCACCGAGAGCGGCATCTCCCGCAGCCACAGGGCCGCGATGCCGCCGGTGAGCGCCAGCGGCACCGCGCTGAACACCAGGAGCGCGTCCCGCGCGCTGCCCAGCGCCGAGGTGAGCAGCAGGAAGATCAGGAAGAAGCACACCGGCACCACCACGGTGAGCCGCGCCTGAGCCGAGGCGAGGTTCTCGAACTGGCCGCCCCAGGTGACGTACGAGCCCGCCGGCAGGGTCACCTGCGCGGCGACCTTCGCCTGCGCCTCCGCCACCAGCGAGCCGATGTCGCGCCCGCGGACATTGGCGGTGACCACGACGCGGCGCCGGCCGTTCTCGCGGCTGATCTGGTTCGGCCCCTCGCTCACCGAGAACTGCGCCACCTGCCGCAGGAGCACGGAGGCGGCCTTGCCGTTCGCGCCCGGGGGCAGGGGGACCGGCAGGTTCTCCAGGGCCTCCCGGTCCTCGCGGACCTGATCGGTCAGGCGCACGACGATCGGCACGCGCCGGTCGCCCTCGAACACGACCCCGGCGTCCCGACCGCCCATGGCGGCGCCGATCACGTCCTGGATCGCCCCGGTGCTGAGGCCGAGCCGGGCCGCCTCGGTCCGGTCGATCCTGATCTCGAAGACCGGCAGGCCGGTGATCTGCTCGACCTTCACGTCGTCGGCGCCCGGGATCCCGCGCAGGATCGCGGCGATCCTGTTGGCGGTCTCCAGCATCGGCTCGAAGGCGTCGCCGAACACCTTCACGGCGAGGTCGCCCCGTGTCCCGGCGAGCAGCTCGTTGAAGCGCAGCTGGATCGGCTGGGAGAACTCGTAGACGTTGCCGGCGAGCTCGCTCAAGGACGCCTCGATCCGCTCCTGCAGCTCGGCCTTCGACAGGCCCGGGTCGGGCCAGTCCGCCTGCGGCTTGAGCATCACGAAGGTGTCGGAGGAATTCGGCGGCATCGGGTCGGTGGCGACCTCGGCGGTGCCGGTCTTCGAGAACACGTAGGCGACCTGCGGGAACTTGGCGATCGCCCGCTCCACCTTGAGCTGCATCGCCTGCGACTGGGTGAGGGAGGTGGACGGGATCCGTGTGGCGTTGAGGGCGATGCTCTTCTCGTCGAGCTGCGGGATGAACTCGGTCCCGAGCCGGGTGGCGAGCAGCCCTGCGCCCACGAGGAGGAGCAGCGCCGTCCCGACGAACGGGGCGGGCGCCCGGATCGCCGCCGCGAGGACGGGCCGGTAGAGCGCCTTCAGGCCCCGGACGAGGGGGTTCTCGGCCTCGGTGACCCGGCCGGTCAGCGCGATGGCGATCAGGGCCGGCACGAAGGTCAGCGACAGCACGAAGGCCGCCGCCAGGGCGAGGATGACGGTCAGCGCCATCGGCTGGAACATCTTGCCCTCGACCCCCGTGAAGGTCAGGAGCGGGACGTAGACCAGCATGATGATCGCCTGCCCGTAGAGGGACGGCGCGATCATCTCCTCGGCCGAGTCCCGCACCGTCTCCAGGCGCTCCTCCAGCACGAGCGGCCGCCCGAGGGCGTGCTGCCGCTCGGCGAGGTGGCGCAGCGCGTTCTCGGTGATGATCACCGCCCCGTCGACGATGAGCCCGAAATCCAGCGCCCCGAGGCTCATCAGGTTCGCCGAGATCCTCCCCTCGACCATGCCGGTCACGGTCATCAGCATGGCGGCCGGGATGACCAGCGCGGCGATCAGCGCCGCCCGGATGTTGCCGAGCAGCAGGAACAGGACGACGATCACGAGGGCCGCGCCCTCGGAGAGGTTCCTGCCCACCGTGCGGATCGTGGCCTCGACGAGCTGCGTCCGGTCGAGGACGGTCTGGACGACGATGCCGGGGGGCAGGGCCCGCCGGATCTGATCCATGCGGGCATCGACGGCGGCCGCCACCGTGCGGCTGTTCTCGCCGATCCGCATCAGGGCGGTGCCGATGACGGTCTCCTGCCCGTTCTCGCTCGCCGAGCCGG
Source organism: Methylobacterium sp. 1030 (assembly GCF_040544715.1). Lineage (NCBI taxonomy): Bacteria > Pseudomonadati > Pseudomonadota > Alphaproteobacteria > Hyphomicrobiales > Methylobacteriaceae > Methylobacterium > Methylobacterium sp. 1030. The sequence goes on along the minus strand of NZ_JBEPKM010000013.1, from coordinate 136,779 downwards.
TGCGCAGGTCGCGCCCGATCCGCACCGTGGCGACGTCGCGGATCCGCACCGGCACGCCGCCGCGGCTCGCCACGACGACGTCGGCGATCGCCTCCGGGCTCTCCAGGCGGCCGGCGGCGCGCACGACGTAGCTCTCGCCGTTATCCTCCAGGTAGCGGGCGCCCTGGTTCGCGTTGTTGGCCTGGAGCGCACGGGCGACGTCCGCGAAGGACAGGTCGAGGGCGGTGAGCTTCGTGGGGTCCGGCTGGACGTGGTACTGCTTCTCGAAGCCGCCGATCCCGTCGACGCCGGCGACGCCCGGGACGGACTTGATCTGCGGCCGCACGATCCAGTCCTGCACCGTGCGCAGGTAGGCGACCTGCTCCAGCTCCGTCCTGAGCGCCTGGCCCTCCGGGGTCCGGTAGCTCCCGTCCGTCTGCCAGCCCGGCCGGCCCGCCGGCACGGCCGCGCGCTCAGGCAGCGGCGCGTACTGGACCGACCACATGTAGATCTCGCCGAGGCCCGTGGAGATCGGGCCCATCCGCGGCTCGACCCCGGAGGGCAGGTCCTCCCGCACCTGGGCGATGCGCTCGGCGACCTGCTGGCGGGCGAAGTAGATGTCGAGGGACTCGGCGAAGACCGCGGTGATCTGCGAGAAGCCGTTGCGCGAGAGCGAGCGGGTGTACTCGAGGCCCTTGATACCGGCGAGTGCCGTCTCGACCGGGTAGGTGACCTGCCGCTCGACGTCGGCCGGCGACAGGGACGGGGCCAGGGTGTTGATCTGGACCTGGTTGTTGGTGATGTCGGGCACGGCGTCGATGGGCAGCCGCGTGAGCGCGGCGGCGCCGAAGGCCGAGGCCAGCAGCACGAGGAGCAGCACCAGCCAGCGCTGGCGGACCGAGACGGCGAGGATGCGGCTGATCATCGTCCGTCTCCTCAGTGGGCGTGGCCGGCGTCGGCCTTGCCGAGCTCGGCCTTCAGCAGGAACGCGTTGCCGACCGCGATCTCGGCGCCGGGCTCGAGCCCGGCGGTGACCTCGTAGGCCTCGTCGTCGGAGCGGCCGAGGGTGACCGGCCGCTTCTCGAACCCCTCGGCCGTGCGCGCGAAGACGACACTCCGGCCCTCGACGGTCTGGACCGCCGCCTTGGGGATCCGGACCGGGACCGAATCCTGCGCGATCTCGACCTCGGCGGTCACGAAGGTGCCGGGCCGCCACGCGAAGTCGGGGTTCGGCAGGGCGACCACCACCCGGGCCGAGCGCGTGTCGGGGTTGAGGAAGGGGCTGACGAAGATCACGCGGCCCTCCGCCCGGCGCTCCGTCTCGCCCGTCCGGCCGGGCGTGACCGTCACGCGGGCGCCTTCCCGGACCTGGGCGAGGTCCACGGTCGGCACCGACAGCTCGATCCAGACCGTGGAGAGGTCCGCCACCGTGTAGAGGTCGGCCGGATCGCCCTCCTTGCCGACCGCCGTGCCGACATCGACCTTGCGCTCGACGATGCGGCCGGCGAGGGGCGACCGCAGGGGGTAGCGGCGCAGGGTCGACTGGTTCGGGGTGGCCTCGTCGCGCTTCTGGGCGGCCGCCACCTCGGCGGCGTCGAGGCCGAGCGCCGACAGCTTCTGGCGGGCGAGGTCGACCCGGAGCCGGTTCTCCAGATAGGCGGCCCGGGCGGTCTCGAACGCGGCCTCGGAGGCGCTGCGCGAGGCGAGCAGCTTCTGCTGGCGCTCGAAGTTGATCGTCTGCAGCTCGGCCTGGACCTGGGCAGTTAGGTACTCGCTCTTGGCGTCGGCGACCTCGCGGCTGTCGAGGATGGCGACGACCTCGTTCGCCTGCACGGCGTCGCCGAGGCGCTTGCGCATCTCGGCCACGGTCCCGACCACCCGGGCCGGGACCCGGGCGATCCGGTCGGTGTCGGGCGTGATCGTGCCGGGGACGAGGAGGTGGCGCGCCAGCGTGCCGCCCTCCACTCTGCGCGTGACGATGTCCTGGCCGGCGACCTGATCGGGCCGCATCCGGATCGTGCCCGCCTCGTGAGGCTCGTCGGCGCCGTGCGCGTCGCCGTGCGCGTCGCCGTGCTCGTTGCCGTGCGCGTGGTCGTGCGCGTGGTCGTGGTCGTGGCCGGCGTGATCGCCGCCCGCGTGCGGGTCGGGCGCGGCTTTGGGCCGGTCCGGTGCGGCAGCCGCGTAGCGCTGATCGTGGTCGTCGGCCGGGGCTCGGGCGAGCCCGACGGACGCGAGGGTCTGCCGGAGACGGTCGGGCAGGGTCGGGGCGCCGGGGGCGGCGGCGCCGAGGGCGAAGCCGGCGGCCAGGAGTGCCGCGGCGGCGGCCAAGGACAGGATGATGCGCATGGGGAAGCTGCTCGGCCGGGAGGGCGGGGTGCCGCGCGCGGCGGTCCCGGAGGGTCCCGTTCAGGTGTCGCGTGGGGGTGAACCCGGAGCCGGTTCGGCAGCCGGGCGGAGCGCCGCCCGCGGGCGGCGTCAGCTCACGCGCGCGGAGGCCGCGGCAGGCGGTCGGGACTGACGGAGGGGCGGCCCTGGGCGAGGGCGCCCGGCAGCACCCGGCCCGGAGCGGCCGGGGGCGCGATCTCGGTCGCCTCCAGGCGGGCCGCCTGATGGCAGCCGCAATGGAGGTGCTCCGAGAGGCCGGGATCGACGGTCGCGGGCGCCGCCGGCGCGTCGAGGGCCGGGCCCTGGCCCCGGTCGTGGTGGCCGCCCGCGTGGAAGGCGAGATCCGCCGCGAGGCCGACGCCCGGAGCGGCGACGGTCAGCGCCAGGACGAGCGCGAGCGCGCGGGCGGCGAGCGCCCACCAGCCCCGCGCCCCGGCCGGGCGCCTATGCCGAACCCCGAAGGTCATCGCGGCCCTTATGATCCATCCGAGGCCGGGGGCACAAGGTCCGGGGTGCCGGCCCCGGACCCCTCAGGCCGCCAGCTTGAGGACCCACTGGTAGAAGTCGGCCCAGGTCTCGGCCTGGGCCGGCGGCTCCGCGGCCGGGGACCGGTCGGGCTCGGCCGCGGCCCGGTCGCGGACGTCCCGGGGGGCGCAGCCGAACTCCGCGCGGAAGGCCTGGGTGAAATGCGCGGGGCTCTCGAAGCGCCAGCGATACGCCACCTCGGAGATGCGGGTGAAGCGCCCGTCGCCGGTGGCGAGGTCGCGGTAGGCGCGGGCGAGCCGGCGCTGCCGGACGTAGCCGGAGACCCCCCCGAGGGGGACGAACAGCCGGTAGAGGGCGCTCCGCGAAACGCCGAACCGCCGCCCGATCGTCTCGGCGGACAGGTCCGCGGAGGCCAGCTCGGCCTCGATGAAGCGCCGGATCGCGACGAGCAGAGGCGCCCGCTCGGGCGGCTGCGTGCCCCCTCCGTCCTCCGGCAGGCCCAGGGTCGCCGCGCCGAGCAGCGCGGCCGTGGCCTCGGCCGCCGCCGCGGCCTCCGGCTCCGAGAACCCGGTCGCGTGCGCGCTCAGGGAGTGCAGGTGGTCGCTGAGCATCCGGCCGAACGGGGTCGCGCCCCGGATCACCGAGCCGTGCAGGGCGTCGAGGCCGCTCTGCCGGGATCCGAAGAGCGGGCGCGGCAGCACCACCGTGATGGCCTCGTAGTCCGTGGACGCGGCGGAGAGCGGCTGCGACAGGTCGAACAGGCAGATGTCGCCGGGGGCGCAGTCCCGCTCCCGGCCGCCGATCGTGACCCGGGACTGACCGGAGACGCGCATGTGGGCGACGATGTGGTCGACGCCCATCCGGGCGGTCAGGGCCCGCGCGCGCACGAACCGGAGCCCGGAAGCGCGGGCGCTGCAGACGATCGCGGTGCCGAGGTGACGGACCCGGGACTGCCCGCGGAAATCGGGCAGGTCCTCCCGGCGGATCGTGAAATCCCAGAACGGCGCGACGGCGTCGCGCCAGTCGTCGGCCTGACGATGACCCGGGCTCTCGCCCCTGAGCTGCAGGATCGGTTTCGGTCGCATCGCCCGTGTTAGTCCTGACCGAGCGCGGCCCGGTCACGCCGACAATATGGCGATTCTGTCTGCCCAGAAAAGTGGCACTCCGTTCCAATCACCGGACTCCGCGCCGTGCCCCGTCCCGGCGCGCTCGGCGAGAGGCCGGCGAGAGGCCGGCAAGGGGCCGGCAAGGGGCCGGCAAGGGGCCGTGAAACAGAACGTCCCGCAGGCCGGGTGGCCGCGGGACGGTGAGTTGCACGGTTGTGAGGATCGAGGGCTTCGACCCTTATGGTTAACCGGCGGTTACCGGCCGCTCGGGGCCGCGCCGCTGCCGGTGGCGCCGTTGCCGGTGCTGTTGTCGCCCGCGGGGGCGCCGGGAGACGAGGTGTTGCCGTTGGGCGTGCTCTGCGCGGCGACCATCCCGGCGCTGCCGGCAACAAGGGCGAGGGCGAGCAGGGCGGACTGAACGGTGCGGCTGGTCATGGCTGTCCTTGGATCCCGAGCGGGGTCTCGACGCGGGTCGTCGCCGTGCCGGCTTGTGCCGGCGTCGGCTGGAGAACCGCACCCCGGCGGCGCCCGTTCCCGCCGGGGCCGGGCCGGCGCGAATCGGCCGCAGCGCGCCCGCCACGGTTCGTCGGGAACACCCGCGAGTCCCCCCGGCTTGTCCGAGGGTCGAGACCGGGAGCGTGGCGTGAAGGTGTTCCGGATCATGCAGGCGGCGACGGGCGCGATTCTCTGGAGCGGTGCGGCGCTCGATCCGATGGCCGCCCTCGACGCGATGGCGCGCGCCGCCGGCTTCCGCGACCGCACGCGGATCCCGAACCATCTGCGGGCTGGCGGCCTCCACGTCGAGGAACTGCAGGCCTGATCCCGCCGCGCCGGCGGACGAGTCCGGAGGGAGACCATGACCAAGCTGTTCATCGCGCAGGTGCGCGACGCGGGCGGCGAGCGGCCGCTCGTGACGGTCCGGGCCGAGGCCGAGGGCGAGGCGCGCCTGTTCCTGGCGGCCGCCTATCCGGACGCCGAGATCGCCCACGTCGCCGAGCCCGGCGACTGGACGAGCGACGCCGATACCGGATCCCGGGCCGGGGACATCCGCGAGCATCCCGGCGTCGCGTGGCAGGCCCCGTCCAGCCTGGCGGGCTGAGGCGCGTCCGCCGGGCCGCGGTGCCCGTCCCGGCCACTGGGGCCGGTGCGTACCGGGAGAACCTGAGGAGAACTTGGAGAGAACCTGGGAATAGCCTGGGGAGAATCCGGCGGCGCCGACAATTCAAGCGATCCCGTTCACGCGTCCCTAGGGCTCCGCACCGACGGTGGTGCATGCGTTCCGCCGATCCGACACCGCGCCTGTTCGCGGCCGCGGCCGCCCTCACCGGCACCGGGATCCTGATGTGCCGGACCGAGCCGTCCTGGGACGGGATCCTGATCGGCCTGTTCTGCCTCGGGCTCTGGGCCCTCGGCACCTTCGGCACCCTCGCGGCACGGCCTGGCCGACCGGTGCGTTCCGCGCCGCGGATGCGGCCCATCGTGCTGGAGGCGGTCGTCGTCGAGACGCCCCGGTTCCCGCCGGAGCTGCTGCCCGCGCCCCGGCCCCCCGCGGCCCGGGACCGTGCCCTGGCGGGCCCCTCCCGCCTGCCGGAGCTCCCGTCGCACCGGCAGCGCGTGGTCGAGCGCTACACCCGCAGGCGCGGTTGAGCGCGGCGAGGTGGCCGACCACACCGCGAGCGCGTCGCGACGGCCGACCGGCGCGACGCCCTCGTGGGCGATCCGGAGACGATCCCGGACGCCGACGACGCGGCGGGTGAGGCGGCCTGGCGGAGCCAGGGCGGCGTCCGACCGCCGGGCAATGCCCGTCCGCGCGGGATGTTGGGGGCGAGCGCGAGAGGCACCGCGCGGGATCGCCCGCGGGCCGGACCGATCTGCTATGGATCGCGCTCGACGCGTCGTACCGAGAGAGGCCGGCGCCCGGGATCCTTGCGCCACGCCGTTCCGGCGGCGCGCGGATCCCGTGATCGGACGGGAGATCGCCACATGGCCACGCCCGAGACCCAGGCGCCCTACCGGCTGCAGTGCATGATCCACCGGGAAAGCGCCGGCGGCATCATCATCCACGACGAGCAGATTCCCGGGCCCCTCGTGGAGGCGGCGGTCGCCGCCGCCAAGGCCCGCTTCGCGGAGCTGCGCGCCGGCCGCGCGGGCTCGGCGGCCCTGCGGGATTCCGCCGGGCGGGTGGTCTGGTCGACCCGGCAGGACGCCGCGACGCCCGGCACCGAGGGATCGGCAGCCCGGTAGGCTTCGGACCGACGCGCCGTCAGGTGAGGTGGCGCGGCTCCAGATCGATCACGGGGCCGCCCACGTCGAAGAACTCGTCCTCGTACGGGAGCGCCTCGTCCAGCTCCTCGGCTTCGCGCCGCCCGAACGGGATGACCGCGGACAGGATCCCGAGGCAGAGCGCGCCGGCGACGAAGGCAATCAGGATCGCGATGCTCATGACGGAACACTCGGGCGTCGCCGGCGGCGGAGTCGGGCCACCGCGAGACTAAGGCCCGGCTCGCGCACGCCGCAACCGAAATCACCGCCCGTTCGCTCCGGATCGCCCAGCCCGCACGGCGGGCGCGGCCGCAGCGCGCGGCACGGGCTCGCCCCGCGATCTCCGGAAGACCGGGAGGCCGCCCCCGGTCGCGGAGCGCGTCCGGGCGATCCGGGACGGGCCTCACCGCGGCGTCGAAACCTGATCCTGCTGCCGGTCGACCGCGTCGCGGACGCCGCGGCCGGCCATGAGGATCTCGGTCATGAACGCCGCGATCGCCGCCACGGTGCAGACCAGCGCCGCTCCGAAGCAGGCGAACAGGACGGACGCGGTCGCCGCGTCGCGCAGCGCGCCGACGAACAGCGTGAGCACGGCCAGACCGATCAGGCCGCCCGCCAGCGAGGCCAGGACCACCGCCACGTCCAGCACGAAGGAGCGCCGCCGCAGGAAGGTCAGCCGGCGGGCGAGGCGGCCGGCCTCGGCTTCCGTCGCCCGGGCGGCCTCCGCCGAGAGGCTGTCGACCTTGTCGGAGATCCGGCCGAGGCGGGTCGAGAACACGTTGAGCAGCGTCGCCAGCGCCGAGAGCAGGAAGGCGGGCGCGAGCGCCACTTGGATGATGTGGGCGATGCTGTCGGGCTCGGTCGCGCTGAGGGAGAAGCCGAACATCGGCGGGCTACGCGGGCGGACGCGTCGCGCCCCGCCTCCGCCGGCCGCCGGGACGGACGGCGGCGCGGCTCCGGACCGGGCGGATCACCACAGGAGGCCCTCCGCCTGCAGCCCGGCCACGAGCAGGCACAGCGCCGAGAGGAACGCCACCGCGAGATACGGGGCCGGCGTGTCGGTCATCGAGGCCTCCCGGCCGGCGCGGGGCCGGCATCCTCGATCCCGGTCCGGGCCCGGAGGGCCGGCATCGAAGGCAGCGCGACGGGGTGCATGCGCGTCTCCTGAAATCTCCACCGACGACGAGGCCGGCAGATAGGGCCTGCGGCGCGCCGGAAAAGCCGCGGCCGCCGCGCCGCCCCGGCGCGGCGGCGCCTTCTCCACAGGCCGGGAGACCGGCGCCGCGCCGCCGCCGATCCCCCGCGAGATCTGCCGGTTCCGAGGAGATCGATCCGGCCGCGGCCGCGCGCCAAGACCCGGGGATGCGCGATCAAGACTCGGGCCAGTCGGGCGGCCGGTTTCATCTGTGCAGATCCGCGGCCCGACGCGCGAGTGGTGCCCGCACAGAGGCGCGATGGCGTCCGAAAGCCCCGCAATACGGGACGGGATCGCGCGAGATCTGCGGCGCCGCCCGCACTCGCGCGCCCGGGGATGCGCGGGCACCACCCGTAAATTAATGTTAACCGCTCGCGGGATCGCGATCGGGCTTGCGGGCCGCCGACCGGTAGGATTTATTAAACCTCGAAGCTTCCTGGTTGGTCCTGGGAACGTTCACCGACAAACTGAAGCCCCGTCCGCTCGAGCGCGACGGGGCATTTTGTTTTTGGAAACATTCGGATACCGAAGTTCTTCTCGGGCTAGACCAGTCGATTTCGCGATGTGCTCCAGCGCACCCGGCTGTTTCGGGGTCAAAGACCCGATTCCGAGCTGTTGCAGCGATGCACTATCGCCCCGGCACGTCCTGGCGTTCTGTCCGCCCCGCACACATCCCGCCCAACGGGAGACAGAGGACCAGATGATCAAGAAGCTTCTGCTCGCGAGCGCCGCTACGGCTCTCCTGACCGGCGCCGCCTCGGCCGCCGACCTGCCGCGCCGCGCCGCCCCGCCGCCGGTGTTCACCCCCGTCCCGGTCTTCACCTGGACCGGCGCCTACTTCGGTATCAACGCCGGCTACGCCTTCGACGCCAGCAGCAACAACACCAACAGCTTCGGCGTGCCCGCCCCCTACGGCAACGGCACAACCGCCTTCTTCAGCCAGCGCAACCAGGAAGGCTTCACCGGCGGTGGCCAGGTTGGCTACAACTTCCAGTTCACCCCGGGCTCCGGCATCGTCGTCGGTGTCGAGGCCGACGCCCAGTACCTCGACTTCGGCCGCAGCCGGAACAACGCCTTCCTCGTCGGTCCGCTGGCCCCCGGCTACTACGTCACCGACCCGCGCGGCCTCTCCAGCCTCGACTTCTTCGGCACCGTCCGCGGCCGCATCGGCTACGCCTTCGACCGCGTCCTCGTGTACGGCACCGGCGGCTTCGCCTACGGCTCGGGCAGCGCCGACCGCTCCTTCGGCGGCTTCGCCGGCAACGACAGCTTCCGCACCGGCTACGCGGTCGGCGGCGGCATCGAGTACGCCCTGCCCACCGACTCGTTCCTGAACTTCTTCCGCTCGAACGCCGTGACGCTCAAGGTCGAAGGCCTGTACGTCAACCTCGACCGCAACACCCGCAACCAGGGTGCGTTCGTCATCAACGCTGCCAACAACTTCCCGGTGGTGTACAACAACATCGGCCGCCGCGACGACGAGTTCGCCGTGATCCGCGCCGGCCTGAACTACAAGTTCGGCTCGTACTAAGATCCATCCGCGCGCCGTCCCGGTCACCGGGACGGCGCGCGGGCCTCTGGACAGGCCGCATCCCCTCTCGACCTGAGCATCCCCAGCCCGATCAAACTGGCCGCTTGAGCCGAGGAGCGTCCCGGGAGCCATTCCCGGGACGTCTTGCGTCGGGGGCGAGGGCCCGCCGCGGCGCGCCTCAGGCGTGGACCGCGTGCTCCAGCTGCGCCTTCGACATCCGCGACCGGCCGGGCACGTTCTGCGCCCGGGCCTTGCGCATCAGCGCGGCCTTGGTCGTTTCCACCTTGCCGGACGCCTTGCCGGCAGACTTGCCGGTCGCCTTGCCGGACGTCTTGCCTTTTCCGGACGCCTTGGTGGACTTGCCGTCCTCGCGCGCCGCGGCGGCCTTCTCGGCGGCGGCCTTCGGCTGCTTCGAGAACTGCTTGCCCTTCCGGGTATCGGCGCGCTTCTTAGCCGTGCTGGCGGCGTATTCCGTGTCGGTCAGGCTCTCGCGGGCCTTCTTGGGCAGGTAGCGCTCGCCGGTCTTGCCGCTCTCTTTGCCAGACTTCGTGCCCCACTCCTCGTCGGTCCATTGCTGGAGATGGTTGTCGGCCGACTTCTTGCCGGCGTAGCCGCCGCCTTCCTTCTTGTATTCGGCGGTCGCGATCTGCGCCTTGCGCGCCGACCACTGGCCGGGCTTCCCGCCCTTCTCGGACTTCGTGACCTGTGTCTTGACCTTGTCCCACAGTTTCGGGTCGGTCTTCTTGGCGGTTCCTGACATCGGCGCCTCGTGAAAAAGATTTGGCAGACAACACGGGCCCCGCGGCCGTGTTCCTGCGGCGCGTTCGCCCGACCCGCACCCTCCCGCATCTCCGCCCGCGCAGCGTCCGCCGTCGTGGCCGGGGCCGCCGGATACGCCGGCCGCCTGACGGGTTGGCCCTCAGGGCATCAGGCCCATCGCGAGGGATGCAGCATGGCGGACACGCCGGACGACACCCAGGCCGAGCGGATGCCGCACGGCGAGCCGGAGCGCGCGGGCCTGGCCGACAGCCCCCGCGACACCGCAACCGGCACGGTCAGGCCGCAGGACGGCCCGATGGAGCGGGCCGGCACCGAGAAGGAGGAGGCGCGCCGGGGCGGGACCAGCCTCGGCGCGGAGCGCGACCGGCCGGGCGGAGGCCGGGGCTGAGCGCCGCCATCGAGACAGCACGCGAGAGAGGAAGACGCAGCATGCAGATCCGGCACAAGCCCCTGCGCGAGCAGGTGATCGTCATCACCGGCGCCTCCAGCGGGATCGGCCTCGCCACGGCCCGGACGGCCGCCCGCCGCGGCGCCCGCGTCGTGCTGGCGGCCCGGAACGGCGCCGCCCTCGACGACATCGTCCGCGACATCCAGGAGCGCGGCGGCGAGGCCCGGGCCGTCGTGACCGACGTGTCCCGCCGCGAGGATGTCGAGGCGCTGGCCGCAGAGACCGTGCGCGCCTACGGCGGCTTCGACACCTGGGTCAACAATGCCGGTCTCTCGATCTTCGGCCGCCTCGAGGAGGTTTCGGACGAAGACCATCGCCGGCTGTTCGACGTCAATTTCTGGGGGATCGTCTACGGCTCGACGGTGGCGCTGCAGCACCTGAAGCGGACCGGCGGCGCGCTGATCAACCTGGGCTCCGTCGCCTCCGACCTCGCCTTGCCGATCCAGGGCATGTACTCCGCCTCCAAGCACGCGATCAAAGGCTTCACGGACGCGCTCCGGATGGAGCTCCAAGAGGAGGGCGCCCCGGTCTCGGTGACGCTCATCAAGCCGGCCTCGATCGACACGCCGTTCCCGGAGCATGCCCGGAACTACATGGCGCAGGCGCCCAAGCTGCCGCCGCCGGTCTACGACCCTGCCGACGTCGCCGACGCGATCCTGTACGCCGCGGAGCACGGGCCCCGCGACCTCTACGTCGGCGGCGGCGGCAAGCTGATGAGCGCGCTGCGCAAGCGGGTCCCCGCGGCGACCGACTGGATGGGCGCCCAGGTGATGTCGCGGAGCCAGACGGCGGGCGCGGCCGGCAAGCGGCGGGACGGCGCCCTCCACGCGGCCGGCCGCGACGGGGCCGTGCGGGGCGGCTCGCCCCACCACGTCATGCGCAGCGCCTACACCCGGGCCTCGATCAACCCGGTCCTGACCGGGATCCTGCTGGCGGGGGCCACCGCGGCCGCGGCCTCGCTGCTCGGCCGCGCCGACCGCCGCTAGAGCCCCGCCGCGGCGCCCGCCCCCGCGCGGGCGCCGGCCGGACTGTTTGTTTCTAGACGATGATGGCGGAGGTCAGCCGACATTCAGGGCCGATGACCATTCTGACCGGGTCTTGCGCCGGGCCGACCGGCGCGGAACCGAACAGAAGGTCTGATGATGATGCACGTGAAGATGATCGCGGCCGCCGCGGCTGTCGTCGGCGGCCTCGGCCTGGCCTCCGCCGGCGCGGCGCCCCTGGCGCCCGCCGGCGCCGATACGCTCACCGGCCCCGCCGCGGTCAGCACCGTGGCGTTCGGCTGCGGCCCTGGCTGGGCGCCCGGCCCGTACGGGCGCTGCCGGCCGATGTACCGGCGGCCGCGCTTCTACGGCCCGCGCTGCTTCTTCCGTCCGACCCCGTGGGGACCGCGGCGCGTCTGCCGCTAAGGTCGCGCAGGCACGCGTCCCGACGCGCGGGTCCGGCGCCGAACCGTGACCCGACCCGCGGGTTGATCCAGGGGCAGGCCCCGTCTCCGAGGAGGCGGGGCCTGCCCCTTTCCCGTTGGCGGTGATGCGGGCCGGCAGCGCCGGGGATGCCACGACCGGGACCGCGGACGGTCCCGCTCCGGTTGGACATGGCCATGGCCCAGGATCAGAGCGGCGGCGCGAACCCCTCGGCGGCTGAACGGGCGGCGGCCGAGCGCGTCGCCCGCAAGCGCCTCGGTCCGGACGGCTGCCCGGAACCGGCACCCGACCGGCGATCGCCGTCCGGACAGGACCGCGGGAGCGAGGCCGCGGCGCCGGACCGCCGGGCGCCTCCGGAGCGGCCGGTCGCGACGCGCCACCGGCCCGAGAGGCTTCCCGAGTAGCGCCCCGAGTAGCGCCCCGAACATTCGCGTGCCCGGACGCGGGAATAAAGCCTGCCGCCGCCCGGTTCCCGATTGTGTGGCACAAGGCTGCAGGCAGGAGCACGAGGGCAGGGACCCCATGGCTTCGCAGGCTCTCGACGGGGCGGGCCCGGCCCGGCCGCCGACATGACGACCCTGGCGCGCGCGCGCTTCAGCCAGCTCGTTCTCCCGCGCCTCGACGAGGGCTACCGGCTCGCGCACTGGCTCACCGGCAACGCCACCGACGCCGAGGACGTGATGCAGGAGGCGTGTCTGCGCGCCTACCGGGCGATCGAGGGGTTCGCCGAGGGCAATGCCCGGGCGTGGTTCCTGACCATCGTCCGCAACACCGGCTATTCCTGGCTGCAGCGACACCGGCCGCGGGCGGTGGTCTTCGCCGACGACCTCGCCCCCGAGGCCCGCGCCGAGCTGGAGATCGGGGGCGCCCTGACCGAGGTCCCGGAGACGCCCGAGGCGACCCTCATCGCCCGCGACGACGCGGGGCAGCTCGCCCGGGCGGTCGAGGCCCTGCCGGTGGCCTTCCGCGAGGCGCTGGTCCTGCGCGAGTACCACGGCCTCAGCTACCGGGAGATCGCCACGGTGACGGGGGTCCCGATCGGGACCGTGATGTCGCGCCTCGGCCGCGCGCGGCAGCACCTGCTTGCACGGCTCGCGAAGGACGGGCGATGACCGACGACGAGACCCTCCTGCTCCTCAGCGCCTACGCGGACGGCGAGCTGTCGCCCGGCGAAGTTCTGGCCATGGAGCGCCGTCTCGCGGCGGATCCCGACGCGCGGGCCCTGGCGGAACGCCTCCGCGACCTCTCGGCCACCCTGCGCGGGCCCCTCGCGGGGCCGCCCGCCCCGGAATCCCTGCGGGCGCGCGTGATCGAGCAGATCGGCTTCACCGACCCGCCCCCGTCGCGCGGCCGCCTCGGAGACCCGCTCGGGACCCGGCTCGGGTCCTGGGTCGGGACCTGGGTCGAGGCCTGGCTCGAATCCTGGCGCAGATCCCGGCAGGCGCTGGCCGCGACGCTGCTCGTCGGCCTCGTCGGCGGGGCCGCGCTCGGCGGCGGGATCGTCTATCTCGACCGCCCCGACAGCGCCCCGGATACCGGCGCGGCCGTGCTCGCCGGCCATCTCCGCGGCCTCGCGGCGCCCCAGCCCTTCGACGTCGCCTCCTCGGACCGGCACGTGGTGAAGCCCTGGTTCAACGGCCGGACCACCCTCGCGCCCGAGGCCCCCGACCTGTCCGACCAGGGCTTCCCGCTGGTCGGCGGCCGGGTCGACATCGTCGGCGGCACCCCCGTTCCGACCCTGGTCTATCGCCGCGACCGGCACGTCATCAGCGTCACGGTGGTCCCCGCCGCCGACGGCCCCGGCGCCGGCGAGGAGCGGCTCGACGGGTCCACGATCGAGCGCTGGCGCCTCGGCGACCTCACCTACTGGGCGGTCTCGGACCTCAACCGGCGCGACCTGCGCGCCTTCGCCGACCTGTTTCAGTCCCGGACCGGGGGCCCGCCGGGATAAGGCGGGAATAAGGGACGCCAGTTTCGGGTTATTACTGATATCGTGATGTCGATCCGGCGAGGATCCCAGCGTGATCAGTCAATCCCACCTGCACACCCGCAGAGCCGAAACGATATCCGGGATCGGCTCCGCCCAGGAGCGGCGGGTTCAGGCCGGCGGCACCCCGGCCTTCCCGGACCCGACCCTCGTGGAGGCGGCGCTCCATCTCCTGGCGGAGCATCTCGAGCAGGGGCTGGCGGTGACCGACCGGTACGGGCGGGCCCATTTCCTGAACCGCGCGGCGCAGGCCTTCGTCGCGCGCGGCCTCCTGTGCCTGGAGCACGGCGGCCTGCGCGGCGCGACGCCCGAGGACAGCGCGGCGCTGCGCCGGGTCATCGCCCGCTGCGCCGCGGGCCATCGCGGCGGCTCGGTGCGATTGGAGGGCGCGGGCGGGACGCTCCTGGTCGCCGCCTCGGCGATTCCCGGGACGCTCGGCCCGATCGGCGAGGGCGCGGTTCTCCTGCGTCTCACCGACCCCGGGACCCCGCGCCTGCCGGATCCCGGCATTCTCCAGGACCAGTTCGGCTTCACGCCCGCGGAGGCGGCCCTGGCCGTCGACATCCTGGCCGGGAACGACCTCGCGGCGAGCGCGACGCGCCGCCGGATCACCCGGAACACGGCGCGCGTGCACCTGCGCCACCTGTTCGAGAAGACGGGGACGCGCCGCCAGGCCGAGCTGGTGCGCCTGCTCCTGCTCTGCCCGCAGCCGATCGCGGACGCCTAGCGCACTCCGGCAAAAATATTCGCGCCGCGCGCCACCCTTAATCCGAACGGAGGATGCGCATAGTCCGCATTAAAGCGACGCTGCTCCGGCCGATCGTGGACAAACCACGGATCTTTCGGCGCAACGGAGGCTGGATCATGATCCTCTCGTTCCTGAAATCTGCCCGGAAGAGCCGTGTCGCGGCGCGAAATCTTCGCATTCTCTCGGCCCTCGACGACGAGATGCTGAGCGACATCGGCCTCGACCGGCGCACACTCCGCACGTTCTGCGAGAACGGCTGCGCGCACGTGCCGCCGCCGCCGAGCCAGGCCGAGACGCCCCGGGCCCTGATGATACCCGACGGGCTCGGGATCGCCTTCCGCTGAACGCCCGCCGCACCGCCCGCCGCACCGCCTCGGGCCCGGCCGGACCGCTCAGATCTCGACGCAGATCTTGCCGAAGTGACGGTTGCTCTCCTGGTGGCGGAACGCCGCGACGAGGTCGTCGAGGGGGAAGCGGCGGTCGATGACCGGCCGCAGCCCGCAGGCGTCGATGCCGCGGATCATCTCGATCTGGTGGCGCCGGCTGCCGACCAGCACGCCCTGCAGCCGGATCTGCTTCAGGAGCGCCGGCACCAGCGGCAGCTCGCCCGCGACCCCCGAGAGGATGCCGATCACCGAGACGTGGCCGGCGACCCGCGCGGCGGCCATGGACTGCTCCAGCGTCGCCGGGCCGCCGACGTCGAGGACGTGGTCGACGCCGCGCCCGTCGGTCAGGCGCCGGGCGGTCTCGCCCCAGGCCGGGTCGGTGCGGTAGTTGATGACGTGGTCGACGCCGAGACCGCGCAGGCGCTCCAGCTTGGCGTCGCTGGAGGAGGTGGCGATCACCGTGGCCCCCGCCGCCTTGGCGAATTGCAGGCCGAACAGCGACACGCCGCCGGTGCCCTGCACCAGCACCACGTCGCCGCTCTTCAGGCCGGCATCGGCGTGCAGCGCCCGCCACGCGGTGAGCGCGGCGGTGGTGAGCGTCGCCGCCTCGGCGTGGTCCCAACCCTGCGGGGCGCGGGTGAAGGCGGTGGCGGGCGCGGTGACGCCCCCGCGCGCGTAGCCGTCGACCCCGTCGCCCGGCACGGTGGCGAAGCCCTCGACGCGCGGCGTGCCCTCCAGCCAGGTCGGGAAGAACGTGCTGACCACCCGGTCGCCCACGGCGAACTCGGTCACGCCCGGCCCCACGGCCTCGACCTCTCCGGCCCCGTCGGACATCGGGATGCGCGGCTCGCTCGGGCCCCACATCCCGCTGACCACCGCGTAGTCGTGGTAGTTGAGGGAGCTCGCCCGCAGGCGGACGGTGATCGCGCCGGGCCCGGGCTCCGGCACAGGCCGCTCGCCGAAGGTCACCTTGTCGAAGCCGCCGCCGGGCTGGACGATGACGGCCCGGGCTGTCGATCCGGTCATGGTGCACCTGTCGCTCCGCGGCCTCGGCCGCCGGGAGGCGGACACTGGCAGGCTCGGCGCGCCGCGTCGAGACGACGGGGCCGGGCCGTCCGCCGCGGGGCGGGCGGCCCGCGCCGCGCGCCCGCAACCCCTTCCTTCCCGCGCCGCCCTTGCCGCTGCGCCGCGCCGGCGCCAAGGTCGCGGATCGCAGCCCGTCCGTGGAGGGAGGACAGACCGTGTCGACCGAGCGCGTCGTTCTGACCGAAAGCATAGCGCCGACAGCGTCCAGGATCTTCACCCAGGCCGGGATCGGCGCCATCCGGCAGCTGTCGCGCGCGGTCAGCCCCGGGGACGCCGGCGAACTGGCCGACGTCACCGTCCTCGGCATCCGCTCGCGCACGCAGGTCACCGCCGCGCTTCTCGACGCCCTGCCCGACCTCGCCGCCATCGGCTGCTTCAGCGTCGGGACCAACCAGGTCGACCTCGAGACGGCGCGCGCCCGCGGCCTGCCGGTGTTCAACGCGCCGTTCTCGAACACGCGCAGCGTCGCCGAACTGACGATCGGCGAGATCGTGATGCTGCTCCGGCGCATCGTGCCGCGCTCGGTCGCGGCCCATGAAGGCGGCTGGGACAAGTCGGCCACCGGCGCCTTCGAGGTGCGCGGCAAGACGCTCGGCATCGTCGGCTACGGCAATATCGGCGCGCAGCTCTCGAACCTCGCCGAGGCGATGGGCATGCGCGTCATCTTCTACGACCTCACCGACAAGCTGCGCCACGGGAACACCGAGCCGGCCGAGAGCTTCGAGGCCCTGCTCGCCGTGAGCGACGTGGTCAGCCTGCACGTCCCGGAGACGCCGCTGACCCACGGGCTGATGGGCGCGGAGCGGATCCGCGCGATGAAGCCGGGCGCCTACCTGATCAACAACAGCCGCGGCACGGTCGTGGACCTGGACGCCCTGGCGGCGGCTCTGCGCGACGGTCACCTCGCCGGGGCCGCGATCGACGTCTTCCCGGTGGAGCCGACCTCCAACGCGGAGCGCTTCGTCTCGCCCCTGCAGGGGCTGCCGAACGTGATCCTCACCCCCCATGTCGGCGGCTCGACCGAGGAGGCCCAGGACCGCATCGGCGCGGAGGTGGCCCGCAAGCTGGTCGACTACGTCCAGACCGGCTCGACGCTCGGCGCCGTGAACTTCCCGCAGGTCCAGCTGCCGCCGCGCCTGTCCGGCGCGCGGTTCCTCCACGTGCACCGGAACGTGCCCGGCGTGCTCGGGCAGATCAACGCGATCTTCTCGGGCCGGTCGCTCAACATCGACGCGCAGTACCTGCAGACGGACGGCGAGTTCGGCTACGTCGTGGTGGACGCGTCCGTGCCGCCGGGCGAGGCGGACGCGGTGCTCCGCGCGCTGCGGGCCATCGACGGCACGGTGCGGACGCGGCATCTCCGGCCGGCGGCGTGAGGATCCGCGCGCCGCGCCGGACGTCGGCGACGGGTCGCGCGGATCCTCACGCCCGCAGGCCAGGGTTCGGCGGACACGACGCCCCCGCGCCCGCCGGCCGGCGACGCGCCGGTCACGGTCGCGGCAGGGTGTGCAGCGCCCGCAGGAAGGCGTCGACCTCCGCGCGGGTGTTGTAGAAGGCCAGCGAGGCCCGCACCGACTGGTCGACCCCGAACCGGCGCAGGGCCGGCAGGGCGCAGTGATGGCCCGAGCGCACCGCGATGCCGTGCGCGTCGAGGTGGTGGGCGACCGCCGCGTTCGTCTGCCCCTCGATCACGAAGGACATCACGCTCGCCTTCTCCCGGGCCGTGCCGATCAGGCGCAGGCCCTTCACGTCGGCGAGCCCGCCCTGCGCGTAGCCCAGGAGGTCGTGCTCGTAGGCGGCGATCGCCGGCATGCAGATACCCGCGAGGTAGTCGAGAGCCGCCCCGAGACCGACCGCACCGGCAATGTCGGGCGTGCCGGCCTCGAACTTCTCGGGCGCGCCCTTGTAGACGGTCTTCGCGAAGGTGACGTCCTCGATCATGTGGCCGCCGCCTTGCCAGGGCGGCATCGCCTCCAGCAGGTGCGTCTTGCCGTAGAGCGCGCCGATGCCCGTCGGCCCGAACACCTTGTGGCCCGAGAAGACCAGGAAGTCCGCGTCGAGGGATTGGACGTCCAGCGGCATGTGCGGCGCGGATTGCGCCGCGTCGACCAGCACCGGCACCCCGTAGGCGTGGGCGAGCTGGATGATCTCCCGCACCGGGTTCACGGTGCCGAGCGCGTTGGCCACCTGCGTCACCGAGACGATCTTGGTGCGGCCCGACAGCAGCGCCGCGTACTGCTCGAAGATGATCTCGCCCCGGTCGTTGACCGGGATCACCCGGAGCGTCGCCCCGGTCTGCTGGGCCAGCAGCTGCCAGGGCACGATGTTGGCGTGGTGCTCGATGGTCGAGACGATGATCTCGTCGCCCGGGCCGACATGCGCCCGGCCGTAGGAATTGGCGACGAGGTTGATCGCCTCCGTGGTGCCGCGCAGGAAGACGATGTCGTCCTTCGACGGCGCGTTGAGGAAGCGGCGCACCGCCTCGCGGCCGCCCTCGAACAGGTCGGTGGCGCGCGCCGCCAGGGTGTGGGCGGCCCGGTGGATGTTCGAGTTGTGCCGGGCGTAGAACTCCGAGGTCGCGTCGATCACAGCCTGCGGCTTGTGGGTGGTGGCGGCGTTGTCGAGCCAGACCAGCGGGTGGCCGTTGACGCTCTGGTGCAGGGCCGGGAAGTCCCGGCGGACATGCTCCACGTCGAAGGGCGCCGCCACCGGGCTCGACCCCTGCGCGGCCAAGCGCGGCGCCGGGCCCGGGTCGCGGGCCGGCTCCACCCGGGGGCTCGCCGGCGCCCTGCGGGCCGGCCCGGGGCCGAGGTTCAGGAAGTAGTAGTCGGACGGCGGTGCCTCGGGCGCCCGGGACAGATGGCCGGTCCGGGCGAAGCGCTCCTGCGCCGCATCGCGGCCGACTTTCGACGGGTCGGCCGGCACGAGAGCCGGGGCGAGGGCGTGCGCGAAGGCGTTGGCGCGCGGGTGGTCCGCGGCGATCTGCCGGTGCAGCTCCGGACCGCCGGGCAGGGCGGCCGCCAGCGCCGGGGCGCTGGCGAAGGAGAAATCGGGCAGCACGGGGCGCGGGCTCGCCGGGTGGACCGGCGGGATCGCAGCCACGTCTGCGAAGGCCGGGCTCGCGGGTGCGAGGTTCGGCAGGGTCGGCCCGTAGAGACCCGGCAGGCAGACCGGCGGCGCCCCGAAGGAGCGCGCCGCCAGCGCGGAGGCGTCGGGCGGCAGGCCGGCGGGCTGGCCGCCCGCTGGGGCGGAAGGGACGCCCAGGGGCGCACTCGGCAGCGGCGCGCCGCCCGGGCCCTGGGGCAGGCTCTCGAGGGCCTGCGGGACCTGGGGGCCGGCGGGGAGCGCCGGCGCGAAGGGCCGGCTCGCGGCCTGACCCTGCCCGTAGATCTCCCGGGCGAGGCGTCCGACCAGATCCGCGTGGGCCAGCTCGCCCGGGCTCGCCCCGGGCAGCCCGAGGGCGACAGCCTCAGGCGTAGTCATGGTAGTTGCCCAGCAGCACGTTATCGAGGCGGGCGATCGCGTCCTCGACCAGCACAGCGGCCGAGAAGTAGCGGGTCACGAGGTGCGAGGCGATCGAGTGGTCGTTGGTGCCCATGTAGCGCACCGACAGGCCGGGCTCGATCTCGCCGGTCACGCCCGACTTCTGCAGGCCGACCACGCCCTGCTCGCCCTCGCCGACGCGCAGCAGCAGGATCGAGGTGGTCTCGGCCCCGGTCACCGGGTCGAGGTCGATCGGCAGCTTGTCGCTCGGCACCAGCGGCACGCCGCGCCACGTGATGAACGGCGCGCCGAACAGGTGGACGACGACCGGCGGCACGCCGCGGCGGGTCGCCTCCCGGCCGAAGGCCGCGATGGCGCGGGGATGGGCCACGAAGAAGGCGGGCTTCTTCCAGACCAGGGTCAGCAGCTCGTCGAGGTCGTCCGGGGTGGGCGGGCCGCCGCGGGTGGGGATGCGCTGGCGCGGGCCGACCTCGCCGAGAAGGCCGAACTGCGCGTTGTTCAGAAGCTCCCACTCCTCGCGCTCCTTCACGGCGTCGACCGTGAGGCGGATCTGCTCGCGGAGCTGGTCGATCTCGTTGGAGTAGAGATCGGTGACGCGGGTATGGGTGTTGAGGATCGTCTGGATGGTCGAGAGGTGGTACTCGCGCGGATCGACCTCGTAGTCGACGAAGGTCGTCGGCAGGCGCGGCTCGCCGGTATGGACCGCCAGCAGCTCGATCCCCTGCTCGCCGTAGGAGTTGGTGTGACCTTTGAGGCGGTCGCGCTCCTCGCGGTACTGCGCGATCTTGGCGCGGATCTCCTCGCTCTCCACCGCGGCGGCGTCGAGGGTCAGGAGGGTCACGGCCGACAGGGCCTTCACGGCCGGGGCGGGCGCGCGCTCACCGGCGAGGCCCGCATCGCCGAAATAGTCGCCCTTCGTGGCGAGCCCCTGGCGCAGGCGACCCTTGTAGGGGCCCGACAGGGTCAGCTCGACGGTGCCGTCGGCCACCACCGTGAGGCTGCGGCCGGCGGAGCCCTCCTCGTGGATCACCGTTCCGGCCTTGTGCCGGCTCTCGGTGAACTTGGCCGCCAGCGCCGCCAGCTCGGCATCGCCCAGCCGGCTGAACAGCGGCACGGCCCGCAGGGAGGCGGGACGGATCACCTTGCCGTCCCCCTTGTCCTCGGCGACGAGATCGATCCGGCAGGGGCGGGCCAGCACGACGGCGCGGCGGTTGACGCGGTAGACCCCGCCCGCCACGTCCACGAAGGGCAGGAGCCGGAGCAGCCAGCGCGGCGTGTTGGCCGCGTTCTGGACCGAGGTGACGGTCGCCGTCGCAAGATTGCGTGCCGCCGTGGCGCTCACGCTCAGACCCGGTCCACTCATCGTTCGTCCTCACTCCATCCAGGATTTCAGGCGCGCCGCGCCGATCCGCGCGGCGGCGGTGCGCCCCGCAGCCTGTGCGGGGCGGACACAAGTCGTTCCGATCAGAACGCGACGACGATCGCTACTTGAGCGGCCGCACCGTCAATCAAATTATGTATTCTCTAGCAGTCCGACAGCCATCGTCGAACACTTTTCCGGGACGACTTCATCGTTGTTCCGGCGATGTCTGGATAAAGTCTGATTCGCCCAAGGGTCAACGGAATGATGTCCCTATTTTTCATCGATTCGTAGAAATGGATCCCGTGGTATGCACGACGAACAGGACACGACCGTCCTCAGACAGGCATGTCAGAGAACTTAATTCTACGGAGTCGCGCCCGGCGGCGGCGCCCGGACGACTTTGTTGTCAGGAAAAATCTTTCGCGCGTCTCAGATGCCGTCCCCGTAGCCGAAGGACTGGTCCATGCTGAGCGCCGGCTCCTCGTCGACGGGCAGGCGCGAGACGACCCGGGCCGGCACACCCGCCACAGTCGTGTGGGGCGGCACGTCCTGCAGCACCACCGCGGCGGCCGCGACCTTGGCGCCCGCCCCGACGCGGATGTTGCCCAGCACCTTGGCGCCGACGCTGAGCAGCACCCCGCGCTCGATCTTGGGATGCCGGTCGCCGCTCTCCTTGCCGTTGCCCCCGAGCGTCACCGACTGGAGGATCGAGACGTCGTCGGCGATCACCGTGGTCTCGCCGATCACCACGCCGGTGGCGTGGTCGATGAACACCCCCGAACCGATCCGGGCCGCCGGGTGGATGTCGCAGCCGAACACCTCGGAGATCCGGCTCTGGACGTGCAGCGCCAGGGTCGCCCGGCCCCGGTGCCAGAGCCAGTGGCCGACCCGGTACGCCTCGAGCGCGGCGAGTCCCTTGTAGAACAGGAACGGGTCGAGGTAGCGGCGGCAGGTCGGGTCGCGCTCGCGGATCGCCACGAGGTCGCGCACCGCGTGGGCGCCGGCCTGCGGGTCGGCCTCGAAGGCCGAGAGGCACAGGTCGCGCATCGACAGGCGAGCGAGGTCGCCGTCCCCGAGCCGGTGGGCGAGGCGGTAGGCGAGGGCCTGTGCCAGCGAGCGCTGGTCGAGGATCGTCGCCTGGATGATCCCCGCATAGAGGGGCTCCTCGATCAGGGCCGCCTCGGCCTCGGCGCGCAGGGCGGCCCAGACTTCGGCCTCCGCGGTGCTGCGGCTCGTGATGCGCAGGGGCGGCTGGACCACGGCCATCGTGGCGCCCGCGGCGGGCAGGGCAGCGTGATGCATCGGTCGTCGCCGATCACGGCAGGGGGCGGAACGGGCCGGGCCGGCCGCGCTCCAGGGCGTTGTGCCCCTGGACCGTCACGCCCACATTGGCCGGGGCGTCGCCCCGCATCATCGTCCCCGAGGCCATGGTGTCGTCTCCCTCGAACCGGTCGCGGTGGCTGCCCGATTCCGCCGCCGGCGGCGCCGGCGAGAAGTCTCTTCCGGATGCCCCGGCCCGGCGGAGAAGGTTTCGGCCGCACGAGCGCGTTGTCGGAGCATTGTTTCGCTAAGTCATTGCTATAGAATGATATTCAGGCATCGCGCCGGCTTTGGCAAGTCCCGGGAGCCGGCCGTCGCCGACCGGCACCGGCGATCGATCGCGGCCGCGATCCGGGCATATCTCCGCCGACCCCGTGCTTCTGCTCCGGCTCGCGGCTTCGACGAACAACCTGCGCTGCAAGTCCTCGCCAATTTGGCAGCACATTCTCGGGCCCGGCGTCTACATTGACGGTGTCGACATACAGTCGATGCGAAGCCAAACGGAGGTTTGCCGTGATCACCAGCAAGGAACGGTTCGCCCGGATGACTGCGCCGTGTCTGCCGTGTTGCCGCGTCCAAGAGGAGGAGAGCGCACGACATCAGACACGCGAGGCGACCACCGATGCTGACCTATGACACGACCCGGAACACCCGTCCCGACCTGAGCCCCGAACCGGCCGCCGCCCTCGGCCGGGCCCTGTCCCGGAGCGTCCGCTCCCATCCCTCCCACGAACGCGCCGCCCTCGCGAGCGCCCTCGACGACGGCCTGATGCCCGACGAGGTCGCGCAGATCCTCGCCGGCCGCCCGGTGGCCGAGGCCTTCCCGATCCGCTGGGGCGAGAGCCCGGAAGCCTACGCGTCCCGGGCCGTGTCCGAGATGTTCGTCGCCTACCTCCAGTAGGCGCGTCGCTGCCGGCCGCGCCGGCCTCTCCGACCACGAACGATGGAAACCTGCCATGTCGGTCTTCCCCCGCGGGTGGAGGCGCCGGACGGGGACGGCCGCCTGCGCGCTCGCCCTGGCGCTCGCCCTGGCGCTCGGTGCCGCCGGCCCGGCCGCGGCCGGACACCCGCCGAAGGGCCGCGGCGCAGCCGGCGTGCCGGACGTCCCGGCCCGGCTCACGGTCGGGCCGGGCGGACGGGACCTGAGGCTCGCGGGCGATCTCGCGGCCGGGGTCGCCGCGCGGGTCCGGGCCATCCTCGCCGCGCACCCGCGGATCGCCCGGATCCATCTCACGAGCGACGGCGGCCTCGTGGAGGAGGGGGCGGCGATCGGGGCGCTCGTGGCGGCCCGCGGCCTCGCCACCTACGTCCCCGACGCCTGCGCCTCGGCCTGCACGCTGATCTTCGTCCGCGGCCGGACGCGCTACCTCGCGACCGGCGGCCGGCTCGGCTTCCACGCCCCCTACGAGATCGGGGCGCGGGGCCGGATGCGCCCGGTGGATTCCGCGCCGGAGCGGGCGGCCTACCGGGCCGCCGGCCTGCCGGCGGCCTTCGTGACGCGGGCGCTGGCGGTACCCCCGGCCGGGATCTGGATCCCGACGGACGGGGAGCTGCGCGCGGCCGGCATCGTCACCGAGGTCGTCGGACCGGACCGCTTCCCCGATTCCACCCTGGACGCGGATCCGAGCGCGGCCGGGGCGCGGGCCGCGATCCTGCGGAACCTGCCGATCCTGCGCCAAGCCGAGGCGGCGGGGCTCGACCCGATCGCCCGGTGGTACCGGGACGGCTACGCCTCCGGCCGGCCGGAGGCGGAGGCCGCCGCGGGGTTGAGGCGGATGGCCGCCGGCTACCTGCAGCGGCGCTTCCGGGCGGCCGGCGACGCCGTCGTCCGCGCCCTGGGCCAGCGGATCCTGGCGACGCTGGAGCGGGCCGGCGCGGGGGACGCGGCGGCCTGCGGCCTCCTCGCGGCCGGCGACCTCGTGGCGCTCGACGCGCGGCTGCGGGCCGAGCGGCCCGCGTTGCACGGGCTCGCCCCGCTCCTCGCCCGGACACGGGCCGCGCGGCCGGACGGGGCGGCCGCGCCCGCCGCGGACCCGGGCACCGCGCGGTCGATGGCCGCAGCGGCGACCCCCTCGGGCGACTGCGCCGCCCGGATCGCCGCGACGCGGCGCGCCCTCGACCTTCCGGCCCGCGAATCGGCCGCCGCGCTGCGGGCCCTGTTCCTCGCGGAGCCGCAGCGGATCCTGGCGAGCCGCGACGGGCCGTAGCGGCCCGCCGACCCTCGACACGCCGCGCCGGCGCCTATCTTCGCACCCGCGGCACGCCCCGGACGGGCGCCGGCCGCGGGGAGACGGGGGTTCGACGGATGCCGGATTATCGCCTGCGCGGGGCGGTCCGTGGCGAGGATGGCGAGATCGGCGCGCCGCGCGTCGACGAGGTGCTCACGGCCGCGGACGCGAAGGAGGCGGTGCGCCTCGCCAACAGCCGCTCGCTGACGATCGAGGACGACGCGGTGAACGCCCTGTGGCTGGTCGACGCCCACGGTACCCTGCTCTGGTCCCTGCGCCGGGCCGACCGGGACTCCTGACGCGAGGCCTGACGCGGGCCGGCACCGTCAGCCCGATGCGCGGCGGCCCGTCTCCGGCAGCGCGGCGGCCCCGGCATCGTCGGCGCCCCCGAGATACAGGGACCGGACGTCGTCCCGCGCCCGCAGGGACGCGGCGGTGCCGGCCAGCGCGCTGCGCCCGTTCTCCAGCACCACGGCGTGGTGGGCGTGGCGCAGGGCGAGGCGGACGTTCTGCTCGGCCACCAGCAGGGTCAGACCCTCGGCGCGGTTCAGGCCGGCGAGCACCCGGTAGATCTCCTCGACCACGCGGGGGGCGAGCCCCATGGACGGCTCGTCGAGGACGAGCAGCCGGGGCCGCCCCATCAGCGCCCGGCCGATCGCCGCCATCTGCTGCTCGCCGCCCGAGAGCAGGCCGGCGGCGACGCCCCGCTTCGCGGCGAGCCGCGGGAACAGGCCGTAGACCCGGTCCAGATCGGCGCGCACGCCGCCGCGGCCCGTCCCGCGCCCGAGGCCGCCCGCCAGGAGGTTCTCCTGGACGCTCAGGCTCCGGAAGCAGTGGCGCCCCTCCAGCACGCCCACGAGCCCGGCGCGGACGAGGACGTCGGTCCGGGTCCGCGTCACGTCGCGCCCGTCATAGGCGAGGCGCCCGGCCGTGACCCGGCCGCGCAGGGCCGGCAGCAGGTTCGACACCGCCCGCAGCAGGGTCGTCTTGCCGGCGCCGTTGGCGCCGACCAGGGCGACGATCTCCCCCGCCCGGACCGCGAGGTCGACGCCGTGCAGGGCGTGCACCGCCCCGCCGTAGACGACCTCCAGGGCCTCGACCTGCAGGAGGGGGGGCGCGGTGCTCACCGGGCGCTCACCGGGCCGCCGCGGCGGCCTGCTTGCCGGCCGCGTCCGCGGCCTCCTCGGCCGCGCAGTCGCGCGGGGTGATGCCGCGCTCCTTGGCGTAGGCGGTCGCGGACGCCTCGATGATCGGGCGCAGGCTCGCCCAGTCGGGGGCGATCCAGTCGGACACGACGGTCCACTTCGCCCCGTCCCATTGCTGGAAGGTGACGCGGCCCTCGCCCTCGTGGTTGGCGCAGGTGACGTTGATCGAGTGGAACAGTCCCTTGGCGCCGAGCGCCGCCACCCGGGCCTCGTCGAGGCGCAGGTGCTCGAAGCCCCAGCGCACCTCGTCGCCGGTGAGCGTTCGCTGGCCGAACCGCGCTTGCGCGATCCGCACCGCCTCGACGTTGAGGATGCCGTTCAGCACCCCGAGATTGTGGTAGACGCTGCCGATCCGCTTCCGGTCGGCGAGGTTGCCGTTGCCGGCCGCGTAGACCCTGCCGACGACCTCCTGGATCACCGGGTACGCGGTGCCCGAGGCCTGGGTCGTGATGGCGACGTAGCCCTTGGCGGCGTCACCGGCCGGGATCACGTCCTCCTCCGAGTTCGACCAGACATTGCCGACGATGCGGTCGGCCGGGAAGCCGGTCTTCTGGGCGGTCTTCAGGGCCACCGGGTTCATCACGCCCCAGCCGCGCAGCACCACGAAGTCGGGCCGCAGGCGCCGGATCGTGAGCCACTGCGACTGCTGCTCGTTGCCGGGATGGGGCACCTCGATCTGCGCGACGGTGAAGCCGTAGCGCTCGGCGAGCCGCGCGTAGATCGGGATCGTCTCCTTGCCGTAGGGCGAGCCGTGGTAGAGCACCGCGACGGTCTTGCCCTTCAGCTTGTCGAGGCCGCCCGCGCGGGTGCCGAGATACTGGATGATGCCGCTCGTCTCGCTGTAGGGGTTGAGCAGCAGCGGGAACACGTAGGGGAAGACGCGCCCGTCCGTGGAATCGGTGCGGCCGTGGTTGATCGTGATCAGCGGCACCTTGTCGGCGGTGACGCGGTCGATCATCGCGTAGGCGATGCCCACCGAGAGCGGGTTCCAGGCGGCGATGCCGGGCCGGGACTTCAGCCGCTCGTAGACCTCGACGCCGCGCTCGACCTCGTACTGGGTCTCGCCCTCGCTCCAGGTGAGCTTGACGCCGTTCACGCCGCCGTCGCGGGCGTTGATCAGGGTCAGGTAGTCGATGAAGCCGCCGAAGAAGCCGGTCCCGCCGGCCGCGTAGGGGCCGACCCGGTAGCTCTGGAGCGGGAAATACTGCTCGTCGGCCCAAGCGGCCCGGGGGGCCGCGCCGGCGAGCGCGACGGTGCCGGCGAGGAGCGCGGCGCGGAGACGAGGCGTCAGGGGCATGGTCGTCCTGGGGTTGGTCGGGCGGGGAGGGGATCAGGCAGCGCGGCGGCCGAGGCGGCGGCTCGCCCGGTCGAGGAGGGCGGCGAGGCCGGCGGGCTCGCGGATCAGCACGGCGACGATCAGGGCGCCGAGCACGACGCGCTGGACCATCTCCAGGGTGCCGGAATCGAACCCGTCGCCGAGCAGCGCCGCGCCGAGGCGCGACAGGAGCAGGGGCAGCACCACGATGAAGCCCGCGCCCAGGAAGGCGCCGCCCAGGGTGCCGAGGCCGCCGATGATGACGATGAACAGGATCTGGAAGGAGCGGTCGAGGTTGAACCCCGCCGGCTCGACGGTGCGCAGATACGCGAAGGCCCAGAGCGCCCCGGCGATCCCGATCACGAAGGACGAGGCCGCGAAGGCCAGGAGCTTGGTCCGGGCGACCCGCACGCCCACGAGGCGGGCGGCGGTCTCGTTGTCGCGGATCGCCACGAGGTTCCGGCCCGTGGGCGAGGTCACGAGCCTCCACGCGACGAAGGTCAGCAGCGTGACCACCGTGAGCGTGACCAGGTAGCGGCCGCGCGGGTCGTCGAAGGACAGGCCGGCCACCGCCAGCCGGGGGGCGGTGACGATGCCCGAGGGGCTGTCGTCGGAGATCCAGCCGATCCGGTTCAGCGCCCAGGCCACGAAGAACTGCACGGCGAGCGTCGAGACCGCGAGGTAGAAGCCCCGCAGGCGCAGGGCCGGCAGCCCCGCCACCAGCCCGGCGAGCGCCGCCACGAGGCCGGCGAGCAGGAGTGACGCCGGGAGCGGCAGGCTGGGCAGGCGCAGCGACAGGTTGAAGGCCGCGTAGGCCCCGACCGCCATGAAGGCGGCCGAGCCCAGGGAGAGCAGCCCGGCATAGCCGGTGAGCAGGTTGAGCCCGAGGCCGGCCAGCGCCAGGGCCAGGAACGGCGTCAGCAGCGCCTCGAACAGGTAGCTCGTTCCGGTGAGCGGAAGGATCCCGTAGGCGAGGACCAGCAGGGCGCCGAGGCCGAGGGTCCCGGCGGGCAGGTGCGGGCGCGGCACGGCGCGGAGGAGGGCCACCACGGCGGCTCAGACCCGCTCGACGGCGCGCAGGCCGAGCAGGCCCGACGGCCGGACCAGCAGGAAGCCCAGGGCCGCCACGTAGGCGATCCAGCCCTCGATGCCGCCGCCGATGACCGGCCCGAGATAGACCTCGGACAGCTTCTCCGCCGCGCCGACGATCAGCCCGGCCACGATCGCCCCGGCGACGGAGTCGAAGCCGCCGAGCACGAGCACCGGCAGCGCCTTCAGCACCACCAGCGACAGGGAGAACTGCACGCCGAGCCGCGCCCCCCAGAGCAGCCCCGCCACCAGCGCGACGATCCCGGCGGCGATCCAGACCGCCGACCAGATCCAGGGCAGGCGCAGGCCGGTGTTTAGGGCGGCGAGCGGATCGTCCGCCACCGCCCGGAAGGCGAGGCCGGTGCGGGTGTAGCGGAAGAAGGCGGCGAGGACCGCCACCATCAGGCCCGCCACCGCGGCGGCGAACAGGTCGAACCGGCTGACCAGCACGCCGCCGAGATCGATCGGCGTGTCGTCGATGCCGAGGTCGAGGCCGTGGACCTGGGTGCCCCAGGCGAGCTGGGCCGCGCCCTCGATCACGTAGGCGACGCCCAGCGTCGCCATGAACAGGGTGATGGGCGGCTGGTTGACGAGCGGCCGCAGCACCAGGCGCTCCACGCCAAGACCGACCACCACCATCGCGGCGAGCGTCGCGGCCAGGGCCGCCGGGACGGGCAGGCCGCGCTCGGTCAGGCTCACGAAGGTGAGGGCGGCGAACAGCACCATCGCGCCCTGCGCGAAGTTGAGCACGCCCGAGGTCTTGTAGATCAGCACGAAGCCGATCGCCACGAGGGCGTACATGACGCCCGACAGGAGGCCGCCGACGACGACCTCGATCAGGAAGGCGAGATCCGGGCTCATGCGGCGGCCGCGTCCCCGTCTTCGGCCGCGTCTCCATCCGCGTCTCCATCCGCGGCGGGATCAGCGGCGGGATCAGCGGCGGCCTCCGCCTCCCCGTCCGCGAGCCCCAGATAGGCCGCGATGACCGCCGGGTCCGCCCGTACCTCCGCGGGCGTGCCGGTGGCGATGCGGCGGCCGTGATCGAGCACGGTCACCCGGTCGGAGAGGCGCATGACGACGCCGATATCGTGCTCGATCAGGACGATCGCGGCCCCGGACCGATCCCGCGCCGCCCGGATGAAGCCGGTCATCTCGGCCTTCTCGGTCGCCGTCATGCCGGCCATCGGCTCGTCGAGGAGCAGGAGCCGCGGCCCGGCCACCAGGGCCCGGCCGAGCTCGACCCGCTTCTGGAGCCCGTAGGGGAGGCTGCCGGCGGGGCGGTCGGCCACCGCCGCGAGGCCGAGGCGTCCGATCACCGCCTCGGCGGCGGCGCGGTGCGCGCGCGCCTCCCGCCGGGCGGAGGGCAGGCCCAGGATCTGGGCCGCGGGCCCGGCGCGCCGCGCGGCCGAGAGCCCCGCGAGGACGTTGTCGCGCACGCTCAGGCCCGCGAACAGGGCGAGGTTCTGGAAGGTCCGGGCGACGCCCAGCGCGGCGAGCCGCCCGGCCGGCACCCGGGCGAAGCTCTCCGCGCCGAGCCGCACCCGCCCGGCCCGCGGCGCGTAGAGGCCGGTGATCGCGTTGATCAGCGAGGATTTGCCGGCACCGTTCGGCCCGATCACGGCGTGGATCTCGCCGGCCCCGACCGCGAGGTCGATCTCCGCGAAGGCGACGGTGCCGCCGAAGGCGAGGGACAGCCCCTCGACCGACAGGACCGCGTCCGCCCGGTCCCGGTGCGGGCCGCCGCCGGGGCCTGCCGCCGGGCGGGCGGCGGGCCGGGGGAGGGGGCCTCGCCCGTCCCGGACCGGGCGGACGAGGCGCAGCGCAGGCTGCATGGGCAGGAATCCGTCCACGATAGGCCGTCCGCTGCGGCGCGAACCGGCGGAACCCGTTGAGAGAAGGCGAGGAACAGGACGACGACGTGTCCCGAGCCGATATTCCGGCATTCCCGCCCGTCAAATCGGGCTCCGCCGGGTCCACGAAGTCAAAAGCACAGTCTTTTCAATTTCGACACGACGCGCGAACATTCTCCCTCCGGGATAGTCCGGCGAGGGATCACTGCCCTAGTCCTCGCGATAGGCCGCCCGAACCGCCAAAATCTTGCCGCCTCGCGACGGTGACGGGCCCGGATCCGGGCGATTCGGCCGGGTGCGGTGGGCGGAAAGACACCTTACGGTAGCACAAACTAATCTGCGTAAGTATTCATGGCTTGAAACAAAATGTAGGTTCGCGCCCCCACGCCGTCGTGGAGACGCCGCCATGCCAAACCCGCTCGTGCACAAGCTAAATTGCTATGTCGGGCTCTCCGAAGACGACCGGATGTGCTTGGCCGACGCCATGAGCCCGAGCCGCATGGTCGCCGCGCGCACCGACATCATCCACGAGGGCGACGATCCGCGCGCGATCAACGTGATCCTCGAGGGCTGGGCCTGCCGGTACCGGCAGTTCGCCAACGGGCGCCGCCAGATCGTCTCGCTCCTGCTCCCGGGCGACCCGTGCGACCCGCACATCTTCCTCCTCGACGAGATGGATCACGCGATCGGCGCGATCACGCCCGTGCTCCTCGGCCAGATCTCCGGCCCCGCGATGCGGGACGTGACCGCCCGCAACCCGCGGCTCGACATGGCCTTCCACCGCGAGGCCCTGGCCACCGCGGCGATCCAGCGCGAGTGGACGGTCAGCCTCGGCAGCCGCACCGGGATCGAGCGCCTCGCCCACCTGTTCTGCGAGGTGCACGCGCGCCTGGCGGCCATCGGCCTGAACGACGGGAATACCTGCGCGATGCCGATGACGCAGAACGATCTCGGCGACGCGATGGGGCAGACCAGCGTGCACATCAACCGCACGCTCCAGGAACTGCGCGGCATGGGGCTGATCACCCTGCGCAGCCGGCGCCTGACGATCCACGATCCGACCGCGCTCGCCCGGCTCGCGCATTTCGACACCGCGTACCTCCATCTCACCGAGGCCGGCCACGCCGCCGCGCGCTGAACCCTGCCCGCCCCGCGGTGATTGAGCCAGGTTGAACACATCCGGAGTGGCCCGGCATGACAGACCCTCGCGATCCGGCGGAGCGACTCGCGGCCCTCGAGGCCGACAACGCGCGCCTGCGCCGGCTGCTCGACGCGGCGGGGCTCCCGGACGGCCTGCGCCACGGCATGCGCAACACGATGGCGATGATGCGCACCGTCATGCACCGCTCCGCCGAGAGCGCCGCGGATGTCGAGAGCTACGTGGCGCATCTCGACGGCCGGTTCGGGGCGATCATGCGCGTGCAGGCCGCCACCGACGCGTTCGGCGACGCGGACCTGCACACGCTGATCTCGGACGAGCTGATGTTCCACCTCGCCCGCGAGGGCGAGCAGGCCAGCCTCGCGGGCCCGCGGGTGCGCCTCCGCCCCAAGGCCGCCCAGGTCGTCGCGCTGGCCCTGCACGAACTGGCGAGCAACGCGGTGGAGCACGGATCCCTGGCGCTCCCCAGGGCCGGATCCGCGCCGCGTGGCGGGTGACGGACGCGGAGGCCGGACCGCCCGTCCTCAGCCTCGACTGGGCCGAGACCGGCGGCAGCGGTGTCCAGGCCTCCGGACGGCGCGGCTTCGGCACGGACGTGCTGACGGAGATGCTGGCCTACGATCTCGGCGCGGCGGTCGACCTGCGCTACGAGCCGGACGGGCTGCGCTGCGCGATCCGCGTGCCGCTCACGGCCCAGATCGGGCGCCGCGTGGCCGAGGATCCCGAGACGGACTGGGACGGCGACGGCCGGTGAGCCTCACGAGCCGGACGCCGCCCGCACCTGCCCGGTCATCTGCGGCAGCGCGCCGAGCGCCTCCACGGGCGGGTTCGGGCCGGGCAGGAGCAGGTAGTCGGGCGTGAACCCGGAAAACTCCTGCAGACGCTCGAGATTCGGCACGCGCACGCTCTTGCGCCCGCTCTCGATCAGGCCGGCCCTGCGCAGATCGGAGAGGACGCGCGAGAGGTGGACGTTCGAGAGCCCCGCCGTGTCGGCCAGTTCGGACTGCGCCAGCGGCAGGCGGTAATCGGGCTCCAGGCCGAGGCCGACGGCGTTCAGGCGCGCGAAGAGCTCGCAGATGATGTGGGCGACCTGCCGGTCGGCGGACCGGCGCCCCACCCCGACGAGCCATTCCTGCAGGACGGCCTCGTCGACCAGGATCGACCACCAGAGGGCGCGGTAGATGTTGGGCCGGAGGGCGGCGAGTTCCTTGATCGTCCGGTAGGGGACCGAGGCGACGGTGCAGGGCGTCAGCGTCGCCACGGAGTGGATCGCCCGGTTGAGCAGGGACGCGTGCAGGTCGCAGCCGTCGCCGGGCACGAGGTAGGCGAGGATCGAGCGCCCCCCGTCGGGCACCAGCTTGTAGCGGCAGGCGAACCCGTCGAGGATCACGTAGGCGGCGTCGGGCCGCACGCCTTCCGAGACCAGGTCGCGGCCCGCCTCGACCTGCGCGACATCGCTGGTCGCCGCTGCCAGGGCGGCCACGTCGCCCTCGTCCAGGTTCGCGCGCAGGGCCAGCTTCCGAAGGAAGGGGTTCAAGGGATCTCCCGGACATCCTGCCCCGCGCGCGGAGCCGCCTCTGCGTAAACGCGCGACGGCTTATCCTTACTCCGCGAACGCATCAAATGATCGCCACGCCCGGATGCGGCTCTCGGCGCGATCGGACCGGGGCCGCCTCCCGGCATCGGCCGCGAAGGTCGCGACAAGTCGCGCTGGGGTCTCGCTGGGGTCGCGCCGCGTCGTGCCCGTCGGGGCATGGGGCCGGGTCGGCGTATCAGGAGAGCGGCAGCGTGCGCAGGACGGTGCCGTTCGCGTCATGGATCTCCATCCGCCAGCCCGCCGCGGCGTCCGGCAGCTCGCCGGCCTTCCGGAACTCCTCGATCAGCACCAGCGCCTCCGCCTCCGCGTGCGCGACCGACGCGGCGAGGACGCCGGTCTCGTCCTCGATCGTCTCGCCGTCGCTCCTCAGGCGGAAATAGTAGCGCTCTGCCATGACAGCCTTCAGCCCAGGACCCCCTCCCGCCCCGGCGGACGGGCGCCGCCCGCCCCGCGGGCTGAGGTAAGTGGCATCGATCCGCATCCGTTCAACGTGCTGGCGAGATTGCGGTCGCCGGTGCCCATCGCTTGGTCCGCCCGCCCCCCGACGTGCCCCCCGACGCCGCAGGACGCGGCACGGCGCTGCCGCTCCGGCGGGCGAAACGCCGTCCTTCTGGGCGCCGGCGCGCCCCGAGCAGCCTCCCGGCGCGCCATGCCTAAATAATTGGCACACGATTTGCGAAGCCCGCCCCGTCGCGAGGAAGACGACGCAGGGGACCGCCATGAAGGCATTTGGAACTTGGGCCTCGGCCGCCGCGCTGGCCGCCGGGCTGGCGATGGGCACGCTGGGGGCGGGCGCCGCCCGGGCGCAGGAGACCATCAAGGTCGGGATCCTGCACTCGCTGTCGGGCACGATGGCGATCTCGGAGACCACCCTCAAGGACGCGATGCTGATGCTCATCGCCGAGCAGAACGCCAAGGGCGGCGTGCTGGGCAAGAAGCTGGAGCCGGTGGTCGTCGATCCGGCCTCGAACTGGCCGCTCTTCGCCGAGAAGGCCCGCGAGCTGATCAGCAAGGACAAGGTCGCGGCCGTGTTCGGCTGCTGGACCAGCGTGTCGCGCAAGTCCGTGCTGCCGGTGTTCAAGGAGCTCGACAACATCCTGTTCTACCCCGTCCAGTACGAGGGCGAGGAGAGCGAGCGGAACGTGTTCTACACCGGCGCCGCCCCGAACCAGCAGGCGATCCCGGCGGTCGACTACCTGATGTCGGAGGATGGCGGCGGCGCCAAGCGCTGGGTGCTCGAGGGGACCGACTACGTCTACCCGCGCACCACCAACAAGATCCTCGAAGCCTACCTCAAGTCCAAGGGGGTCAAGGACGAGGACATTATGATCAACTATACGCCGTTCGGCTTCTCGGACTGGCAGACGGAGGTGTCGAAGATCAAGGCGTTCGGCTCGGCCGGCAAGAAGACCGCCGTGGTCTCGACCATCAACGGCGACGCCAACGTGCCGTTCTACAAGGAGCTCGGCAACCAGGGCATCAAGGCCACCGACATCCCGGTCGTCGCCTTCTCGGTGGGCGAGGAGGAGCTCGCCGGCATCGACGCCAAGCCGCTGGTCGGCCACCTCGCGGCCTGGAACTACTTCGAGTCGATCAAGACGCCGGAGAACGAGGCCTTCATCAAGAAGTGGCAGGCGTTCAAGAAGAACCCCAAGGCCGTCACCAACGACCCGATGGAGGCCCACTATATCGGCTTCAACATGTGGGTGAAGGCGGTCGAGAAGGCCGGCACCACCGACCCCGACAAGGTGATCGACGCGCTGCCGGGCATCGAGCAGAAGAACCTCACCGGCGGCACCGCGAAGATGCTGCCGAACCACCACATCACCAAGCCGGTCTTCATCGGCGAGATCGAGTCGAACGGCCAGTTCGACGTGGTCTGGAAGACCGAGGGCCTGATCCCCGGCGAGGCGTGGTCGAAGCAGCTCGAGGGCTCGAAGGACCTCGAGGCCGACTGGGTCAAGCTCAAGTGCGGCAACTACAACACCAAGACCAAGTCCTGCGGCGGCGCGTAAGCCCTGCACCTCCTCTCCCCGCGAGCGGGGAGAGGGGACACGCGCCTCACCCGTGTGGGGCGCACCGCTCCCGGCTCGCAGAACGGCCCCGATGCTCCGTCTCCTGACTCTCCTCGTCCTGCTGCTCTGCGCCCCGGCGCTCGCGCAGGCGCCCGATCCCTACGCGCAGCTCGCCGGCGACGGCTACGCCGAGATCGAGGCCGGCGTCTCCGGCCTCGCCGCCTCTGGCGACCCGCGCGCCGACGCGATCCTCTCGGCCCTGTCGGACGGCCGCCTGCTGGTGGGCCCGGACAAGACCCTGCTCATCCGGCAGGGCGGCGCCGTCGTGGACGCGAGGACCGGCGCCCCGGCCGCCGACAGCCCCGACCTCAAGCCGGTGCGGGCCAACAACCGCGTCCGCCGGGCGATCGAGGCCGCCCGCGGGCAGCTCGACCTCGCGAGCCCCGACCCGGCCCGGCGCCGGGCCGCCGCCGACGCGGTGTTCAAGGCGCGGGACGCGGCCGCGCTGCCGGCCCTCGACGCGGCGCTCGCCCGCGAGACCAGTCCGGGCGTCCGGCAGGCGCTCACCGAGGCCCGCGCCGCCGTGCTGCTCGCCAAGCCCGGTACCGCGGAACCCGACCGGCTTGCCGCTGTTCCCGCCATCCAGACCCGGGGCGATGGCGACGCGATGGGCATCCTGCGCGGTCTCGCGTCAGATCCGAGCGAGGCGGTGCGGGGAGCCGCCGCCCGCGGCATCGCGGCGATCGAAACGCGGCTCGCGATCCTCGGCGCCCTCCAGAACGTCTGGTACGGCATCTCGCTCGGCTCGGTCCTGCTGCTCGCCGCCATCGGGCTCGCCATCACCTTCGGGGTGATGGGCGTGATCAACATGGCCCACGGCGAGATGGTGATGCTCGGCGCCTACACGACCTACCTCGTGCAGGAGCTGATCCGCACCAAGGCGCCCGTCCTGTTCGGCTGGTCGCTGGCGATCAGCATCCCCTGCGCGTTCCTGGTCGCCGGCCTCGTCGGGGTGCTGATCGAGCGGTTCATCATCCGCTTCCTGTACGGGCGCCCGCTGGAGACGCTGCTCGCCACCTTCGGGGTCAGCCTCGCGCTGCAGCAGGGCGTGCGCTCGATCTTCGGCCCGACCAACCGCGAGGTCGGCGCCCCCGCCTTCATGAGCGGCGCCTTCGACTTCTACGGCCTGTCGATCACCTGGGGCCGGATGTGGATCATCGTGTTCGCGTTCGCCGTGTTCCTGGGCCTCCTGTTCGTGCTGCGGAAGACGTCCTTCGGCCTGAAGACCCGGGCGGTCACCCAGAACCGCCGCATGGCCGCCGCGATGGGCATCCGCACCCCCTACGTCGACGCCCTGACCTTCGGGCTCGGCTCCGGCATCGCGGGGATCGCGGGCGTCGCCCTCTCGCAGATCGACAACGTGTCGCCCAATCTCGGCCAGGGCTACATCATCGACTCGTTCCTCGTGGTGGTGTTCGGCGGCGTCGGCAACCTCTGGGGGACGCTGGTGGCGGCGCTGACGCTCGGCGTCGTGAACAAGCTCGCCGAGCCGTATATCGGCGCGGTGCTCGCCAAGATCGGCCTCCTGATCTTCATCATCCTGTTCATCCAGAAGCGCCCGCGCGGCCTGTTCGCGCTCAAGGGCCGGGCGGTGGAATCGTGAGCCCCATGCCGCCTCGCACCCCCCTCATCGACCTGAAGGGCTGGATCTTCCTCGCCGTCCTGGCCGCCTTCTGCCTCGCCGTGCCGGTGCTGAATCTCGCGGTGCCGGAGGGCTCCGGCCTGCACCTGCCGACCTACCTCGTCTCGCTCTTCGGAAAATACCTC
Source organism: Methylobacterium sp. 1030 (assembly GCF_040544715.1). Lineage (NCBI taxonomy): Bacteria > Pseudomonadati > Pseudomonadota > Alphaproteobacteria > Hyphomicrobiales > Methylobacteriaceae > Methylobacterium > Methylobacterium sp. 1030. The sequence goes on along the minus strand of NZ_JBEPKM010000013.1, from coordinate 100,501 downwards.
GCCTACGCGCTGCTCGCGGTCAGCCTCGACCTCGTCTGGGGCTATTGCGGCATCCTCTCGCTCGGCCACGGGGCGTTCTTCGCCCTCGGCGGCTACGCGATGGGCATGTACCTGATGCGCCAGATCGGCGCCCGGGGCGTCTACGGCAACCCGGTCCTGCCCGACTTCATGGTGTTCCTGAACTACAAGGCGCTGCCCTGGTACTGGTACGGCTTCGACCACTTCGCCTTCGCGGCCCTGATGGTGCTGCTGGTGCCGGGCCTGCTGGCCTTCGTGTTCGGCTGGCTCGCCTTCCGGTCGCGGGTGACCGGCGTCTACCTGTCGATCATCACCCAGGCGCTGACCTACGCGCTGATGCTCGCCTTCTTCCGCAACGACATGGGGCTCGGCGGCAACAACGGGCTGACCGACTTCAAGGATCTCCTGGGACTCTCGGTTCAGGCACAGAATTTCCGCGTCGGCATCTTCGTGGCCACCGGAATCGCGCTGGCTTTGGGCTACCTGATCGCCCGGGTCATGACGGTCTCGGCCTACGGCAAGATCCTGATCGCCGTGCGCGACGCCGAGAGCCGCACGCGCTTCCTCGGCTACCGGCCGGAGCACTTCAAGACGCTGGCCTTCACGGTCTCGGCCATGATGGCGGGCGTCGCCGGCGCCCTCTACGTGCCGCAGGTCGGCATCATCAATCCGGGGGAGTTCGCGCCCACCAACTCCATCGAGACGGTCATCTGGGTGGCGGTGGGCGGTCGCGGCACGCTGGTCGGCGCGGCGCTCGGCGCCGTGCTGGTCAACTACGCCAAGACCGTGCTCACCGGCGCGATGCCGGACGCGTGGCTGTTCGCGCTCGGCGGCCTGTTCGTGTTCGTGACGCTGTTCCTGCCGCGCGGCCTCGTCGGCACCGCGATCGAGCGGTTCGGCTCCCGGCGCGCCGCCGCCAGGCTGCCGCCGGAGCCCGCCATCGCCCCGAAACTCGCCGAAGAAGGGCAGGGCTCGTGAGCACCGACCTCCTCGAACCGCCGGATGCCGCTGCCCGCGGCCCCGCCAACCGGAAGCGCGAGACGGACGCGCTCCTCTACCTCGACGACCTGCGGGTGACCTTCGACGGCTACAAGGCCCTGCGCGGCCTGTCGCTGACGCTGGCCCGCGGCGAGTTGCGGGCGATCATCGGCCCGAACGGCGCCGGCAAGACCACCATGATGGACTGCATCACCGGCAAGACGCGGCCGGACAGCGGCATCGCGCTGTTCGACGGCACCCACGACCTGCTCAGGAGCGACGAGCCGGCGATCGCCGACCTCGGCATCGGCCGCAAGTTCCAGAAGCCCACCGTGTTCGAGAGCCACACGGTCGCCGACAACATCCTGCTCGCCCTCAAAGGTCCGCGCGCCGCCTTCGCGTCCCTGTTCGGCTGGCGCAACCGGGTGGAGGCCGCGCGGATCGATTCGCTGCTGGAGACCGTCGGCCTGCTGGCCCACCGGGGCCGCCCGGCGGCCGATCTCAGCCACGGCCAGAAGCAGTGGCTGGAGATCGGCATGCTGCTCGCGCAGGACCCCAAGCTCCTGCTGGTCGACGAGCCGGTGGCCGGCATGACCGACGCCGAGACCGCCGAGACCGCCCGCCTGCTGCGCCGCATCGCCGGCGAGCACGCCGTGCTGGTGGTCGAGCACGACATGCACTTCGTCCGGGACCTCGGCTGCCGGGTCACCTGCCTGCACGAGGGCGCGGTGCTGGCCGAGGGCTCGATCGACGCCGTCTCGGCCGACCCGCGGGTCGTCGAGGTGTATCTGGGACGATGACCATGCTCTCCGTCGACGGCATCGACCTCTATTACGGCGCCGCGCAGGCGCTCCGCGGCGTCTCGCTGACGGCCGAGGCCGGGCGGGTCACCACGGTCCTGGGCCGCAACGGCGTCGGCAAGACCTCGCTGCTGCGGGCGATCGTCGGCCAGCAGCCGGTGCGCTCCGGCGCGATCCGTCTCGACGGCCGCCCGATCCAGGGCCTCGCGCCCTACGACCGGGCGCGCGCCGGGATCGCCTTCGTGCCCCAGGGCCGCGAGATCTTCCCGCTGCTCACCGTCAAGGAGAACCTGGAGACCGGCTTCGCGCCGCTCAGGCGCCGCGACCGCCATATCCCGGGGGAGATCTACGACCTGTTCCCGGTGCTCAAGGACATGCTGCACCGGCGCGGCGGCGACCTCTCGGGCGGCCAGCAGCAGCAGCTCGCCATCGGCCGGGCGCTGGTGACGCGGCCGAAGCTCCTCGTGCTCGACGAGCCCACCGAGGGGATCCAGCCCTCGATCATCAAGGATATCGGCCGGGCGATCACCTACCTGCGCGGCAAGGGCGAGATGGGGATCGTGCTGGTCGAGCAGTATTTCGAGTGGGCCCGGGACCTCTGCGACTCCTACGCGGTGATGGATCGCGGGCAGGTGGTGCTGGCCGGCCCCCGGGCCGGGATGGTCGAGGCCGACGTGCTCCGCTGGATGTCCGTCTAGCGGGCCCGCCGCACGTCCCGCCGCACGTCCCGCCGGCGCCGGGCCCGGGAATACCGCACTTCGATCCGGATATCGGGACGGATAATCAACAATCGGAGCGCGGCCGGGGCCGACATCGACCGCCAAATCTGTGCACACGGCCCCGGTTGGCCAATGTTAAAACACAATTCAGGTCCGCCATGGGGCACAACCACGGGGGGCCCATGACGATCCTGGATCCGATCACCGGCGAGCTGGTCACCATCGCCGTTCCGCGGCCGCGGCCGCAGGCCGGCCCGCGCTGACGGGCGGCGCGCTGTCATGACGAACGCGACCGATCGAAGGGCCGGCCGCCGCGGCGTCCGCGGCGGCCGTGCCCAGGTCCGGACGGTGCCGCCGGGCCTGCTGCTGGCCGGCGGCGTGGGGGCGAACGCCCCGCTGACGGCCGTCGACCTGATCGCCCAGGCCCGCGCGGCCCGGCGGGAGGCCGAGGCCCGCGACGGCGCGGACCGCGCGGAGCAGGGCTGACGCGGCGACCGGGGCCGCCGAGCCGGCCGCCCGCCTCTTGAGATCACCCGCGCGGGATGGTCAGAAGGCCGGCAGTCTCGCGGCAGCCGGCGGGTGGGTCATGAAGTTCGGCGTCCTGATCCTGGCCGGCGCCTGCGGCGTCCTCGTCGGGATCGTCATCGGATACGTCGCGGGAACGCGACTCAGCCAAGCCTTCGCGCAATTGCCGGTGACGGACCGCTCCCCCGCCGCGCAGGCGCTCCGGATCGTGGACCGCATCGCGACCGAGCACGGCCTCGCGCGGGACGCGCTGCTCCGGGCGATGCTCGACCAGCAGGGCGGCCGGACGGGGACCGCGCGTCCCGGCGAGGAGCCGGGCAGGGAGCCGGGCAGCGCCCCGGGCGAACCGGCCCGGTAGGGCGCCGACCGCGCCTCACGCGGCCGGCGCCGGCCGGGGGCGCAGCCGGAGGCTCGCGGCGGTGAGCACGGAGCGCAGCTCGGCCGGCCGGACCGGTTTCGAGAGGATCGGGATGTCCGGTGCCCCCAGATCCTCGCGCACGCGCGCCTCGTCGTGGCCGCTCATCACCACCGCCGGCAGCGGGCGGCCGGCGAGCCTCCGGACCGCCGCGATGCAGTCCGTCCCCGTGACGCCGTTCCCGAGCTCGAAATCGGTGATGAGGAGGTCGATCTCCGGCACGGCGTCGGGGATCCCGGTCTCGGGCCGGACGCGGCAGCCCCATTTCTCCAGCAGGCTGGCGGTCGCCCGCAGCACGGCAGCGTCGTCCTCCACCAGCAGCACGCGCAGGCCGCCGATCGTCGCCGGCGGGTCGAGCCGGGCGGGGAGGGCCGCGGGCTGCGGGGCCCGGGCGAGGGGCAGGTCACCGATCGTCACGCAGGTCCCGCGCCCCGGCACCGAGCGCAGCGTCACCGTCAGGTCCAGGAGCGCGCCGAGCCGCCGGACGATCGGCAGGCCGAGGCCCACCCCCTCGACGTCCCGGTCGCCGCGGCGGCGGACTTGGTAGAACTCGTCGAAGACCCGCTCCTGATGCGCGACCGGTATTCCGGGGCCGCGATCGTAGACCTGGATGGCGAGCCGGTCGCCCCGCCGGCGGCAGGCGATCAGGATCGGCCGGCCGGGCGCGTACTTGATCGCGTTGTTGACGATGTTCTGGACCATGGTCGTGAGCAGGGCCCGGTCGGTGCGCACCACGACCGCGCAGGCGCGGCTGCGCAGGGCCGTCCCGGCGATCTGGGCGGCCTCGGAGTTCTGGCGCCGGACATCCTCGAGGATGTCGTTGATCGCGACGGGCTCGGGCCGGGGCTCCACCCGGCCGCTGTCGAGGGTCGAGATGTCCAGGAGCGACTTGAACAGGCGCGAGACGCTCTGCAGCGACCGGTCGATGTTCTCGACCATCTGCAGCTCCTCCGGCCCCAGCCGGGCGCCGCGCAGGCAGGCGGTGAACAGGCTGATGGCGTGGATCGGCTGGCGCAGATCGTGGCTCGCCTGCGCCAGGAAGCGCGACTTGGACAGGCTCGCCTCCTGCTCGCGCTCGTAGGCGCCGCGCAGGCGCTCCAGCAGGCTGTAGATGTAGGTCGGCACGAGGACGGTGATGGCCGTCAGCGTCAGGACGAGGAACGGGTTCGCGCGCCAGTACGCGTTGAAGTACGTGGTGACCGCGATCGAGACCAGGGCCGCCGCCGTGGACGCCTTCAGGGCGGTGACGCCGTAGCGCAGGCCGTTGCCGACGATCAGCCGGATGACGATCGCGTAGAGCGGCAGGAACGGCGCGCCGCCCACCGCCATCGTGTAGGTCATCCCGCCGAGGTCGAGGAGGAAGGTGACGACGCGGCGCGGCGTGTTGCTGCCGGGATTGCGGCTGATCCAGCCGTACAGCGCCACGGCGAAGACCCAGTGGCACGTCACCAGATAGGCGACGAACCGGGCCTCCGGCGGGGCGATCCCGCCGTAGATCTGGGGCAGGAGATACAGGCAGGCGAGGCCGATGACGACGGCCCGGATCAGCGCCTGCGCCTTCTCGTTGTCGTACGCCTCGTCCCGCCGGCGCCGCGACCCGAACATCGTCGGCTCAGGCCCGCCCGGCAGCGACGCCGAGACCGAGACCGAGGCCGGGCACCCGCTCCGCCGGAGCGGACCCCGCGGCGTCCGCCCTGAATCGCGCCGTGCCGGCCCCGGTCTCCCGCTGTCGCTTCATCGTGCAGTCGCCCTGCCGCGTCGCCGCCCGGGATCCGGGCAACGGCGCGCCGCCGTCGCCGATCGCGGACAGATCTGACAAGTCTACCTGAAGGTGATCGACGCCACCAGACGCGACGGGAGCCCGCGATGTGGCGGCGCGGACGAGTCTTCGGTGCTAGAACCGCTTATTCAGTCTCCGCTACAATGGTCCCCGTGCTGCAGCGAGACGTTCCTGCGGAAAATATGCGGCAGATTATTTTTTACTTCACTGCAGGTCTGATCTCGTCGACCGGCCGCACGCACGGTCGCGGGCGCCGTCAGCGGTAGGTGCCGGCACCCGGATCGAATCGATAGACCCGGGCATCCCGGTCCGTGGCCGGACGCAGCGCCCCGTCCGCGCCCAGCACGGTGCCGCTCAGGGCGACTCGGACCGGGGGCCACGCGGCAGGGTCGCGCGGATCCTCCGGCAGGATCTCCAGCCGTCCCGTGCTCGATCCCAGCCGGCAGGGATCCTCCGCGCAGCCGGCCGTCTCGTCGGCGCCCGCCGCGACCTCGCCCGCGAGCGTCCAGTGCGCCGGCGCGTCGCGGAACTGGAGGAGGAGGTACGAGAAGCCCTGCGATCCGGCCGTCCCGTAGACCGTGAGGCGCAGGCCCATCAGGAGGCGGCCCCGGCTCAGCGGCCTGAACACGGCGCCGAGCCGCTCGTCCACCTCCGGGGCGCCGCCGTTGCGGTTCCCGGTCCCGATCCGGCCGGACAGGACCTGCACGTCTTCGAGGCGCCAGCGCATATCCTTGAGGACGTAGGTGGCGGCCGCGACGCTCAGCCGGTCGGGCGCCGCGGCGTCCGCGCCCGGGGCCGGCATCGTGACGAAGCCGGTGAACCGGCTCCCGGTCTCGGTGGAGAACATCGCGGCGGTCCAGAATTCCGCCGTGCGGCCGTCCTTCATCCGGCAGGTCTCGGCCTCCTTGTCGGCGGGCCGCCCGCAGATCGCCGCCAGCACCGTGGCGCGCGGCAGCATGGCGAGGTCGGGATCGGCCGCGGCGGGCGTGGCAGCGAGCCCGGCAGCCAGTCCGGCAGCCAGCACCGACAGCACCGCCAGGGCCGGGCCCGTCAGAAAACGCCCGCGGGCCGCGCGCCCGTCTCCCCGTCCCGCCCGTCTCATGCGCCGGGCTCTGCCACGGAGCCCGGCACCGGGCCATTCGGACAGGTGTACGATCGGCCCCGCCGCACGGTCCGCCTCCTCAATCCCCGACGCCGGCCGTGGCGGCCTTCGCGGCCGCGGCGGACCGGGAGGTCACGTCGAGGGCGCGCAGGAGCGCCGAGACGTGGATGCGGACGGTGAAGGGGGAGATCTCCAGTTCCCGGGCGATCTCCTTGTTGGTGCGTCCCAGGGCGACGAGGCGCAGCACGTCGCGCTGGCGCTGCGTCAGCGGCGGGAGCGGGCCGCGCGGCGCGGCGAGACCCGAGACCGGGCTGCGCCGGATCACGAACTCGCCGTCGCGGATCGCCGCGATCGCCTGGGCGATCTCCGCGGCGGGCAGCGCCTTGCCGATGAAGCCGTCGGCACCCTCGGCCATGACGGTCCGGATCAGGCCCTCGTCCTCGATCATCGACACGACGATGATCGAGGCCCGCTCGAACTCGACGCGCAGCGCGCCGATGGAGTGGCGGGGATCGAGGCCGGGGAACAGGAGGTCGAGGAGGAACGCCCGCGGGGGCGCCCCGGCGCGGGCCATCTCCAGGACCTGCTCCATGGTGGCGGCCTCCCGGACCAGGGCCTGCGGGTAGAGCCGCTCCGCGATGTGCCGCATGCCCTCGCGGAACAGCGGGTGGTCGTCGGCAACGATCAGGGTCTCTCGCGCGGAGCCGTTCATGCCACTCCCGGTCGCAGCATCGGAATCTATCCCCATGACGTCGCGGCGCGGAGCCATGCCGAGGAAAATCCCCGGCGTGTCAAGGCTGCGACGATAGGTCATATACACTAGTAGACCGGTTTTTTCCGCCTGCCTAGAAGTCGGCCGGTCATGGTGACAGGCATCGGCCCGCTAATTTCTTCGAATCTTTCCAAAAAGAGCGAGGCTGCAGGTCATGTCGTGCGCGCCGACGCGACGCACGAATTACGTCGTTCCATGTTCGGGGGCCCGCTGGATGTCGGAAGTCGAACACCAGAATGCTGAGCGGCAGGCTCAGGATAGGCTTTCCGAGCCTCGCGCGGCCCCGAGCGCCCCGCCCGCCGCCAAGCCGGGCCTCTCGCCGAGCCTCATCGCGATCGTGGGCGGCCTGTTGGCGGCGGGCGCCGTCGCGGGCGTGCTGCTCTCGGGCGGCGGCGAGACCGCCGGGACGGCCGCGCGCCCGGCCCTGACGCTGGTCAAGGCGGGCGAGATCGACAAGGCCGCCGAGACCCTGCCCTCCGACGAGAAGGACAAGATCGTCGCGGAGGCCAAGGCCTGCCGAGCCCCCCTGGGCCAGATGCGCCTGTCGAAGATGGCGGCCGATGCCGGCGGCGTGGTGCGCATCCGGGCCGGGAACTACCTGTCCCCCGCCTTCAACGTCGCCGACGGCCCGATCAACATCGCGGTCCCGTTCCCGGCGCCCTACGAGACCGGCAAGGGCGAGATCACCATCGAGGGCGCCGCCAAGGACGTCTTCGTCGAGCTGACGCCGGGCCTGAAGATCGACACGACCGGCGGCGTCCAGCGGATCCCCGTGATCTGGAATACCAGCAAGCCCTGCGGAGGCTGACGGATGTCGAAATCCGCCATCCTCCCCTTCGTCGTCTCCGGGCTGGTGGTCGCGGTCCTCACCCCGCTCCTGCTGAGCACCGATTACGGCCCGGTCGCCTGGTGGAACGCCGCCGGGCCGGAGCTGCGCTGGAAGGCGGCGATCGGGATCGCCGTCGCCCTGCTGGCGGCTCTGGGCCTCGCCGCGACCGCGACGGCCGCGCGGAAGGCGGAGGCCGGCCTCGGGCAGCCGGCCGGCGGCCTGCTGGCCCTGCCGCGCCTGATCGTGGCGCCGCGCCGGGTCGTGGAGACCCGGTCCCCCGAGGCCGTGATCGCGAATCTCGAGGCCATGGTCGGGCTCGCGCCGGTCAAGCGCGAGGTCAACGCCCTGATCGCGCGGCTGGAGCTGGAGCAGCGGCGGCGCGCCGAGGGCCTGCCGGTGGCGGCGATCAGCCAGCACATGGTGTTCACCGGGCCGCCCGGCGTCGGCAAGACCGAGGTGGCGCGGGCGATCGGCGAGATCTACCGGTCCCTCGAAGTGCTGCGCCGCGGGCATCTCGTGGAGGTCGACCGCGCGGCCCTGGTGGCGGGCTATGTCGGCCAGACCGCGGCCAGGACCCTCGAGAAGTGCCACGAGGCTCTCGACGGCATCCTGTTCATCGACGAGGCCTACACCCTGGCCGCCGGCGGCGGGGGCGGCGGGGGCGGCGGCGACTTCGGCAAGGAGGCGATCGACACCCTCCTCAAGTTCATGGAGGACAACCGCGACCGGATCATCGTGATCGTCGCCGGCTACACCAACGACATGCGCCGGTTCATCGACACGAATCCCGGCCTCGCCGGCCGGTTCACCAAGACCGTCGAGTTCCCGCCCTACAGCCCGAAGGATCTCTGCGAGATCCTGAGGCGCATGGCGGCCCGGCAGCAATTCGCGCTCCCCGAGGGGTTCGAGGCGGCGCTGACTCCCTGGCTCGCGCAGCGGTCCCGCGCCGACGACTGGTCGAACGCCCGCGAGATGCGGACCCTCCTCGAGAAGGCCCGCGAGGCCCAGGCCGCCCGGGTCTCCCTGCAGGGCGGCGACCTGCGCCGCCTGGAGATCGTCGATCTGCTCCGCGCCACCGGCGAGGACGCCTGAGGGCGGCCCGAGGGGCCACGCGCGCCCAGCACCCAGGCCAGCACCCAGGCCATCACCAGGGCCAGCACCAAGGTTCGCCACGTCCATGGAACGCCTCGACAAGCATCCGGTCGCGCTCTTCGCGGTCATCGTGCTGGGTGCCACCGGCCTGCTGGTCGCTCTGCGGCCGGACGTGCTCGGGTCGCTCGCCGCGACGCCGTCGGCGCTGCTGCGCAACGGCCTGATCCTCGGGGGCCTCGTCGGCGGCCTGCTCGCGGCGAGCTACATCCCGGCGCGGATCGAGGCGACGCGGCGCGCCCTGGACCGGGCCCGGGCGAGCCGCAAGATCCGCCCGATCCGCTTCGTCGACGACGGCGCGGCCGCGGAGAAGAAGGACCTCCTGGCCACCGCGCTCGCGACCCTCGACGGCATGGTCGGGCTCGACCCCGTGAAGCTGGAGGTGAAGGGCGTCATCGCCCGGATGCAGGTGGAGCAGCAGCGCCGCGCCCAGAACCTGCCGGTGGCGGCCATGAGCCAGCACATGGTGTTCACCGGCCCCCCCGGCGTCGGCAAGACCGAGGTGGCGCGGGTCCTCGGCAGCGTCTTCAAGGCGCTGAAAGTGCTGCGCAAGGGCCACCTCGTGGAGGTCGACCGGGCCGGGCTGGTGGCGGGCTACGCCGGCCAGACCGCGATCAAGACCCTGGAGCGCTGCAAGGAGGCCCTCGACGGCATCCTGTTCATCGACGAGGCCTACGCGCTGGCTCCCGGCGGCGGGAGCGGCGGCGAGTTCGGCAAGGAGGCGATCGACACCCTCCTCAAGTTCATGGAGGACAATCGCGACCGGATCATCGTGATCGTCGCCGGCTACACCAACGACATGCGCCGGTTCATCGACGCGAATCCCGGCCTCGCCAGCCGGTTCACCAAGACCGTCGAGTTCCCGCCCTACAGCCCGCCGGAGCTCGCCGAGATCCTGAAGCGCATGGCCGCGGGCCAGGGCTTCGTCATGCCGGAGGGGTTCGAGAAGGACCTCGCCGCCTATGTCGGGGCCCGGTCGAAGGCCGAGGACTGGGCCAACGCCCGCGAGATGCGCACGGTCCTGGAGAAGGCCCGCCAGGCGCAGGCGCTGCGCCTCGCCGCCAGCCCCGGCGGCGACATCAACCGGCTCGAACCCGCCGACATCGCCGCGGCCCTCGGCCGCCAGGCCGGCGGCGCGGTCGACATGGACGCGGCCCGGAAGGTCATGGCCCGCCTCGACGCGATGATCGGGCTCGCGCCGGTCAAGGAGCAGGTGAAGACCGTGGCGGCGCGGGTGCTGGTCGATGCCCGGCGCCGCGCCGAGGGCATCGAGGTCGGCGCGGTGAGCCAGCACATGGTGTTCACCGGGCCGCCCGGCGTCGGCAAGACCGAGGTGGCGCGCATCATGGGCGACATCTTCCGGACGCTCGGCGTCCTGCGGAAGGGGCACGTGGTCGAGGTCGACCGGGCCGGGCTGGTGGCGGGCTACGTCGGCCAGACCGCGGCCAAGACCCTGGAGCGCTGCCGCGAGGCCCTCGACGGCATCCTGTTCATCGACGAGGCCTACACCCTGGCCGAGGGCGGCGGGGGCGGCAGCGACTTCGGCAAGGAGGCGATCGACACCCTCCTCAAGTTCATGGAGGACAACCGCGACCGGATCATCGTGATCGTCGCCGGCTACACCGGCGACATGGCCCGGTTCATCGACACGAATCCCGGCCTCGCCGGCCGTTTCACCAAGACCGTCGCGTTCCCGGCCTACGACCCGTACGACCTCGTCGAGATCCTGCGCCTGATGGCGTCGCGGCAATCGTTCCGGCTGCCGCCGCGCTTCGAGACCCTGCTGATCCCGTGGGTCGAGCAGCGCGCGCAGCGGCACGACTGGGCGAATGCCCGCGAGATGCGCACGCTCCTGGAGCGCCTGCGCGAGGCCCAGGCGATGCGCCTCGCCAGCGATCCCCTGGGCGATTACGGCCAGTTCGAGCTCGTGGATGTCGAGCGGGCGCTCGGCGGCGGGGCCCCGCGCGCCGCCGCCCTGTCGTGACGGCCCGGGAGCCGTCGCAGCCATGAGCATCGCCCGCGAGGACTGGCTGCGCGCGCACGCGGCCCTCTGGTACGACGATCGCCGATACCGCCTGGCCTGGCTCGCCCTGCCGCAGGCCGTGACCTGCGCGGTGGCGGGCCTGTGCATGGCGCTGGCCGCGCAGGGTGTCTGGGGTCAGCCGGCCACCGCCTCGAAGGCGCGGCTCGCCGAGCTGAGCGCCCTGCGCGACCGGGCCGGCAAGGACGGCGACCGCAAGGCGTTCGACGCGCTGACCGCCGCGGCCACCCAGGGCCAGATCGACGCCGCGACCAAGCTCGGGACGCTCTACGACCCCCTGACCGCCGCCTACTTCCCGAACAAGCCCGCGCCGAACGATTTCGACCGGGCGGCCGCCCTCTACGGACCGGGCGCCGCGATCGGCGATCTCCTGGCGGTCACGCGCCTCGCGGACGTGCTGCTCGACCCGGCCAACCCCAACCGCGACCTCCGGCGCGGCTGCCGCCTGGCCCAGACCTGGATCGACGCCCCCGAGACGCTCGAGCGCACGATCACCGGCGAGGAGCGGCTGACCGTCAAGCTCGCCACCTGCTACGTCGAGCCCGAGAGCGGCCTGCCGCAGGACCCGGTGCGGGCCGGGGGGCTGGTGACCGCGGTGCTGTGGCGCCGCCACCGGCCGACGATGGACGCCTTCATCAACAATCTCGGGCAGCAGAACCCCGCCCTGGTGTCGGGCATCCAGCGGCACCTGGCCGAGCAGCGCCGGTACATCGGCCCGGTGGACGGGCGGCCCAATCCCGGGATCATCACGGCCCTCCAGGTGGAGGCGGGGATCACCAACACGGTCGCGACCCCGCGGCCCGAGCCGCGGCGGGTGACGCCCAAGGGCCCGGATCCGGAGGTGCTGGCCCTCCAGGCCGCCGCCCGGACCGGCGACCGGCGGAAGATGGCCGACCTGAAGAGCCGCGCCGAGGCCGGGGACGCGGACGCGCTCACCGCCTACGCGCGCCTGTTCAACCCGGTGATGAACAAGGGCGACGTCTTCGCGCCGGACGCGCAGGTCGCCGTCGCCGCCTACGAGCGCGCCGCGGCCGCCGGCAACGGCATGGCGGCCGGCGAGGCGGCGGTGCTGTACGATTCCGGCTACGGCAACGTCGCCAAGGATCCCGGGAAGGCGGCGGCCCTCGCCCTGCGGGGCGTCGACCTCAAGGACGACCAGATCACCTTCTGGCTGCTGTTCCCGGAGGCGGGCAACTGGAGCGACGGGTTCTGGGGCGCGATCCAGGCCGCGCTGACCGCCCGCGGCTTCTACACGCTCCCGGTCGAGAACAAGCGCAATGCCGCGGTCATCACGGCCCTGCGCGCCTACATAAAAGCCAAGTCATGAGCGGCGCCACGATCGGGACCGACCGGCTCCGGGCGCACGCGACGCTCTGGTACGCGGACGCGCGCTACCGCCTCGCCTGGCTGGTCCTGCCCCAGGCCGCGGTCGCCCTCCTGGCGGGCCTCGCCCTCGCGCTGCTGAAGCCCGCGGGCGAGTGGGGCAAGCCCGCCGACAGCAAGGAGAACGAGAAGCTCTATCTCGACCTGCTCGACAAGGCCGGCAAGGACGGCGACAGGGCCGCCTTCGAGAAGCTGCGGACGGCCGCCGAGGCCGGCGACGTCAGCGCCCGGTCGTTCATGGGCGCCCTCTACAATCCCGAATGGGCCGCGGTCTACGCCAAGAACCCGGTCAAGCCCGACGCCGCCAAGGCCCTGACCTACTACCAGAAGCCCGCCGACCTCGGCTTCCCCGGGGCCCAGCGCGGCATGACCGAGCTCCTGCTCGACCCCGCCCGCGGCCAGCACGATCTCAAGCGGGGCTGCCGCTACGGGCTGGCCTTCCAGGCGAACCCGGTCGCGGCCCGGAACAACTACCTCGATTCCTGGTCGACGCTCTACTGGATCGCCGGCTGCTACACCGATGCCGGGAGCGGCGTCCCGCGGGATCCGCAGAAGGCCGCCGACCTCTACATGAACACGGTGGCGGCCAAGCTGCCGCGGGCGGTCACCGCCTTCACGGACGAGCTCGGCCGGCAGCCCCCCGACCTCGTGGCGGCGATCCAGCGCGACCTCGCCAAGCGCGGCTTCTACACCGGGCCGGCCGACGGGACGGCGACGCCGCAGACGCGCGCGGCCGTGCAGGCCCTGGCCGGCCGGGGTGCCGGCCCGCAGGGCAACGCGGGAGCTGGCAGTCCGGGGGCGGGCAACCCCGGAGCCGGCAACACCGGAGCCGCGAAGCCCGCCGGCCCGCCGCCTCCGGCACCGCCCGCGGCGACGCCGAGCGTCGAGGACCTTATCGCGCTGTCGAAGAGCGCGGTCTCCAACGCCGCCGACGCGGCGAAGCTCCGGGGCCTGGCGGAGAGCGGCGTCCCGGTGGCGCAGTATCTCTACGCCGCGATGCACCTGTCCCCGGCCAACCGGGAGCAGCGGGTCACCGCGCCGGACGGCCCCCTGGCGGCCCGGTATCTCGAGCGCCTCGCGGTCGAGCGCTCCTTCGCCCCGGCGGCGGCCTCGGCGGCCTTCCTGTACGATCTCGGCGGCGCCGGCCTGCAGCGGGACCCCGCGAAGGCGGCCGACCTGACGATCCGCGCCCTCGAGCTCAAGTCCACCGAGATCCTGCAGAATCTCGAGCAGGACCAGTGGGGCGCCGGCTTCTGGGCCGCCCTCCAGCAGCGCCTCGCCGACCGGAATCTCTACCAGGGCCGCGTCGTCGACCAGCGCAACGACCGGACCATCCAGGCGGCGCGCCGCCTCCTCGGCAATCCATAGGAGACGGCCATCATGGGTCCCCGCCGCAAGGATCCCGCGCGGTTCCCGGCCCCCCGGGCCGGAAACCGCATCGGCCACCGCACCGCCGCCCTGCTGGCGGGCCTGATGGCGGGCCTGCTGGCCGGCCTCCTGATGCCCGCCGCCGCGCAGGCGCAGATCAAGGTCCGCAAGGCCGACTGCTTCTTCGCGGCCGACGGCAGGACCGTCATCGACGGGGTCTGCGAGTTCCTGACCGACGCGCGCAGCTACGGCGTGGGCGGGTTCCGCCTCGCCACCTATACCAACGGCTACCTGCGCGACGGCGTGGTCGTGTCGGTGACGGCGCCCGGCCAGGGCACGGCGACCTGGAACCGGGAGCCCGGCGGCAAGCCCGAGGACGGCCCCGCCGACAGCGTCACCGCGGAGGGCGCCTGCTGGACCGGGTCCCGGAGCCGGATCTGCGCCTGGAAGGTCGGCGAGGGCCGCCCCGGCTTCGGCGGCGCCCCCGCGGCGGCGCCCGAGGCCGGCGCCCCGCGGGCCGCCGACTGCTACCTCGAGGTCGCGGGCGATGTCCGCCTCGACGGGGCCTGCCAGTTCCGGTCGGAGACCGGGCAGACCGGTGCCCGCGGCTTCGAGATCCGCTCCTACGCCGCGGGCAAGCTCGACGTCGTGGCGCAGCTCGTCCGCGACCCGCAGAACCCGCTGAAGGCCACGGCCTTCTGGAACGGGTCGTCCGGGGGCCTGCGCGCCGCCGAGGCCCTCGGCGCCCTGTCGCCGAGCGGCCCCTGCTGGGACAATGACGGCGCCCGTCTCTGCGTCTGGCAGCCCGGCCAGCCCCGCGGCGGCTGGGACCGGCGGGCCGAGGCTCGGGCTCCGGCCCCGCCCGAGACGCCGCCGTCGCCGCCACCGTCACAGGCGCCGTCACAGGCGCCGCCTCCGCCGCGCGACGGCGCGGAGGGGCGCGATCCGCCGCCGGGCACGTTCCTGAAGCTGTCCTTCAAGGGCCGCTGCGAGTCCCTGATGATGGACGGGGAGGACCTCACCGCGACCTGCGCCCCGGAGGCGGTGAACACCTCCGTCGTCGGCAGCCCGAAGGCCGGGTTCATCTTCGGCACCACCGACGGCAAGGCCATGGCGTTCATGGCCTCGGCCAAGGGCTTCGTCGAGGGCGGCACCCTGCACCAGCCCGTCGACGAGCTGATGTACGCCGAGCGCGACCAGTCCACCTTCAAGGTCAAGGGCACCTGCGAGATGCCCAACCCGATGGGCGGCCCGGTGGTCATCACCTGCAACGCCCAGTCGGCGAACAGCACCTACGCGGTCCGGTTCCGCACCGACGGCGGCAAGCCGGTCCTGACGCGCGGCGACGCGAAGTGAGGCTCTCGCCGCGGACCGGAACCGCCCGACCCGCGAACCCGAGGAGGATGCCATGGCACGACGCGTTACGACGGGAGGGGCCGGCGGCACCGGGATCCTCGTCGGCCTCCTGGGGCTCTGCCTCGCGGGACCGGCGCTCGCGGGATCCACGAGCGTGACCGCGCGGCCCGGGGAGCGGGTCCGCCTCGACGGCTACGCCACCCACGAGACCCGACCGGGCTGCCCGTCCGTTCCGGCGGCCGCGATCGAGCTGGTCACGCCCCCGCGCGGCGGCCGCATCGAGCAGCGGCGGGAGTTCCTGGTCCTCGGCCAGAACATCGACGGCACCCCGTCGCGGGACGGCTGCCAGGACGTCGAGCGGGACGCGCGGACGCTCTACTACACGGCCCGGCCCGACTTCGCTGGCCACGACACGGTGTCGGTGATCGTCACGTTCGTCACCGGCGAGGAGGCCACCTACACCTACAGGATCACGGTGCCCGAGGGCGAGGGCCGGCGGGCGCCGGCGGTGTCCCAGGCACCCGCCCCCCGCGACGCGGGCCTCGCGCGGCCGGCCCCGGCGGCGCGCGCCGCTCCCGCCGAGCGGGCGACTCCGGCCGCGACTCCGGCTCCGGCGCCCCGGGAGGCCAGCACCGGCGACTTCCTGCGCGACGCGGTCCGGGGCGCGGTCCCGGCCACCCGGCCGGCGCCGGCCGCGCCGCCCCCGAAGGCCGCCGAGGCCGCGGCGCCCGTGTCCGGCACGCCCGCGCCGCCGCCGCCGCAGCAGCTGGCACCACCGCGCCCGCCCGCCGCGCCGCAGCTCTGACGCAGCTCCGGCGCGGACGGCCGGACCGGCCGCCCGCACCCCCACCGCCAAGCCGAGGACGAGTCCCGTGCATCAGCGCCTCCCGAACGCCCCCCGATCCGCGGCACCGAACCGACCGCGTCGGCGCATCGGCGCCGGCGTCCTCGCCCTCGGATCGGCGCTCTGCCTGCCTCTCTGCCTGCCGCTCTGCCTTGCCCTGCCGGCCCGGGCGGAGGTGGAGAACAAGACCGCGCGCGCCGGCCAGCGGATCTTCCTCCAGGGCTTCACCTACTACTTCGCCACGCAGGGGTGCCGCTCGCGCGCGGCCACGATCGAGCTCGTCAGGCCGCCGCGCGGCGGGCGCATCGAGCAGCGGCGCGAGTTCCGGATCCTCAGCGGCAAGGTCGACGAGACCGGGGCGCAGATCCGGCAGCCGGACGGCTGCGAGGACGCCAAGAAGGATTCGATGTCGCTCTACTACACGGCACGGCCCGACTTCTCCGGACTCGACACCCTGTCGATCGACGTCACCTTCGGGGACGGGTCCACGGTGCCGTACACGTTCCGGATCACCGTGCCGCCGGGCGAGCCCCGCCGGGCCCCGGCGGTGTCGCAGGCGCCCGTCCCGCGCGCGGGCGGCGCCGGGCAGGCCGCGCCGGCGGCCCGGGCGACGCCGGCTCCGGCCCCCCGGGAGGCCGGCACCAGCACCGGCGACTTCCTGCGCGACACCGTCCGCGGCTCGGTCGCGGCCCCGCGGCCGGCACCGGTCGCGGAGCCTCCGGTGTCCGAGGCGGCCGCGGCGGACGCGCCCGGCGCGCCGCCTCGGACCGAGCCTCCGCCGCCGCGCGCGATGGCGCCGGCGCCGCGCCCCCGGCCAGCGGCCACGCCGCAGCTCTGAGACCCTGCGGGGCCGGCCGGTGCGGCCCGGCCTCGCTCATCCGACGAATCCACGCCTGACCGGCCCCCGCTGCACAGGTCCGGCAGGTCATCGACAGAGCCACCAGCAGAGCGAAGTGAGAGGCGCCCCATGGGATCGATGCGGAACGCGTTCATCTACGCGGCCATCCTTTCGACGCTCCCGCTCCCCGCGGCCGCGGCGGAGACGTGCCGCGACCATTATCGGAGCGAGGGGACGCCGATGCTCCAGGCCATCACCTACAAGACGTGGATGATCTTCCCCTCGGTCAGCCCCAGGGCCGCGTTCGACCGGGTGACGCGGGCGGTCCTGGCCGAGGGGTTCGTGGGCGTGCACGTGGAGAAGGCGCTCGGGACACTGACGGCCCAGCAGGAGACATCCGGTTCGGGGCGACCGCAGACGCTGCGGGTCGTCGTGCGCAAGGCCGGGGCGGGCAGCCGGGTCGACGCCCTGTTCATGGTGCAGGCCGGTCAGATCGGTCAGGATGTCGACCAGAACCTGTGCCGCATCGTCGATGCCGCGGCGCAGTAGGCCCCCGATGTCGACCGGCTCCAGGGACGCGGCCCAGTGGCGAGGTTCCGATGCGCGGTCCGGTGCGAGCTTCGGGGCGAGGTTCGGCGCGATGCTCAGCGCGGGGCCGGCCGTGACGCGCCTCCCGGCGGCCACCCTCGCGGCAGCCCTCGCCGCTTCCCTCGCCGCAACCCTCCTGGCGCCGTCGTCGGCCCGCGCGATCGACTGCCGCAAGGCGGCCAGCCCGCTCGAGCGCATGATCTGCGCCGACCCGGCGCTCCGGAAGGCGGACGCCGCCCTGGGTGCGGCCTATTCCGGCCTCCTGCACAGCACGGACGACGCCGAGATCCGCGCGATGCTGGTCGCCAGCCAGAAGCGCTGGGTGGCGGCCCGGGACACGTGGCTCGGCGACCTGGACGCGGCCGACGCGCGCGCCGTCGTGCTGGAGGCGATCCGGGCACGGACCGAGGACCTGTCCGGCCGCTCGAAGAGCGATCCCGCCCGACCGCACTGGATCGCGGCGGCGCTGCGGCAGCGGGCCTTCGCGGCGCGGTTCACCGGCGGCCCCTTCGCGGGGTTCGACACGGCGTGCGACTTCCTGCCCGTCGGGCAGGACCGGGTCTACGGGTGCTTCGGCAGCCGGCGCTACCAGAACGGCGACCGGGTCTGCACGCTGTCCGACGACTGGGCGAGCGGCCACACCTCCGAGACGCGCACGGTCGCGCGGGTCGTCGACGGCGCCGCGCGCACGGTCGCGACCTGCACGATCGGCGGGGGCGACGACGCGGAATGCCCGGGTCCCGACAACGCCGACGGCCGCTGGGCGCGGCCTGCCGCCCCGGCCGTCGCCGCCGGCGCAGCGGCGGCACCCGCGGGCCCTCGGCCCGTCCTCGACGTCGAGCTGGCCCCGGACGCCGATGCCGAGACCTGGCTCTCGACCTGCCTGACCGACCCCGCCTATCCGCCGCCCGACCCGGTTCCGGCGGCCCGGACGGCCCCGGGATCGAGCCCGCCCGCGCCTGCGGGCGCCCCGAGCAGCCGGTGACGATGGGACCGCACGCCCCCACGCCCGATCCGGTCCCTGTGCCGGCCCCTGCGCCGGCCTCTGCGCCGGCTCGGGGCCGCCGGCACGCTCTCGGTGACTACGACGGGCGACGGCGAACTGCCCGAGGCCCACGAGTACGGAGTCGCGTGCCGATGAGACGGATCCTGCGGGCGCTGCCGCTGTTCGCCGTGACGGGCCTGGCCGCGACCTCCGCGGTCGCGGCCCCCATTCTCCCCTGCGCGGCCGACGCCGAGCGGCAGGCCCTCAAGCTGCTGCGCTTCCACAGCGACGGCGACGCGCGGGCCACGGTCGATCCCTCGTCCGTCCGGTCCGTCGGCACCGTCGCGTCCCTGGTCGGGACGCGACGCTTCCAGGTGATCGAGGTGGAGGGCAGCATCTACAAGGGCGCGTATCGGATCCGGCTGATCTACGCGCCGATGCCCGGGAGCTGCGTGCTGATGGGGCAGGAGATCCTTGAGCGCTCCGATCCCTACTGAGCACCGGCCCGCGGCCGGCCCTCCGGCCGCCCCGCGGGCGCTGTCCTCAGCGCACGCCGAGGCAGCCGGTCCCGGGCGCCGGCAGGACCAGCCAGGCACCGCCCGCGTAGAGGCGCCGGACCGCGCCCGGCGCGGCAGGCCGGAGCACCAAGTACGCGCGGCCGGACGAGACCAGGGCCCCGTCGTCGGCGGCCGCCAGGGCGGCGGGGTTCCCGAGCGCCACCACGGTCTCCGGCTGGACCGCGAGGGCGGTCAGCGCGGTCACGCCGAGCCCCCCGGCGAGCGCCGCCGCGACGGCGCCGACCGGCAGGCCGCGCCGCGGGCGCCGATCAGTAATCGTAGGCATGCTCGAACCGGCCCCCCGCGGCCTCCACGGCGCGGATCTGCGCGACGAGCTGCTCCACCGCGGTGTCGTAGCCGACGCGCTGCCAGCCCGGCTCGGACTGGATCGGCATCGCGAACAGCGGCTCGGCCCCGGCGAGGGTGACCGTCCGGCCCGGCGGCAGGAGGACGGTGGTGAGGATCCGGTGGTTGCCGGCGATCTCCAAGACGGTCCGGCCCCGCGCGCCGAGGCCCCGGACGATCTCCGTGAAGGCCCGGTAGCGCGGGGTCTCCATCAGGGCGGCCGGGCCGCCGTCGCCGGCCGGGACGGGGCCGAGGAGGGTGATGCGCGGGTCGGCGGCCGCGTCGCCGGCATCGAGCCCCGCCACGACGCTGCGGATCGTCAGGCCGGCCGGGTCCATCCCGGCGAGCCACGCGATCCCCTGGGCGTAGGCCCATTTCACCCCGTATTGCAGCGTGAGCGCGCCGCGCCGCTCGACCGCCCGCAGGGACGGCGTGAACGGGACCTCGTGCCAGAGCCGGGACAGCTCCGCGTCGAACGGGTAGCGGTACCAGGGGGTCTGGCGCAGGAACGCGGCGTAATCCCCGAGCAGCCGGGCGTTGAACCGGTCCTCGTCCGTCGGCTCCGGCCCCCGCCACCGCGCGGTCAGCGCCCCGAGGCTGCGCTCGTAGGCGCCCTGGATCAGCATCTCGGCCGTGAAGCTCAGGCCGATCACGTAGTTGGTGACTTTCTGGCCCGCGGTGACGTCGCCGGTGCGCCCGGCCGCCCGGGTCGCCCCGCACAGGCTCGTCCAGAAGCCCGTCGTCGCCGCCCAGTAGTCGAAGGCCGATTCCGAGGCGGAACGCGTCACCCCGGCGAGGTCCGCGTAGGCGTGGACGATGTCCCATTCGGGGAAGGTGAGGTAGCTGTCGCCGGCCGCGCGCTTGTAGCCCTCGGGGGCGATCCCGAAGCGCGAGCCGCCCGCCGAACGCCCCGGCCCGGCGGGATCGGGCCTGACCGTGCAGCCCCCCTCGATCGCCGCGACGGGCAGGGCGCAGGCGAGGGCCAGAACGGCGAGGCCGGCGACCGCCCAGCGGACGACCCGTCGCCGGCGGCGGGGGGGCCGGGGGCTCACGCGGCGACCCCGGCCGCGGTCCGGGCGCGCCACGGCCACCAGCCGAGCACGACGCCGGCGAGGCCGAGGCTCAGGTGCGGGCCGTTGGACAGGAGCGGGCTGTCCTGGAAGCCCTTCAGGAACAGCGACAGGTCGAGGAAGCTCGACCCGGTGAGCACGCCGACGACGCCGTCGAGGAGGTAGATCGCCCCGAAGGCCCGCAGGAAGGTCACGGCGGCGGAGCGCGACCACAGGCCGGCGGCCAGCGCCCACAGGCCGGAGGCGAGGTGGAGCGCGTCCTTGTAGACGTCGAGCCGGAACAGGCCGAAGACGCGGCCCTCCGCGTCCCGGAAGGCCGGGACGTAGTCGGTGGCGGCGGCGAACAGCAGGATGGCCGCGAAGGCGAGGGCGGCCACCTGCGGGGGCGTGGGTCTCATGGGCGTCTCCTGAGTCGGCACGCGCGGCCCGCGCGAGGCGGATCCGTGCCGGGGCGCGGTCAGGCCATGTAGGTCGACCACAGGGCGTTCCGGAACAGCAGCCCCGGATCGTAGCGGCGCTTGGCGGCCACGAAGGCGTCGAGCCTGGGATAGGCCCGGGCCATCTGGTCGCGCCGGGCGTGCAGGCGGTAGGGCAGGTAATAGGCCCCGCCGATCGCCACGACGCGCTCGATCAGGGCCTCGGTCATGCGCATCATCGCGGCCTCGTCGCCGGGGGTGAGGCCCTGCGAGAACGACATCACCGCGCCGATCCGCGGGCCCGGCGCGTAGGCCAGCGTCGAGTCCGGGTCCGCCGCCACGTAGCGCAGGGTGACGTTGAGGCAGTCGCAGCCCGAGCGCGGGATGGTCTCGCGGCAGGCGGCGAGGAACGCGTCGAAGCGCTCGGGCGGGACGAAGTACTCGTGCAGGATGTCGGTGCGGCTGCGGTCGCGCGAGGCGAGGTTGGCCACCGGCTCGTTCATCAGGCTGTTGCGGGTGGCGAGGCCGGGATCGAGCGTCGGGTTGAGCCGGGTCTCGGCGATCCAGCGGGCGCGCTTGCCGAACTCGCTGCCGACCTGGGCGCGGTAGATCTCCCGCGAGACCGCCGAGAACGCCCCCTGGGCGGCCGCCGCGGGCAGGACCTGCGGCGGGTGCTCGGCCTCCGCGTAGGTGACGAGAATCGCCTCGTCGAAGAACCCGGCCTGCGCGACCGAGAGCCGGCCGTAGGCCATCCGCAGGCGGGCGTCGCGCGCCACCGCCGCCGCGAAGGCCGGCGCGAAATCCGCGGCCGGCATCACCGCGAAGGTCGGCGTCAGGAGGCGGTTCGGCACCATCTCGACCACGAGGTCGACCACGATGCCGAACAGGCCGTAGCCGCCCATCGCCAGCCCGAACAGCTCGGCGTTCTCCTCGCGGGAGCAGGTCACGAGGCTGCCGTCGGCCAGGACGAGGCGGAGGGCGCGGACGGTGGAGCCGAACGGGCCGTGCGGCGCGGGCCAGCCGTGGGCGTTGACGCAGAAGGTCGAGCCGACCCCGAAATCGCTGTTCGACTGCATGACCGTCGGCGAGTAGCCGATCCGGTCGAGCTGCCGGATGACCTGCGACCAGCGCGCGCCGGCCCCGACCCGGTAGAGGCCGGCGGCTGTGTCGGGCTCGATCGGGCCGCCCTCCAGGGTCACGGCCGTCCCGTCGCGGGCGAGGCTCTGGGCGCCCATGGAATGCCGGGCGACGCCGACGGCGACCGGCCGGCCGGCGGCGGCGGCATCCCGGATCTCGGCGCGCACGGCCTCGATCAGGGCGTCGGTCGACCCCGTCGGGAGCACGGCGTGGCGCGTCACCGGGGTCGGGTTGAGGCCGCTCGCGTCGTTGAGGATGATCCGCGGCGCGGCCCGGGCCGCCCGCGGCAGCAGCGCGGCCGCCGCCGCGGCGCCGCCGCCCGCGAGGATCCCGCGCCTGCTCGGTCCTGTCCCGGCCATGCCCACCCTCGATTCGCACCGGCGGGGCGACCGGCTCGCCCCGCCGGCCAACCCTGCGACGGGTTCGGATCCGGCGGCGTGAGTTCACGCACGGAGCGCGGTGCGCCGCCGGTCGGGACGATGCCACGCCGCCCCCGGCGCGGTCGAGCGTCCGCGCTCCGGCCGTCGGCGCCGCGCGCCGATCCGTCCTCAACCGCGGTTCCTCGACGGGTCGCGGATCGCGACGTTGACAGGCGTCCGACGCCGCGGCACGGCGGCGGAGGACCCGCTAGGCCGGAGCCCACGATCGCCGAGGAGGGAGATCCGCCATGCCGTCAGGCGCTTCGAACCGGACGGCAGGGGAGGCCCCGCGGCCGGAGCGGGAGCCGGTCCTGCTGCAGGATCCGCACGCCGTCCGCGAGCCGCGCGAGAACAACCTCGAGCGCGCGATCGGCCACGCGGTGCGCGAGCGCCGGAAGCGGCTCGGCATCACCTCGGCGGACCTCGCCGCGACGACCGGCCTGTCGCCCGGCATGCTGTCGAAGATCGAGAACGGCAACATCTCGCCGTCCCTGACGACGCTGCAGCTGCTCGCCCAGGCGCTCGGCATGCCGATCACCGGCTTCTTCCGCGGCTACGAGGAGGTCCGCAACGCGGTCTTCGTCAAGGCCGGGGAGGGGATCGAGCTGGAGCGGCGCGGCACGCGGGCCGGGCACCAGTACAACCTGCTCGGGCACATCCACGAGAACACCAGCGGCGTGACGGTCGAGCCGTATCTGATCACGCTCACGACCGATTCGGACGTGTTCCCGACCTTCCAGCACCCCGGCCTGGAGTTCCTCTACATGCTGGAGGGCGAGGTGCTGTACCGGCACGGGGACCGGCACTTCCACATGCAGCCCGGCGACAGCCTGTTCTTCGACGCCGATGCCCCGCACGGGCCGGCGGAGCTGCTCGTGCTGCCGGCCCGCTACCTCTCGGTGATCGCGTATCCGCAGTCGGGCCGCACCGGCTGACGGGCCGCGTTGTTCTCAGGAAGAAATCTTATTTCTTGAGGGTTGATTTCCGCCGCGCAGGCCGCCTATGCTCCGGGCGAACCCGCGACGGAGGTGGTGCCATGTGCGGCATCGTCGGATTGTTCCTGAAGGACCCCGCCCTGGAGCCGCAGCTCGGCGCGCTGCTCGCCGACATGCTCGTCACCATGACGGATCGGGGGCCGGACTCGGCCGGCCTCGCGATCTACGGGCCGCCGGCCCCCGGCCTGTCGAAGATCACCGTGCAGTCGGCACGCCCGGAGGCGGATTTCCCCGCCCTGGAGCAGCGCCTCGCGGAGGCCTCCGGCGGCTCGGCGCGGGTGGCGGTGAAGAGCTCGCACGCGGTCATCACCGTGGCGTCCGACCGCCTCGCCGCGACGCGCGACGCCCTGAAGGGCCTCGCGCCCGATCTGCGCGTGATGGGCGCGGGCGAGAGCGTGGAGATCTACAAGGAGGTCGGCCTGCCGAAGGACGTGGTGGCGCGCTTCGGCATCGCCGGGATGTCGGGCACCCACGGCATCGGCCACACCCGGATGGCGACGGAATCGGCCGTGACCACCATGGGCGCGCACCCGTTCTCGACGGGCGCCGACCAGTGCCTCGTGCATAACGGCTCGCTGTCGAACCACAACAACCTGCGCCGGAGCCTCGCCCGCGACGGTATGGCCTTCGAGACGGAGAACGATTCCGAGGTCGCGGCGGCCTATCTCACCACCGCGATGGCGCGGGGCCGGGACCTCGGCGCGGCGCTCGCGGGGGCGCTCACGGATCTCGACGGGTTCTTCACCTTCGTGGTCGGCACCAAGTCCGGCTTCGGGGTGCTGCGCGACCCGATCGCCTGCAAGCCGGCGATCATGGCCGAGACCGAGCGCTACGTCGCCTTCGGCTCGGAATACCGGGCGCTCGTCGGCCTGCCGGGGATCGAATCCGCCCGCGTCTGGGAGCCCGAGCCGGCGACCGTTTACTTCTGGGATCAGCGGCAGGCCGCCTGAGCCGCTCCCCCCGCAGCCTTCACGGATCTCGCCCATGCCCGTCTTCGATCTGGCGGCGACGCCGCTGCGCGCCCTGAACCAAGCCCTCCACGGCGTCGCGCCGGGCGCCAACGACACCGAATTCGAGGTGCTGAACCCGCGGGGCCAGCACGCGGTGGCGGTCGGGATCGACGGGCCCGTCACCGTCACGGTGCGCGGCCCGGTCGGCTACTACTGCGCCGGCATGAACGACGGCGGCACCGTCACGGTGCAGGGCTCGGCGGGTCCCGGCGTCGCCGAGAACATGATGTCCGGCACGGTCGTGATCGAGGGCGACGCCTCGCAATATGCCGGCGCCACCGGGCGCGGCGGCCTCCTCGTCATCAAGGGCAACGCGGCCTCGCGCTGCGGCATCTCCATGAAGGGCATCGACATCGTCGTGCACGGCTCGATCGGGCACATGTCGGCCTTCATGGGCCAGTCCGGCTCCCTGGTGGTCCTGGGCGATGCCGGCGAGGCGCTGGGCGACTCGCTCTACGAGGCGAAGCTGTTCGTCCGCGGCAGCGTGAAGAGCCTCGGGGCCGACTGCGTCGAGAAGCCGATGCGCCCCGAGCACCGGGAGCACCTCGCCGCCCTGCTCGACCGGGCGGGGGTCACGGACGTCCGGCCGGAAGAATTCCGGCGCTACGGCTCGGCCCGCAAACTCTACAGCTTCAACATCGACAACGCCGACGCCTACTGAGCGGGAGACCGGGCATGACCTACCAGAACCCGCCGATGCCGCCGCGCAAGTCGGCGACCTTCGACGACCACACGATGGCGGAGATCCGCCGGGCCGCGGCCACCGGCATCTACGACATCCGCGGCGGCGGCACGAAGCGCAAGCTCCCGCATCTCGACGACCTGCTGTTCCTCGGCGCCTCGATGTCCCGCTATCCCCTGGAGGGCTACCGGGAGACCTGCGGGACCGGTGTCACCCTCGGCACGCGGTTTGCGAAGAAGCCGATCGCGTTGAAGATCCCGATCACCATCGCCGGCATGAGCTTCGGATCCCTGTCCGCCAACGCCAAGGAGGCCCTCGGCCGCGGCGCTACGCTGGCCGGCACCTCCACCACCACGGGGGACGGCGGCATGACCGACGAGGAGCGCGGCCATTCCGACATCCTCGTCTACCAGTACCTGCCCTCCCGCTACGGCATGAACCCGCGCGACCTCCGGCGCGCCGACGCCATCGAGGTGGTGGTCGGCCAGGGCGCGAAGCCCGGCGGCGGCGGCATGCTGCTCGGCCAGAAGATCTCCGACCGGGTCGCCGCGATGCGCGACCTGCCCAAGGGCATCGACCAGCGCTCCGCCTGCCGGCATCCGGACTGGACCGGCCCGGACGACCTCGAGATCAAGATCGGCGAACTGCGCGAGATCACCGACTGGGAGAAGCCGATCTACGTGAAGGTCGGCGGCGCCCGGCCCTATTACGACACCGCGCTCGCCGCGAAGGCCGGGGCCGACGTCGTCGTGCTCGACGGCATGCAGGGCGGCACGGCGGCGACCCAGGACGTGTTCATCGAGCATGTCGGCCAGCCGACGCTCGCCTGCATCCGGCCCGCCGCGCAGGCGCTGCAGGATCTGGGCCTGCACCGGAGCGTGCAGCTCGTGATCTCGGGCGGCATCCGCTCGGGCGCGGACGTCGCCAAGGCCATCGCGCTGGGGGCGGACGCGGTCTCGATCGGCACCGCGGCGCTCGTCGCCATCGGCGACAACGACCCGGCCTACGAGGAGGAGTACCGCGAGCTCGGCTCCACCGCGGGTGCCTACGACGACTGGCACGAGGGCCGCGACCCGGCGGGCATCACCACGCAGGACCCCGAGCTGGCGGCCCGCCTCGACCCGGTCCGCGCCGGCCGGAAGCTCGCCAACTACCTGAAGGTGATGACCCTGGAGGCGCAGACGATCGCCCGCGCCTGCGGCCACAACCACCTGCACAATCTGGAGCCCGAGGACCTCGTGGCGCTGACGCTCGAGGCCGCCGCCATGGCCCGCGTGCCGCTGGCCGGGACCGACTGGTACCCGGGCAAAGCGGGCTTCTAGGGCCCTTCAACCCCGCCGGTCGCGCCGGAACGGGGCGCGGCCGGCCCCCAACCGATCCGCGCTCAGGGGGCTGCCGTGACGACCGACCTTTCCGCCTACGCCGCAGAGCACGGCGTGAAGTACTTCATGATCTCCTACACGGACCTGTTCGGCTGCCAGCGCGCCAAGCTGGTGCCCGCGCAGGCGATCGGCGCCATGCAGCGCGACGGCGCGGGCTTCGCGGGCTTCGCCACCTGGCTCGACCTGACCCCGGCCCATCCCGACCTGTTCGCGATGCCGGATGCCGCCTCGGTGATCCGCCTGCCCTGGAAGCCGGACGTCGCCTGGGTGGCGGCCGACTGCACCATGGCGGACGCTCCCGTCGACCAGGCGCCCCGGGTGGTGCTGAAGCAGCTGGTGGCGCGGGCCGCCGCCGAGGGCTTGCGGGTCAAGACCGGCGTCGAGGCCGAGTTCTTCCTGCTGAGCCCGGATGGGGCGGCGATCTCGGATCACCACGATCGGGCGGAAAAATCCTGCTACGACCAGCAGGCGCTGATGCGCCGCTACGACGTGATCGCCGAGATCTGCGACCACATGCTGGCTCTGGGCTGGAAGCCCTACCAGAACGACCACGAGGACGCGAACGGCCAGTTCGAGATGAACTGGGAATACGACGACGCGCTGGCCACCGCCGACAAGCACGCCTTCTTCAAGTTCATGGTCCGCTCGGTCGCCGAGCGGCACGGCCTGCGGGCGACCTTCATGCCGAAGCCGTTCCCGGGGCTGACCGGCAACGGCTGCCACTGCCACGTCTCGGTGTGGAACACGGCCGGCACCGTGAACGCCTTCGCGGATCCCGAGATGCCGTTCGGCCTCTCGACCCGGGGCCGGCACTTCCTCGGCGGGATCATGCGGCACGCGCCCGCGCTCGCCGCGATCACCAACCCGACGGTCAATTCCTACAAGCGCATCAACGCGCCGCGCACGATCTCGGGCGCGACCTGGGCGCCGAACGCCGTGACCTGGACCGGCAACAACCGAACCCACATGGTGCGCGTGCCCGGGCCGGGCCGGTTCGAGCTGCGGCTGCCCGACGGCGCGGCCAATCCGTACCTGCTCCAGGCGGCGATCCTGGCGGCGGGCCTGGACGGCCTGGCGTCGGCGGCCGATCCCGGGCCGCACAGCGACGTCGACATGTACCGCGACGGCCACGCCGTCACCGGCGCGCCGCGCCTGCCGCTCAACCTGCTGGACGCCCTGCGCGCCTTCGAGGCCGACGAGGCCCTGCGGGACAATCTGGGCGGCGCGTTCTCCGTCGCCTACCTCAAGTTGAAGCAAAATGAGTGGGACAGCTACTGCGCCCATTTTACCGCCTGGGAGCGCGAGACCACGCTCGATGTCTGAGCCGGTGCTGCCGGTGACGGGCCGAACGGCGGACCGGCTCTTGCAAGGCCCAGATCGATCCTGGCGACGGGGAGCGGGACGCGGACCGACATGCGTGTGATCCATCGTATCTTGGGCAGCCGGCACGAATCCGGGATGGCCCAGCGCCTGCACCATCTCGCGCATCACGGCGCGGTGGACGTGCTCGTCGTGTCGAGCACCGACGTCGCCCGGCGGCGGATCCGCGCGACCACCCAGTCCGGCGAGGAGATCGCCCTCGCCCTGCCGCGGGACGAGCCGCTCTTCGACGGGGCCGTGCTGGCGCTGGACGCGGACCGCGCCCTCGTCGCCCGCGTCGGCTCCGAACGCTGGCTCCGCCTCGTCCCGGAAAGCCGGGCCGCCGCCCTCGAACTCGGCTACCACGCCGGCAACCTCCACTGGCGGGTCCGCTTCGCCGACGGCGCCCTCCTGGTGGCCCTGGACGGGCCGGCCGACGCGTACCTCGTCCGCCTCGGCGCCCTCGTCACCGACCGGCAGGTGACCCACACCATCCTCGACGAGGCGCCGCCGTGCTGAGCCGGCTCCTGGCGTTCCAGCAGGCCGACGCCGCCTTCCCGAGCGGGAGCTTCGCCTTCTCCAACGGGATCGAGGGGCTCGTCGCGGGCGACCCGGCCTTCGACACGGGGAGCCTGACGCGGACGCTCACGGCCCTCGTGCGCTTCCGGTGGGCGGAGAGCGACCGCGTCGCCCTGATCCTGGCCCACCGCGCCGGCCCCGATCCGGCACGGCTCGGCCGCATCGACGCCGCCGTGGAGGCGGCCACGCTCGTCGAGGCGATGCGCACCGGCAGCCGGCGCAACGGCGCCTCCCTGCTGACCACCCACGCGCGGCTCGCAACGCCCGGCGCCGGGGACATCCGCGCCGCGATCCGGTCCGGGCTCATGCTGGGGCACCTCGCCACCGTGCAGGGCGCCCTGTGGCGCGGGCTGGGCCTGTCGGAAGCGGAGGCGGCGGCCGTCGCCGGCTACCAGCTCGTCTCCGGCCTGGTCTCGGCCACGGTCCGGCTCGGTCAGGTGGGCGCCATCCAGGGCCAGCAGGCGCTCCAGGCGGTGCTGCCGCTCGTCGCGGAGATCGCCGAGCGGCCGGTGACCGAGGACCCCGACGGCGCGATCGTGCTCACGGGCTTCACGCCCCTGATCGAGGTCGCCGCGATGCGGCACGCGCGCGCCGACCTGCGCCTGTTCGCCAACTAGGGAGCGGGTGATGCTGCTCACGCCCACCGAGCTGGAACGTCTCACGATCTTCACCGCGGCCGAGCTCGCCCGCAAGCGCCGGGCCCGCGGCCTCAAGCTCAACTACCCGGAGGCGGTGGCGCTCATCACCGACGAGATCCTGGAGGGCGCGCGCGACGGGCGCAGCGTCGCCGACCTCATCGGCTGGGGCTCCACGATCCTGTCGACCGAGGACGTGATGCCGGGCATCGCCGCCATGCTGCCGATCCTGCAGGTCGAGGGCGTCTTCCCGGACGGCACCAAGCTCGTCACGGTCCACGAGCCGGTCCGCGCCCGGGCGGGCGCCCCCGCCGACACCCTGGAGCCCGGCGCGATCCTGCCGGCCGACGGCGCGATCGAACTGGCCGCGGGCCGCCCGCGGGTCACCCTCGACGTCGTCAACACCGGCGACCGGCCGGTCCAGATCGGCTCGCACTACCACTTCTTCGAGGTGAACCGGGCGCTCGACTTCGACCGGGCGGCGGCCCTGGGCCACCGCCTCGACATCCCGGCCGGGACGGCGATCCGATTCGAGCCGGGGCAGCGCAAGACCGTGACGCTGGTCGGCTTCGGCGGCGCCCGGGAACTGACCGGGCTCAACGACCTGACGCAGGGGACCCTGCCCGACGACGCGGCGCGGGCGGCGGCCGTCGCCCGCGCCAAGGCCCGCGGCTTCAAGGGCGCCTAGGGAGAGTGCCATGGTGACGATCCCGCGCCGCGACTACGCCGCCCTCTACGGGCCGACCACCGGGGACGGGGTGCGGCTCGCCGACACCTCCCTGGTGGCGGTCGTCGAGCACGACCACGCCGTGTACGGGGACGAGTGCCTGCACGGCGGCGGCAAGACCCTGCGCGACGGGATCGGGATGGCGCCTGGGGTGACCGCCGCGCAGGGCGCCCTCGACTTCCTCCTCTGCAACGTCGTGGTGATCGACCCCGTCCTCGGCATCCGGAAGGGCGATCTCGGCATCAAGGACGGGCGGATCGTGGCGCTCGGCAAGGCCGGCAACCCGGCGATCATGGACGGCGTCGACCCGCGCCTGATCGTATCGGCCGGGACGACGGTGCGCGACTGCGAGGGCCTGATCGCGACGCCCGGGGCCATCGACGTGCACGTGCACTTCGATTCCGCCGCCCTGCCGGACCACGCGATCGCCTCCGGCGTCACGACCCTGCTCGGCGGTTCGCTCGGGCCGATCACCGTCGGCATCGATTCCGGCGGCCCGTTCAACACCGGCCGCATGCTCCAGGCCGCCGAGGCCTGGCCGGTCAATTTCGGTTTCCTCGGGCGCGGCAACACCCACCGGCCGGCCGCCCTGAAGGAGCAGCTGGAGACCGGCGTCCTCGGCCTCAAGATCCACGAGGACTGGGGCGCGATG
Source organism: Methylobacterium sp. 1030 (assembly GCF_040544715.1). NCBI lineage: Bacteria > Pseudomonadati > Pseudomonadota > Alphaproteobacteria > Hyphomicrobiales > Methylobacteriaceae > Methylobacterium > Methylobacterium sp. 1030. Next base: position 70,046 of record NZ_JBEPKM010000013.1, on the reverse strand, counting down.
CCGGCGGCGATCGACGCCTGCCTGGGCTTCGCCGACGCCTACGACTTCCAGGTCCAGCTCCACACCGACACGCTGAACGAGTCGGGCTTCGTGGAGGACACGCTGGCGGCGATCGGCGGCCGCACCATCCACATGTACCACACGGAGGGGGCCGGGGGCGGCCACGCGCCGGACATCATCCGGGTCGCCGGGCTGCCGCACTGCCTGCCGTCGTCGACGAACCCGACCAACCCCTACACGGTCAACACCTTCGACGAGCACCTCGACATGACGATGGTGTGCCACCACCTCAACCCGGCCCTGCCGGAGGACGTGGCCTTCGCGGAGAGCCGCATCCGCGCCCAGACCATCGCGGCCGAGGACGTGCTCCACGATATCGGGGCGATCGCGATGCTCGGCTCCGACAGCCAGGGCATGGGCCGGATCCACGAGGTCGTCTGCCGGACCTGGCAGCTCGCCTCGAAGATGAAGGACCAGCGCGGCCCGCTCCCCGAGGAGAGGCCGGGCTTCGGCGACAATGCCCGGATCAAGCGCTACATCGCCAAGTACACGATCAACGCGGCGCGCACCTTCGGCATCCAGGAGCATGTCGGCTCGCTGGAGCCCGGCAAGATGGCCGACATCGTGGTCTGGCGGCCGGCCTTCTTCGGGATCAAGCCGGAGCTCGTGATCAAGGGCGGCTTCATCGCCTGGGGCGCGATGGGCGATTCCGCCGCCTCGCTGATGACCTGCGAGCCGGTGCTGATGCGCCCGCAATGGGGCGCCTTCGGGCGCGCCAAGCAGGCGCTCTCGGCCTGCTTCGTCCATCCCCTGGCGATCGAGGCCGATCTCGGCGGCCGGCTCGGCCTGCGCAAGGCGCTCCTGCCCGCGCGCGGGACCCGCACGCTGACGAAGGCCGACATGCTCTGGAACGACGCCTGCCCGGAGATCCGCGTCGACCCGCAGACCTTCGACGTCTTCGTCGACGGCGTGCTCGCCACCTGCGAGCCGGCCCGGACCCTGCCGCTCGCCCAGCGCTACATGCTGCGCTGAGCGCCGCCGAACCCCGCCACCCCTCTCACGGCCCCGCTCCCCATGACCGACGTGACTCCCGCGAACGCCGCCCGGATCGGGATCGGCGGCCCGGTCGGATCCGGCAAGACCGCGCTGATCGAGCGGCTGATCCCCGTGCTGCGGGCGCGGGGCGTCGATCTCGCGGTGATCACGAACGATCTCGTCACCAAGGAGGATGCCGAGCGGCTGCGCCGCTCCGGGCTGATCGATCCGAGCCGCGTCGAGGCGGTGGAGGCCGGGGCCTGCCCGCACACGGTGATCCGGGAGGACCCGACCCTCAACATCGCCGCGGGCGACGCGCTGGAGGCGCGCTTCCCGGGCCTGCAGCTGCTCGTCTTCGAATCCGGCGGCGACAACCTCGCCTCGACCTTCTCCCTCGACCTCGTGGACTGGTGGATCTTCGTGATCGACGTGGCCGGCGGCGACGACATCCCGCGCAAGCGCGGCCCGGGCGTGCTGCGCTGCGACCTCCTCGTGATCAACAAGATCGACCTCGCGCCGCATGTCGGCGTCGACCTCGACGGGATGCTCGCGGAGGCCGCGCGGGTCCGGAGCGGCAGGCCGGTCCTCGCCACGAACGCGCGCGCGGGCCTCGGCATCGACGCGGTGGCGGATGCCATCGGCCGGGCCGTCCTGTTCGCGCCCTAGCCGTGCCCGACGACGTCCAGACCGGCCGCCGCGCGACGGCCCGCCTCGGCTTCGTCCGCGGCGGCGGGACCAGCGTGCTCGCCGACCAGCACGTGCCGTACCCGTTCCACATCACGAAGCCGTTCCGCCTGTATCCGCAGCGGCCGGAGCTGATCACGCTGTACCTGCAATCGGCTTCCGGCGGCCTCTACCGCGGCGACCGTCTCGGCCTCGACATCGCGATGGGTCCGGGCTCGGCGGCGCACGTCACCACCCAGGCCGCCACGGTCGTCCATCGCAGCGCCGACCAGCCGGCCCGCCAGGACACGTGGATCCGCGTCGGCGCCTATGCCTTCCTCCACTGCGTGCCCGATCCCCTGATCCTGTTCCCCGGCGCCGCCCTCTCGGCCTCGACCCGGGTCACGCTCGAGCCCGGGGCCCGTGCCGTCGTCTCCGAGAGCATTGCGTGTCACGACCCGGAGGGCCGCGGCAGGCCATTCGAGCACGTCGAGCTCGCCCTCGGCATCGAGACGGCGGCGGGGGCCGTCCTGGTCCGCGAGCGGGCGCGCATCGCCGGCGCCGAGTTCCGCGATCCGGCCTCGCCGCTCGGCCCGTGGCGGGCCTACGGCGCCCTCGTCATCCTCGGTCCGGCCCCGTGCCTGCCGGATCCCGGGGACGTCCAGGCCGCGGCCGACCGCACCGGCTGCCGGGCCGGGCTCAGCCCGCTGCCGAACGCGGCCGGGCTCGGCCTCCGGCTCCTCGCGCCCGACGGCGGCACCCTGGCGGCGGGGCTGGAGGCGGCCGCCGGTCGCGCCTTCGCGGCGCTGACCGGGCTCGCCCCGGCGCGCCGCCGCAAATAGGAAGCCGGCGCCCGGGAGCGCCGCTGCCGATATGGGCAGGCTGCCGATGTTTTCATCTTGCGAAATTTATTTTCTTTTGAAGAAATGTACCGAAGGAGACGATCCCGTGCGCGACGGCTGATCCGGTGCGGACGGGGCGGCCCACCTTCTCGAACGATCTGAAGGATTTGCCCCCCATGGCGACAGACGATCCCGCGCACTTCACCCTCCGCCGGCGCCTGCTGCTCGGGCTGGCGGCGGCCCCGCTCGCGGCATCGCTGCCGCGCGTCGCGGCGGCCGCCGAGGCCGGCGCTCTGGCGGTGACCGACAGCGAGGTGACGGTCGGCATCCTGCACTCGATCACCGGCACCATGGCGATCTCGGAGACCGGGCCGAGCCAGGGCGAGAAGCTGGCGATCCAGCAGATCAACGACGCCGGCGGCGTGCTCGGACGCAAGATCAAGATCATCCAGGAGGACGGCGCCTCCGACTGGCCGACCTTCGCCGAGAAGGCCAAGAAGCTCCTCGTCAACGACCATTGCGCCGCCGTGTTCGGCTGCTTCACCTCGGCCTCGCGCAAGGCGGTGCTGCCGGTCTTCGAGCAGTACAACGGCCTGCTGTACTATCCGACCTTCTACGAGGGCCTGGAGCAGTCGAAGAACGTCTTCTACACCGGCCAGGAGGCCACGCAGCAGATCCTCGCCGGCCTCGACTGGGTCCACAAGGAGAAGGGCGGCGACAGCTTCTACTTCATCGGCTCCGACTACATCTGGCCGCGCACCTCCAACAAGATCGCCCGCCGGCACATCGAGACCGTGCTCAAGGGCAAGGTCGTCGGCGAGGAGTACTTCCCCCTCGGCCACACGCAGTTCAACTCGGTCATCAACAAGATCAAGCTCACCAAGCCGAAGGTGATCTTCGCCACGATCGTGGGCGGCTCGAACGTGGCGTTCTACAAGCAGCTCAAGGCGGCGGGCATCGACCTGTCGAAGCAGGTGCTGATGACGCTGTCGGTGACCGAGGACGAGGTCGACGGAATCGGCGGCGAGAACATCGCCGGGGCCTACTCGTGCATGAAGTACTTCGAGTCGATCCAGAACGAGAACAACAAGGCGTTCGTGGCCGCGTTCAAGAAGATGTGGGGCGAGAAGACGGTCATCGGCGACGTGACGCAGGCGGCCTATCTCGGCCCGTTCCTGTGGAAGATGGCCTGCGAGAAGGCCGGCACCTTCGACGTCGACAAGGTCGTGGCGGCCTCGCCGGGCCTCGAGTTCAAGGGCGCGCCGGAAGGCTACGTGAAGATCGACGAGAACCATCACCTCTGGTCGAAGACGCGGGTCGGCCGGGCCAAGCCCGATGGCCAGTTCGAGATCGTCTACACCAGCCCCGAGCTGATCAAGCCCGATCCGTTCCCGAAAGGGTACCAGTAGGCCAGGCTGACGGCTGCGAGGATGCGCGTCGATCCGCTCGGAGAGCAGCGTCAGGCGAGCGGCCACGGCTCGGTGCTCGGTTCCGATCCAGCTGACGGCGGCCGGGATCTGCGGGAAGCCGGTTCGATGGCAGGAGAGGTCACGCTTTTGGCTCCGAGAGCCTTGGCGCCTTCGGGCCGCAGACGTCGACCTGTCCGAGCGCCGGATGGCTGCTGCCGACGGTCGCTGACGCCCTCCCTTGAGGCCTCCCCCGCTTTGGGGATACTGGATACATAATCTCGTTCGGGAGAGGGGTCAGATGGCACGACTGAACGTCAACGGCGTCGTGCGTGACGTCGATGCCGAGGCCGACACCCCGCTCCTCTGGGTCATCCGCGAGCAGATCGGTTTGACCGGCACCAAGTACGGTTGCGGCATCGCCCAATGCGGCGCCTGCACCGTGCATATCGACGGGGCGGCCGTCCGCTCCTGCTCCGTGCCGCTCTCGGCGATCGAGGCGGGGCAGAAGATCGTCACGATCGAGGGGCTAGCGCCGGATGCCCGCCATCCGGTCCAGCAAGCCTGGGCCGAGCTCGACGTGCCGCAATGCGGCTTCTGCCAGCCCGGGATGATCATGGCCTCGGCGGCGCTGCTGGCGCAGAACGCGCGTCCGAGCGAGGAGCAGATCCGCCAGGAGATCACCAACATCTGCCGCTGCGGCACCTACAACCGTGTGCTCGCCGGCATCAAGATCGCCGCCGAGCGCGGCCAGTCCGGCTGACGGGGGACGAGCAGATGAGCCTCGAATCCAAGGCCTCTCCGAAGGCTGCCCGCCCCAGCCGCCGCACGCTGCTCGCCGGCGCCGGTCTCTTCACCCTCGGCTTCCACATCCCGTTCCCCGCACGGGCTGCAACCCTCGACGCGGCGCCCACCGCGCCGGAGGTCAATGCCTGGGTCGTGGTGAAGCCGGACGAGACCGTGGTCATTCGCATCGCCCGTTCGGAGATGGGCCAGGGCACGCTCACCGGCCTCGCGCAACTCGTCGCCGAGGAGCTCGACTGCGACTGGGCCAGGGTCACCACCGAGTATCCGAGCCCGGGCCAGAACCTCGCCCGCAAGCGCGTCTGGGGTGATTACTCGACCGGCGGCAGCCGCGGCGTGCGCGATTCTCACGAGTACGTGCGAAGAGGCGGCGCCGCCGCCCGCACGATGCTCGTTGCCGCCGCCGCGAAGGGCTGGGGCGTACCCGCCGCCGAGTGCCGCGTCGAGCGGGGCGTGATCACCCACGGCCCCTCCGGCCGCAGCATCACTTACGGCGCCGTCGCCGCGGAGGCGGCCAGGATCGAGCCGCCGAAGGACGTGGTGCTCAAGGATCCGAAGGACTGGACCATCGCCGGCAAGCCGCTGAAGCGGCTCGACACCCTGCCCAAGCTCGACGGCAGCCAGGTCTACGGGATCGATCTCAAGCTGCCCGGCCTGCTCAACGCCGCGATCCGCGACTGTCCGGTGACCGGCGGCAGCGTGAGGAGCTTCGACGCCGCGGCTGTGTCGGGCATGCCCGGTGTCCGAAGAGTGCTCCAGGTCGGCGACAGCGCGGTCGCGGTGGTGGCCGACACGTTCTGGCGCGCCAAGACCGCCCTCGACGCCCTTCCGGTCGTCTGGGACGAGGGACCGAACGCGCAGGTTTCCAGCGAGACCATCGCGGCGACCCTGCGCGAGGGACTCGACGCCGAGCAGGCCTTCGTCGGCAACAAGGCCGGCGATGTGGCCGGCGCCCTCAAGGGCGCCGCCAAGGTGGTGGAGGCCGTCTACGGCGTACCGTTCCAGAATCACGCCACGATGGAGCCGATGAATGCCACCGCGCTCTGGACGCCGGAGCGCTGCGAGGTCTGGACGCCGACGCAGAACGGCGAGGCGGCTCTGGCCGCGACCGCCGACGCCGCCGGGCTGCCGGCCACGTCGTGCGAGGTCTACAAGATCCATCTCGGCGGCGGCTTCGGCCGGCGCGGCGCCACGCACGACTGGGTGCGTCAGGCGGTGCTCATCGCTAGGGAGATGCCGGGCACGCCGGTCAAGCTGATCTGGACCCGCGAGGAGGACATGACGCATGGCCGGTACCACCCGGTCACGCAGTGCCGGATGCGCGCCGCCCTCGACGGGGACGGCAACCTGACCGGCCTGCACATGCGCATCTCCGGCCAGTCGATCCTGGCCTCGGTCGCCCCCCAGCGCATGGTCGAGGGCCGCGACCCGGTCACCTTCCAGGGTCTCAACCCCGGAGGTCCGGAGGCCGCGATCGGCTACACGATCCCCAACATCCTGGTCGACCACGCGATGCGCAACCCGCACATCCTGCCGGGCTTCTGGCGGGGCGTGAACCTGAACCCGAACGCCATCTATCTCGAATGCTTCATGGACGAGCTGGCCCACGCCGCCGGGCAGGATCCGCTCGCCTTCCGGCTGAAGCTGATGGACAACCACCCGAAGCACCGGGCCGTGCTGCAGGCGGTGGCCGAGCGGATCGGATGGGCCAGCAAGCCGCCCGCGGGCGTCTACCGCGGCATCTGCCAGACGATGGGGTTCGGGAGCTACGTCGCGGGCGCGGCCGAGGTCTCGGTCTCCGACCGGGGCGAGCTGAAGATCCACCGTATCGTGGCGGCGACCGACCCCGGCCACGCGGTCAACCCGCAGCAGATCGACGCGCAGGTGGCGGGCTCCTTCGTCTACGGTCTCTCGGCCGCGCTGTACGGCGCCTGCACGGTGAAGGACGGGCGCATCGAGCAGACGAACTTCGACAGCTATCCCGTGATGCGGATGGACGCGATGCCGGCGGTCGAGGCCATCCTGATGCCGTCCGGCGGTTTCTGGGGCGGTGTCGGCGAGCCGACGATCGCGGTCGCCGCGCCGGCCGTGCTCAACGCGATCTTCGCTGCGACCGGCAAGCGCGTCCGCCAGCTTCCGCTGAAGGACACGGATCTCCGCCGGGCATGAGGGCGATGACGCCGGCGCTCGCGCTGCTCGCCGCCCTCGCCGGCGGAACGGGCGCGGGCGCCGCCGAGATGCGGCCGCCGCCCGGCGCCTCGTCCTGCACCGGATGCCACGCCGAGGGCTCCGCGATGGGCGTGCTCGCGGGGCGGCCGGAAGCCGAGATCGTCGGCGCCCTCGAGGCCTTCCGGACCGGCGCGCGCCCGGCGACGCTCATGAACCGCATCGCCAAGGGCTTCGGCGCGCAGGAGAGCCAGGCCATCGCCGCCTGGTTCGCGGCGCAGGGATCGCGGTGATGCGCGCTCCTTCTCCGACCCGCCGCGCCCTGATCGGCGGAGCCGCGGCCGCCGCGCTGGCGCGCCCGGCCCTCGGTGGCACAGCGCCGCGCGTCGTGGTCGTGGGCGCCGGGTTCGGGGGTGCCACGGCGGCGCGCTGCCTCGCCGCGGGCGGCGTCGACGTGACCCTGGTCGAGGCGGCCGAGCGCTATGTCGCCTGCACGGGCAGCAACGCGGTCGTCGTTGGCCTGCGCGGGATCGAGGCCCAGACCTTCGGCTACGAGGCCCTCGGCCGGGCTCGGCTCCGCTTCGTGCGCGGAACGGCGGATGCGGTCGACCCTGTGGCGCGCCGGGTGACGCTCGGCGACGGCACAGTCCTGCCCTACGACCGCCTGGTGCTCTCGCCGGGCATCGCGCTGCGCTTCGACGCCGTGCCGGGCTACGACGCGAAGGCCGCCGAGGCGATGCCCCATGCCTGGAAGGCCGGGGCGCAGACGGTGCTCCTCGCCCGCCAGCTCGAGGCCATGCCGGAGGGCGGCACGGTGGTCCTCTCGGCACCCGCCAACCCGTATCGCTGCCCGCCCGGCCCCTACGAGCGCGCGAGCCTGATCGCGCATTTCCTGAAGACCCGGAAGCCGAAGGCGAAGCTCGTCCTGCTCGACGCCAAGGACACGTTCTCGAAGCAGAAACTGTTCGAGGCGGCCTGGGCGAAGCTGTACCCGGACGTGCTCGAATACGTGCCGCTCGCCTCGGGCGGTGCGGTCACGGAAGTCGACGCCGCCGCGATGGTCGTTCGCACGGACTTCGCCGAGTACAAGGCCGATGTGGCGTGCATCATCCCGCCCCAACGCGCCGGCCCCATCGCGGCGCAGGCCGGCTGCGCCGACCGCAGCGGCTGGTGCCCGATCGATCCGGTGACCTTCGAATCGCGCCTCGTGCCGGGCATCCATGTCATCGGCGACGCGGCGATCGCAGGGGCGATGCCGAAATCCGCCTTCTCGGCGAACGCGCAGGCCAAAGTCTGCGCGCAGGCGGTGATCGACCTGATGGCCGGACGGGAGCCCGAGAGCCCGAGGCTCATCAACACCTGCTGGAGCCTCGTCGCACCGGGCAACGGCATCTCGATCGCGGGCGTCTTCCGCCCGACCGACGGCCTCCTGGCGGACGTTCCGGGAGCCGGCGGCATCAGCCCCCTCGACGCGCCCGACGCGGTGCGCGCGCAGGAGGCGGCCTACGGCGAGAGCTGGTACCGGACGATCACCCGGGACGTGTTCGGATGAGGGAAGGCCGCGCGGCCGCCATGCTCGTGCTGGCAGTCGCCGCCCCGCCGGCGCAGGCCGGGGAGGGCCTGGTCCCCACCGCGATCGTCGGCGACGCCATCCCCGAGAGCCTGACCGGCGCACCGGGCGATGCCGCGCGCGGTCGGGCCATCGTTGTGGACCGGACCCGCGGGCTCTGCCTTCTCTGCCATACCGGGCCCTTCCCGGAGGAGCGGTTCCAGGGCAACCTCGCCCCGGATCTCGCGGGCGTCGGCGGGCGGCTGGGCTCGGGTCAGCTGCGCCTGCGGCTGGTGGACGGACGGGTCTTGAACCCGGAGACGATCATGCCACCGTACTATAGCCTGACAGGGCTCACCCGCGTGGCGCGGCCGTGGCAGGGGCGGCCGATCCTGAGCGCGGCCGAGATCGAGGATGTCGTCGCCTTCCTGGCGACGCTGCGCGAGGCGGGTCCCGAGGAAGGTCGATGAGCAGGCACAGGAGTCGGAGCGCGCGTTCGATGGACCGGCGCGGCGTGCTCGCCGGGGCTGTCGGCACCGCGCTCGCCGTCGCGCTGCGCCCCGCCGCCGCGGCGACGCTCCCGCGCACGGAAACGACGGAATCCGCCATCCGACGCTTCGCGGGTGACAACCCGATCCGACCGGGCCGGGTGACCCTCGACCTGCCGCCGCTCGTGGAGAACGGCAACACGGTGCCGCTCACCGTCGCCGTCGAGAGCGCGATGACGCCCGAGGATTACGTGCGCCGGATCGGGGTGTTCAACGAGAGGAACCCGCAGCCGAACGTCGTGACGGTCCACCTGCGGCCGGGCGCCGGCCGCGCGCAGGTCTCGACACGCATCCGGCTCGCCGACACGCAGCGCATCACCGCCATCGCCGAGATGAGCGACGGGACCTACTGGTCGGCGAGCGCCGATGCCATCGTGACCCTCGCCGCCTGCCTGGAGGGCTGACCCCGATGGCCCGCACGCTGATCAACCTGCCGAAGACCGCCGAGCCCGGCGACACGATCACGATCAGGACCCTGATCTCGCACCCGATGGAGACGGGCTTCCGCCCCGGTGCCGATGGCCGGATCCTGCCGCGCAACATCGTGACGGACTTCGTCTGCCGCTTCGAGGACGAGGAGATCTTCCGGGCCGAGCTGTTTCCCGCTTCGGCGGCCAACCCCTACCTGACCTTCACCTGGGTCGCGACGCGCAGCGGCCGCTTCAGCTTCACGTGGCGCGGCGATGGCGGCTTCGATCAGACCGAATCCGCGGCGATCACCGTGGCCTGAGTCTCCGCCGTGCCGCGCCGCTCGGGCTCCCCGCTGCAGACGGCGCTCGTGGCGCTGCTCCTCACCAGCCCTCTCGCGCGGTCGGAGCCGGTCCCGCTGGCCGAGCGACGCTCGGGCTTCGACCAGATGAGCCCCGAGATCCAGGCGATGCAGCGGGACGACGGGGCCAATCCCGGCATGCTCGCGGTCGCGGACGGGGAGGACCTCTGGGCGAAGGCGCCCATTTCCGGGGGACTCGCCTGCGCCGGCTGCCACGGCGAGGCCTCGTCCACGATGCGGGGCGTCGCGGCACGCTATCCCGCTTGGGACGCGCGGACGGGCAGGCCCATCGACCTCCAGTCTCGCGTCAACGCGTGCCGCCGCGAGCATCAGGGCTCCGAGGCCCTCGCCTACGAGAGCCCCGACCTGCTGGCGCTCACGGCCTTCGTCGCCGCGCAGTCCCGCGGGCTGCCGATCGCTCCGCCGGACGATCCCCGGCTCGAGCCCGCGCGGGCGGCGGGTCGCGCGCTGTTCGAGACGCGCCAGGGCCAGCTCGGCCTGTCCTGCGCCATCTGCCACGACGACCATCGGGGTCACCGCCTCGGCGCAGCGATGATCCCGCAGGGACACCCGACCGGCTACCCGCTCTACCGCCTCGAATGGCAAGGTCTCGGCTCGCTGCAGCGGCGCCTGCGCAACTGCCTCACCGGCATGCGCGCCGAGCCCTTCGGGTACGGCGCGCCGGACTATGTTGCGCTCGAACTCTACCTCGCGACGCGCGCCGCGCCGCTGCCGCTGGAGACGCCGGCCGTGCGCCCCTGATCGAGCTCGGACTGGCCACCGCTCGACGCCGCGCGCACCTCGTCGACCGCCGCGGTGACCCGCCGGACGGCCGAAGCGCGAACGCCTCAGCCACCAGTCGATCCACGACTGTGGCTCCAGCGGTCGAGCCAGCGCCGCGCTTCCACGGATTCGGCCCCGCGCCTACATACCCGGTATGCCGATCCTCCTGGCGCTCGGCGCCGCCCTGCTGTTCGGTCTCGTGTTCGGCCCCCAGTGGTGGGTGCGCCGGGTGATGCGGCAACACGCCACCGAGAGGCCGGACCTGCCCGGGACCGGTGGCGAGCTTGCCCGCCATCTGCTCGACCTGGCACGGCTCGAGCACGTTCCCGTCGAGATCGCGCAGGCCGACCACTACGATCCGGTCGCGAACGTCGTGCGCCTGTCGCCGGAGAACCATGAGGGCCGCTCCATCACGGCGGTCGCGGTGGCGGCACATGAGGTCTCCCACGCGCTCCAGCACGCGGCGGGGGACCGGCTGCTCGCGGCGCGGGTGACCTTCGCGCCGGTCGTGCAGGGCTTCGAGCTTGCCGCAGGCTTGGTGATGATGACCGCGCCCATCATGCTCGCCGTCATCAAATCCCCCGCCCTGCTCACCCTGCAGGTCGGGTTCGGCATCGCGCTCCTCAGCGTTCGCCTCGTGTTTCACCTCTTGACGCTGCCCGTCGAGCTCGATGCGAGCTACCGCCGGGCTCTGCCCATCCTGGAAACGGGCCGCTTCCTCGACGCTGACGACATGCGTGGCGCCCGCACCGTACTGCGCGCCGCAGCCCTCACCTACGTGGCCTCGTCCCTCGTGTCGCTCGTGAACATCGCCCGCTTCCGGCGACTCCTCCGGTTCTGAGACCTACCAAACGCGCGTCCGCTCCTGCTCTGCTCGGCCGCGAGCGGGTTGCCTTCGATCAGCCAGCCTCTGTCACCACCGAACGACCGCTCGAACGTCTCGGAGGGGTGGCTTTGAGACGGTCTGGTCGCGGCCGAAGCTGCCGTGAAGCCGAACAAGCGTCGGAACCGCGCGTGGAACAGAGCTGCCGCGTCACGGCGCGCCCCGCGGAACGGAGACACTCGGCACCGATCCGCGGCGTTCTCGAGCGCCTCACCTCACGCGGCGGCCGCGGCGAGCGTGCTCCGAAGCAGTTCATCGAGTTCGCCAGCGACGCGGTCGACCTGCGGATTCGCGAACTGGCCGAAGGTGCTGACCGGGCGGTCGTACTCGAAGGCGACGCCACCCTCGGAATCCTCACGCAGAAGCACCCGGATCGGCGCGTACAAGGCGGCAGAAACGGCGTGCCGGGTCATCGACGCGGCCGTCAGCGGGTTGCCGATGTCGTACTGGACGGCCTTGCGGCTCAACCCGGCGGTGCGCAGCACATCGCCATGGTCTCGGGAGCCGAAGATCGAGAGCGGCGCCTGCCGTTCGAGGAGGTCGCGCGCCTCGTCCACTCGTCCAGCCTTCAGGAGCGTGGCGTAATCGAGGTCGATGACGGGCACCGAAGCCTCCAAGGCGGATCGGACCGCCTCGAAAGACTTGGCCGAGGAAAGGGTGACGTGCTCGACCGCGATTTCGGTCGACGCGAAGTGGTCGGACATGATCTGATCTCCTGACTTCATGCAGCGGGCGGCTCGCCGGGCGGGCCTCGACTGCTCGTCCTCGGCCTGTCCGCGTGCTCGCTCAGTTCATGGCCTCAAGCGACCCGAGCTTGACCGTGTTCGTGTTGGCCTCGACCGCAACAGGCGCGTCGGGCAGCCACCGGACGACGCCCGCGGTCGCGAAGCCCCCCTGCTTGAGGACCTGCGCGGCATGCGTCGCGACGTCTCGGCTCCGATAGGCCACGGTGATGGTGGCGGGCGCCTTGAAGGGCTCGACGGAGGCGATGGCCGGCCGAGCCTCCTGCCAGCGCGTGAGGGCCGGTACGAGGAGACCACCCTGCGCACGGACGTCGGCGGCACTCAGCGCGAGACCCGGCGTATGGTGGGCCGCGCCGATGACGGCGGGGACGGAGAATGCGCCGTGCGCGGCGGTGTCGAGGGTCACCTCCGACGCGGCGGCCGGCAGGAGGGACGCCACGGTCATCGTCAGGGCGGCGGTGAGGGTGATGGTAGGGTGGGTCATCTCTCGATCCTCTCGGTGTGACGGGGTGGCCCGTCTTTCGATGAGGAGGAGATGCGGCCGGGAGGCGCATTCATCAAACAGATGCGATTGATACCCAGTATCTACGCCGTAAATGATGGTTCGGTTTTCGACGGCCGCGACGGCGCGGCCGATGCGGCTCGGAAGCCTGATGGTCTCGCTCGGTCGGATGCCGCATTGTCCGGTCGCCGAGACCATGGTCGCGAGCCACCGGCGGACCTGACCATGACGATCAAGCACCGTGACCTCGCGGGCATCGACCTGAACTTGGTCGTGGCGCTGGACGCACTCCTGACCGAGAGCAGCGTCACGCGCGCTGCCGCGAAGGTCGGCATCACGCAATCCGCCATGAGCAGCAGCCTTGCCCGCCTGCGCAGGCTCCTCGGCGACGAGCTCCTGACGCGCACGCCGGACGGCATGCGCCCGACACCGCGGTCGCTCGCCCTCGTCGAGCCGGTCCGCGCCGCCCTGCGCCAATTCCAGGGCATCGTCCTCCGGGAGGACGACTTTGCCCCCTCGCAGGTCGAGCGGTCCTTCACGCTCGCCATTCCCGGCAGCGTCGAGGTACGTCTCATCCCGCGCCTGCTCGCGTTCCTCGCATGCGAGGCGCCCGGCATCCGCCTGCACTTGGTCGGCCTCGATTACGGGAGCGTGCTGCGGGACCTCGACGCCGACAGGATCGACATGGCCGTCGGCATGATCTCCGAGGGCCAGGTCCACCACAAGGTCCGGCCGCTCTATCGCTTCGGCTTCCTGAGCCTGTTCAATCCCCGGCTGCTCGGCGTGAGCGGTCCGCTCTCGCTCGACGACTTCGTCCGCTTCCCGCACATCCTGACGTACCTGACCGGCGTCGGCCCGGGGGTGGTGGACGAGGCGCTCGCGAAGGTGGGCCGGACGCGGAGGCTGGCGGCGACGACGCCGCGCTTCGCCACCGTGCCGTTTCACGTGCAGGCCGCGCCCTTGATCGCCACGATGGCCGACGAGCTGGCCACCACCTTCGCGACCCAACTCGGCCTGGCGACGAGCCCCGTCCCGGTGCCGACCGGGGAGATCGTCATCTCCATGCTGTGGCACGCCTCCTATGACCGCGATCCCGCCCATCGCTGGCTGCGGGAGGTCATGGTTCGCCTGGGACGAGAGGCCGGTAGCGCCCGCGAAGACGCGGTGTAGCTCGTAGCCTCACGCCTCTCGGTCCCTGAGCCACCTTTCCGTTTGGGTGCCCCTGGAGGCAGCAAAGGCATCGACGACCCGGACAGGGTTGTCCTCGGCGATCCGATCTTCGAGATAAGGCGGGAACAGCGTCGTCTGATCGCGCTCGGCGCCGACAACGAACCGTTCCATGCCGCCCCCCGGGCGTGCCGGACAAAGCTACCACCATCGAGGTTTCGACACAGCCAGGGTCGCTACCGGAACGGCGGCATGGAGTGGTCTAGAGACGATCTGCTTCTACCACAGATTGGGCCATCCTGCTGGTTCGGCGTCGGGAGCCGATCAACGCGTTGCTTCTCCCGCGCGGTAGAAGGCTCGGGGATTCTCCGAAGATGGTCCGGTCTGTGCTTGCCCGTGCTGGCCACCTGATCGTGCCGGTTTCTGTCGTCGCTGGACGCGGACAGACGACGGGATCGCCCCAATGGAAGGGGGGCGCCCCTTCTTGTTCCACCCCGGTTCCCCCATGCCCGAATGCCTCGTCTTCCGCGTGCCCGCGCAGCATCCCGCCGACGTCTCCGAGGTGATGGGCCTCGTCGCCTCCGGGGCGGTGGACGCGACCGAGATCGTCGCGATCTTCGGCAAGACCGAGGGCAACGGCTGCGTGAATGACTTCACCCGGCAGCTCGCGGTGATGGCCCTGGAGACGGCGCTCGCCACCGTCCTCGGCTGTACGGCGGCGGAGGTCGGAGCGCGGATCGCCCTCGTCATGTCCGGCGGCACCGAAGGCGGGCTGTCGCCGCACTTCCTCGTCCTCGCCCGGCGTGAAGGCCCCGCGGTGCCGGAGGGCAAGGCGCTCGCCATCGGCACGGCCTTCACCCAGGAGTTCCGGGCGGAGGAGATCGGCCGGATGGCGCAGGTCGAGGCGACTGCGGCGGCGGTCGGCCGGGCCATGGCAGAGGCGGGACTCACCGATCCCGCCGACGTGCATTTCGTGCAGGTGAAGTGCCCGCTCCTGACGAGCGCTCGGATCGCCGAGGCGGCCGCCCGGGGCCACGGCGTCGCCACACACGACACCTACGCCTCGATGGGCTTATCCCGCGGCGCCTCGGCGCTCGGCATCGCGCTCGCCCTCGGAGAGGTCGACCGCGAACATCTCGCGGATTCCGCCATCGGCACCCGACGCGATCTCTTCTCCGGCCGCGCCAGTTGCTCGGCGGGGATCGAGCTGATGCGCAACGAGATCATCGTGCTCGGCAACGCCCAGGGCTGGACCGGCCCGCTCGCCATCGCCCACCGGGTTATGGACGACGGCATCGACCTGTCCGCGATTCGGCGGGTGCTCACCGACCTCGGCTTCCTGGAGGCGGGGCAGTTGCCGCCTCCTGAGGCGGAGCGCGTGATCGCCCTGCTCGCCAAAGCCGAGCCCTCCCATGACGGCCTGATCCGGGGACGGCGCCACATCATGAACGACGACAGCGATATCAACGCCACCCGGCACGCCCGCGCCCTGGTCGGCGGCGTGGCCGCCGCGGCGATCGGCCGGACGGACCTCTTCGTCTCCGGCGGCGCTGAGCATCAGGGGCCGGATGGCGGCGGCCCGGTAGCGGTCATCGCCCGCGTGAGGGACTGAAGCCGGGGGCGGGGAAGCAGAAGTGCGTCCGCATTGCCGAGAGTCAGGGACAAAGCCGTTCGACCGGTGCCCTGCACCGGCCCTCTGCAACCGCCCGTTGGTGAAAATCAGGCTGCGAGAGTGGGCGCAAGGCCGCAACAGCGAAATCGGCCTGCGCATCCAAGGGCGATGAAGAACAGGCCAAGCCACGGGGACACGGCAGGAGCCATTTCGCCGCGAATTTTTCCCAATACAAGCTAGGCAGGCCGCCAGATGCAGCCAAGCGCTTGATTTTGTTGGCGCGCCCTACGGGAATCGAACCCGTGTTTTCGCCGTGAAAGGGCGACGTCCTGGACCGCTAGACGAAGGGCGCTCTGGCTGGGCCGGGGTTCTATAGTCGGACCGGAGACGCCCGGCAACCGTCCAGGCGCGGCACAGGTGCCACAGGTCCCGAGTTTGCAGGTCCTGAGGTCACAGACCCTGACTCTGTCGGTCCTGGGTTTGACCGCGCACCGGGTTGGGGCGATGGAGAGCCATGCCCCAGCCCACCCCTCGCATGACCCTCGTCCTCGGCGGGGCGCGGTCCGGCAAGAGCGCCTACGCGGAGGGGCTGATCGAAGCCTGCCCCGGCCCGTGGCTCTATCTCGCCACCGCCCAGGCCTTCGACGACGAGATGGTCGACCGCATCGCCCAGCACCGCGCGCGGCGCGGCGGCGCCTGGCGCACCCGCGACGTGCCGCTCGCGCTGCCGGAGGCGGTCGCCGAGGCCGAGGGACCGGTCCTGGTCGACTGCCTCACGCTCTGGCTCACCAACCTGATCCTGGCGGAGGCCGACGTGGCGGAGGCGTCGGCGCGGCTCCTCGCCGCCTGCGCCGACGCCCCGGGCCCGCTCGTGCTGGTCGGCAACGAGGTCGGGCTCGGGATCGTCCCCGACAACGCCCTCGCCCGGCGATTCCGCGACGCCGCCGGCCGCCTCCACCAGCAGCTCGCCGCGCGGGCCGACCGGGTCGTCCTGACCGTGGCCGGCCTGCCGCTGGTCGTGAAGCCGCGAACCTCTGAGACAGGAGCCTCCGCATGAGCGACGACGCCGCGCGCCACCGCGAGAAGATGGAGAAGCGCAAGGCCGTCCAGGACGCCGAGGTCGCGGGCAAAACCCTCGAGAAGGGCCTGCTCCTCGTCCATACCGGCCCCGGCAAGGGCAAGAGCACGGCGGCCCTGGGGCTGATGCTGCGGGCGCTCGGCCGCGGCTGGCGGGTCGGCATGGTGCAGTTCATCAAGGGCGGCTGGGACACCGGCGAGCGCCACGCCGTGGCGGCCTTCGGCGAGAGGGTCGTGTGGCACACCCTCGGGGAGGGATTCACCTGGGAGACCCAGGACAAGGCGCGCGACGTCGCCGCCTGCCGCCACGCCTGGGCGGTCGCCGAGGGCCTGATGGCCGATCCCACGATCCGCCTGCTCGTCCTCGACGAGCTCAACATCGCGCTGCGCTACGAGTACCTCGACCTCGATGCCGTCGTCGCCGCCCTCCGCGCGCGCCGGCCGGACCTGCACGTCGTGGTCACCGGCCGCAACGCCAAGCCGGCCCTGGTCGAGGCCGCCGACCTCGTCACCGAGATGGGCAGCGTCAAGCACCACTTCGCCGCCGGCGTGAAGGCGCAGGAAGGGATCGAGTTCTGAGCCCGCCGCGCGCGACGGCGCCCAAGAAGGCCCTGATGATCCAGGGCACCGGCTCCGATGTCGGCAAGTCCCTGATCGTGGCGGGGCTGGCGCGCGCCTTCACGGAGCGGGGCCTGAAGGTCCGGCCGTTCAAGCCGCAGAACATGTCGAACAACGCCGCCGTCACCGCCGACGGCGGCGAGATCGGCCGGGCGCAGGCGCTCCAGGCCCGAGCCGCCCGGGTGGCACCCTCCGTGCACATGAACCCGGTCCTGCTGAAGCCGCAGAGCGAGGTCGGCTCCCAGGTGGTCGTGCAGGGC
This sequence comes from Methylobacterium sp. 1030, assembly GCF_040544715.1. NCBI lineage: Bacteria > Pseudomonadati > Pseudomonadota > Alphaproteobacteria > Hyphomicrobiales > Methylobacteriaceae > Methylobacterium > Methylobacterium sp. 1030. Next base: position 52,619 of record NZ_JBEPKM010000013.1, on the reverse strand, counting down.
CGGATGGTCGCCACCGTGAAGGCGCGCGACTACCAGGCCTGGAAGCCCCGGCTGATGTCCGCCGTCCTCGACAGCTTCTCCCAGCTCGCGGACGAGGCCGACTTGGTTCTGGTCGAAGGCGCGGGCTCGGCGTCGGAAATAAACCTCCGCGCGGGCGACATCGCCAATATGGGCTTCGCCCGGGCCACCGACACGCCGGTGGTGCTGGTCGGCGACATCGACCGGGGCGGCGTGATCGCGAGCCTCGTCGGCACGAAGGCCGTGATCGACCCGGCGGACGCCGCGATGGTCGCCGGCTTCCTCGTCAACCGGTTCCGCGGCGATCCGAGCCTGTTCGCCGACGGGATGCGCCTGATCGCCGAGCGCACCGGCTGGGCGGCGCTCGGCCTCGTGCCGCACTTCCCCGACGCGGCGCGCCTGCCGGCCGAGGACGTGCTGGGCCTCGCCGGCTCGGAGTCGCGCGGGCCCGGCTCCGTCACGGTGGCGGTGCCGGTGCTGCCGCGCATCGCCAATTTCGACGACCTCGACCCGTTGCGGGCGGAGCCGAACGTGTCGGTGGTGCTGGTCCGGCCCGGAACGCCGATCCCCGCCGGGGCCGCCCTCGTGCTGCTGCCGGGGTCGAAGACGACGATCGACGATCTGGACTTCTTCCGCGCCGAGGGCTGGGACGTCGACCTGCGCGCCCATATCCGCCGGGGCGGCCGGGTGCTCGGCCTGTGCGGCGGCTACCAGATGCTCGGAAAGAGCCTCGCCGACCCGCACGGGATCGAGGGGGCGCCGCGCACCGTGGAGGGCCTCGGGCTCCTCGCCGTCGACACCGTGATGTCGCCCGAGAAGCGCCTGGCCGCCGTCACCGGCACGAGCCTGCCCGACGGCGTGCCGTTCTCCGGCTACGAGATGCATATCGGCGCGACCGCGGGCCCCGACGCGGCCCGGCCGCTGCTGCGCCTCGCCGACGGGCGCCCGGACGGGGCGGTCTCGGCGGACGGGCGCGTGGCCGGGACCTACGTGCACGGCCTCTTCGCCGACGACGCCCAGCGGGCGGCATGGCTCGCGCGCCTGGGCACCGTCTCGGCGGGCGCCGGCTACGAGGCCGGGGTCGAGGCGGCGCTGGACGGCCTCGCGCGACACATCGCGGCCCATGTCGACTGCGACCGCCTCCTGGCGCTTGCCCGGTAGGCGGGGCGCGGGCCAGGGATTACTCTGTGTTATGCCGGCCCCGCCACGAAGGGCCGCACGCCCCCGGAGGAACGCCCCATGCCGCCCACGCCGTCCCCCGCCGGGGAGGATCTCGCCGCGAGCACCGTCCGGACCGTGACCCTGCGGCTGATGCCGCTCCTCGGCCTGCTCTACCTGATCGCCTATATCGACCGGCAGAACGTCTCCTACGCCAAGCTGGAGATGGTCGGCAGCCTCGGCCTCTCCGAGACCGCCTACGGGCTCGGGGCCTCGCTGTTCTTCCTCGGCTACTTCCTGTTCGAGGTGCCGGCCAACGTCTTCCTGGAGCGGGTCGGCGCGCGGATCTGGTTCGCCCGGATCATGATCACCTGGGGGATCGTCACCGTCCTGCTGGGCTTCACCCAGGGCACGGCGATGTTCTACGTGCTGCGCTTCCTGCTCGGCGCCGCCGAGGCCGGCTTCTTCCCCGGCGTGCTGTTCGCGCTGACCCTGTGGTTCCCGCAAGCGCACCGGGCGCGGATGATCGGCTGGTTCATGATCGCCAGCGCCATCGCCAACGCGGTCGGTGCGGCGATCGGCGGCGCGCTGCTGGGCCTCGATGGGCTCCTCGGCCTCCAGGGCTGGCAGTGGGTGTTCCTGGCCACCGGCGCGCCGGCGATCCTCATGGCCGCGGTGGTGCTGTTCGTCCTGCCGGACGGCCCCGAGACCGCCCCCTGGCTGTCGCAGGCCCAGCGCGACTGGCTCGCCCGCACGCTCCGGGCCGAGCGCGAGGACGGCGGCCACGTCGACCACGGCAACCCGTTCGCGGCGCTCCTCGACCGGCGGGTGCTGATGCTCGCCGGGGTCTACGTCTCCCTGCCGCTCGCCGCCTACGGCCTGGGCTACTGGCTCCCCACCGTGGTCAAGGGCTTCGGCGTCTCGAACCTCACCAACGGCTTCCTCAACATCATCCCGTGGCTCGCCACGGCCTTCGCCCTGTGGTGGGTGCCGCGCCACGCCGCCCGCACGGGGGCGCAGGGCAACGCCCTGACCTGGCACGTGGTCGGGCCGGCGCTGGTCGGGGCGGCGGGCCTCGCGCTCTCCGTCGTCCTGCCGGGCAACGCCGTGAAGTTCGCCTGCCTGTGCGTGGCTGCGGCCGGGACCTTCGCCGCCCAGCCGGTCTTCTGGTCGATGCCCGGGACGTTCCTGCGCGGTGCCTCGGCGGCCGCCGGGATCGCGGCGATCAATTCGGTCGGCAATCTCGGCGGCTTCGTCGCCCAGAACGCCGTACCGTTCATCCGCGACCAGACCCAGAGCGACCTCGTGCCGATGCTGTTCCTGGCCGCCTGCCTCGCCGTGGGGGCCGGCCTCATGTTCGTGGTGCTCTCTGCCCTGCGCCGCGACGCGGCGCGGCGGGCGATGCCGACGGCCGCGAGACCGGCCTGAACACGGTCCGGATTCGTGCGTTATCCTTCCTCAGGCCGGCACGACCGGCAGGATGATGCAGACCCGCAAGCCCGCGGGCCATCGTCGAGGAGGGCACCGCGATGAGTCAGGGATTTCCGCTCATGATCCTCGCCTTCGGGACGCTCGGCGGCATCTGGTTCCTGGCCGCCGCGGCCCGGAAGCAGGTCGCCGACGCGAAGGGGAGCCCGGAGCGCTCCAGCGTGATCCACCACCACGGCGGCGAGCCGCGCCCGAACATGCAGGGCACCGAGCACTAGGAGAGCCGGGCACCGGGGCGGCCGCTCCCGCGGCGCAGCTGTCAGCCGGCGGCGATCCGCCGGCAATGGTCGAGGGCGGCGCCGATCAGGTTGTCGCTCGCCTCGGGCGTGCGGAATGCCGAGTGCGCCGACAGGGTGACGCTGGGCAGGTGCGCCAGCGGGTGATCCGCCGGCAGGGGCTCGACGGTGAACACGTCGAGCCCGGCCCGCGCCACGTGGCCGGTGCGCAGGGCCGCGACCAGGGCGTCCTCGTCGAGCACCGCCCCGCGGGCGGTGTTGATCAGCATCGCGCCGGGCTTCATCGCGGCGATCCGCGCGGCCGACAGGAAGCCGCGCGTCGCGTCGGTCAGGAGCAGGTGGAGCGAGACCACGTCGCTCTCGGCGAGCAGGCGGTCGAGCGGGACGAAGTCGACGCCGGGATGGGTCTTCGGGGTCCGGTTCCAGGCGAGCACCCGCATGCCCGCGCCCCGGCAGAGGCGCGCCATCTCGGCCGCGATCCCGCCGAACCCGACGAGGCCGACGGTCTTGCCGGTGAGCTGGATCCCCTCGGTGCGCAGCCAGGATCCGGCGCGCATCGCCCGGTCCATCTCGGGCAGGCCGCGGGCGGCGGCCCACATCAGCGCGAAGGCGCACTCGGCGACCGCCGTGTCGCCGTAGCCCTTGATGGTGTGGACGGTGACGCCGAGGGCGTCCCGGAGCGCCTCCGGGTCCATGTAGCTGCGGGCGCCGGTGCCGAGGAACACGACGTGCTTCAGGCCCGCGCAGGCCCGGGCCACGTCGAGGGGGAGGGCGGTGTGGTCGATCACCGCGGTCTCGGCGCCGTCGAGGATCGCGGGCAGGTCCTGCGGCGCGATTCCGGGATCCGCGTGGATCGCGAAGGGCGGATCGTCCGGCCGCAGCAGCCGCCGGGCCACCGCCGCCAGGGTCTCGCTGGCATCCACGAACACGGCACGCATCGGCGTCTCCCTCATCCAGCCCCGTCCGGCCACGATGCGTCCGGTGCGCGGGCCGTGCCAAGGCCCGATCGGGAATTGCCGCCGTCTCTGCGAGCGGAGCGAAGCGATCCCGTCGGCGCCACGATCTCAGAGGTCGCGCGGCCCTGGCGCGCTTCGCTCCGCTCGCGAGGACGGCTCAGCCGGTGAGCGACAGGCAGAGCGCGAGGAGCGCCAGCACGAGCCCGCCCTGCAGCCAGCAGGCGGTGCGGTAGAGGGCCAGCGCCCGGGCGATGTCGTCGGCCGTGGCGGCGTCCCGGCCGTCGCCCATATGGGCGTCCGGGACGAGGGTGCCGTCGTAGACCCGCGGCCCCGCGAGCCGCAGGCCGAGCGCCCCCGCCATGGCGGATTCGGGCCAGCCGGCATTGGGCGAGCGGTGCCGGCGCGCGTCCCGGGCCATGGCCCGGAGCGCCCCGCGCGCGTCGGCGCCGCGCAGGGCCGCCGCCCCGGCGATCAGCAGGCCCGCGAGCCGGGAGGCCGGCAGGTTCACGCCGTCGTCGAGCCGGGCCGCCGCCCAGCCGAAGGCGGCGTAGCGCGGGCTGCGGTGGCCGATCATGCTGTCGGCGGTGTTGACCGCCTTGTAGAGGGCACCCCCCGGCAGGCCGAGGCAGCCGATCCAGAAGGCCGGCGCCACGATCCCGTCGGAGAAGTTCTCCGCTAGGCTCTCGATCGCGGCCCGGCAGACAGCCGCCTCGTCGAGGCGGTCGGGGTCGCGCCCCACGATCATCGCCACGGCCCGGCGCCCGGCCTCCAGGCCGCCCGCGCGCAGGGCCGTCTCCACGGCGGCGACGTGCTGGTGCAGGCTGCGCTGCGCCGGCAGGCTCGCGCCGAGCAGGCCGAGGAGGAGCAGAGCGGGGAGGGGGCCGGCGAGCCCCGCCAGCGCCGTGACGGCGAGGGCGGCCGAGCCGACCGCGGCGAGGAGCAGCGCCAGCGCGGCGCAGCCGGCGACCCGCCGCCGGCGCGCCGAGCCGCGGTTGAGGCCGCGCTCCAGGGCGGTGATCAGCCGGCCGATCCAGGTGACAGGGTGACCGGCCGCCCTGTAGAGCGCGTCGGGATAGCCGGCCGCCGCCTCGATCCCGAGGGCGACGGCGAGGACGGCGAGCGTGTCGGCGAACGTACCGGGCAGATGGACCATTCGGTGTGGAGCGTTCCCGCGCGTGAGGCCGCCCCGATCGCGCATGGCGGCGATCTCGGCGGGCTCCGACAAGCCTTTCCCGACGCGCCGGAGCCCTGGCTCGACCTCTCGACGGGGATCAACCCGGTCCCCTATCCCGTGCCCGCGCTGGAGGCCAGCGCCTGGGCGCGCCTGCCCGAGGCCGCCGAGGTCCGCGCGCTCCGGGAGGCCGCCGCCGCGGCCTACGGCGCGCCGGACGCCGACCACGTCGTGCCCGCGCCCGGCACGCAGGTCCTGATCGAGACCCTGCCCCGGCTCCTGGCCCCGACCCGGGTCGCGGTTCTCGGGCCGACCTACGCCGAGCACGCCGCCGCCTGGGCGCGGGCCGGGCACGCGGTGGCGGAGGTTTCGAGCGTCGACGCCCTCGGCGCGGCCCGGGTGGCGGTGATCGTCGATCCCAACAACCCGGACGGGCGGACCCATCCCCTGGCCGAGCGCCGGGCGCTCGCCGCGGCACTCGGCCGGCGCGGCGGCCTGCTGGTCGCCGACGAGGCCTTCGCCGACCTCGAGCCGGTGGAGAGCCTGTGCCCGCACGTCTCCGCACCGGACTCGGGGCCCGGCACCGTGGTGCTGCGCTCCTTCGGCAAGACCTACGGGCTCGCCGGCCTGCGCCTCGGCTTCGCGGTCGCCGAGCCCGGCACGGCGGCCCGGATCGCCGCGGCGCTGGGCCCCTGGGCGGTGTCGGGCCCGGCCCTGGCGATCGGGCGCGCGGCCCTGTCGGACGCGGGCTGGCGCGCTGAGGCCGCCCGCGCCCGGGCCGCGGATGCGGGCCGCCTCGACCGGATGATCGCCCGCGCAGGCGGCCGGATCGTCGGCGGCACCTGCCTGTTCCGGACCGCCGATTTCCCCGACGGGCCGGACCTCTACCGGCGGCTGGCGGCGGCCGGCATCGCGGTGCGGCGCTTCGCCGGGCGCCCGGAGCGCCTGCGCTTCGGACTTCCGCCCGACAGGGCGGGCTGGTGCCGGCTGTCGCGGGTACTCAGGTAGCCCGGGCCCCCGGCGGATGCGGGTCGCGGGCCGCCACGATCACGGCCAGCGCCGAGAAGGCGAGGCCGACCGCGCAGACGCCCGGCCAGCCCACGAGCAGGAAGGCCTGCGAGCCGGCATAGGCGCCGAGCGCCCCGAACACGAACAGGGTCGTGAACAGCACGGTGTTGATGCGGCCCCGCGCGCCCGGGACCAGCGCGTAGGCGCGGGTCTGGTTGGCGATGAGCGCGCCGTTCATGCCGATGTCGATGAGCAGCACGCCGAGCGCCACCGCGGCGAGCGACCACGTGCCCCCCGCCCAGAGCACCACGAAGGACAGGGCGACCAGCAGGCTGCCGCCGAGGACCACGGGCTTCGCGCCCCGCCGGTCGGTGAAGCGGCCCGAGATCGGCGCCACGAAGGCCCCGCAGACGCCGATCACGCCGAACAGCCCGGCCCCGGCGGCGGTGAGGCCGAAGGGCGGCGCCTCGACCAGCAGGGCCAGGGTCGCCCAGAAGGCGTTGAAGCCCGCGAACAGCAGCGCCTGCGACAGGCTCGCCGTGCGCAGCACCGGCTGCGTGCGGGCGAGGTGGAGGATCGACAGCATCAGGGCGCGGTAGCGCAGCGGGTGCGTCTGCACTGTGTGGGGGAGGGTGGCCCGCGCGATGCCCGCCATGGCGAGCGCCACCACGGACGCGACGAGGAAGACAGGCCGCCAGCCGAGATGCGCCCCGAGGAAGCCGCTCGCCGTGCGGGCGAGCAGGATGCCGGTGAGGAGCCCGGTCATGACCTGGCCGACGATCCGCCCGCGGCTCGCGTCCGGGGCGAGCTCGGCCGCGAACGGGACCGCCTGCTGGGCCGCGCAGGACAGCACGCCGACCACCAGATGGGCGAGCGCGAGGCAGGCGAGGTTCGGCGCGAGGCCCACGGCGAGCAGGGCCAGGGCGAGGCCGAGGCACTGCCCCACGATCAGGGCGCGGCGCGGCAGGGCGTCGCCGAGCGGCACGAGCCCGACGATGCCGAGCCCGTAGCCGACCAGGGCCGTGGTCGGCACCCACAGGGCGGCGCGGTCGCCGAACTCGGCCACGATCAGGCCGAGCAGCGGCTGGTTGTAGTAGATGTTGGCCACGGCCCCGCCGGCGATCAGCGTCAGGCCGAGCCGGGCCTTCGCGTCGAGGGGTGCGGTCACGGCCGGGTCGGGGGCAGGCGGGTGGGCCGCCGCGGGAGAGCCATGGTCGGGTCCGTGTGGGGAGGGCGATCGGAGCGGCGAGCGATACGGGCGGAGCGCGCCGCCGGGCAAGCTGCGGCGATGCATCCCTGCCGGGACGCCCCGGGCCCCTTCACCGGAGCCGGCGGCGCACCATATGCAACAGACGCAACCGGCACCGCCCGCATGCGGGCGGGCGCCGCGACCGATGCGCCGGGCGCCGGGCCTCGCGAGGTTTACGGACCGGACTACGAACGAGAGGGCGGTTTCGTTCCGTGCGAACGGCGCCGGGCCGCCGCAGCAGGGAGTACGGGATGCCGAACTACCGCGTCGACTTCGCCAAGGAGATCCTCGGGGTGCCGTTCACGATCGGCTCGGTCGCGATCGCGCGGGCCCGCGATCCCGAGCGCGCCCGCCGTGCCGCGGAGCTGCGCTTCGCCCGCCAGCACGGCGTCGGCGACTGGCGCGAACGGGCGGACCTCGCCACCGTGGCCGAGCGGCTCTGACGGCCGGCCGGATCCGCCGCACCACCCCCGTCACACGATGGTCGTGCCGCGCCCGCACATGGGAAGCCCCGTGTCCGCGACCGGTCAAGCTCTGGTCGCGGCGGCCGCGGCGCCGTAGAATGGCGGGCGGATCGGGACGCCCGCCGGCGTCCGGATCCCGTTCCGTCCGCGCCCGACCGACGAGCCGGCGTCGCGGGACCGGACACGTCTCGAATTCGGGTCGACGGGGGTCAGTGCGAAGGTCATGGCGGCGATCTCCTTCTTCGGCGACCTGCTTCAGACCATCAGCGAGCGCGGCCGCGACCTGATCGGGATCGGGCGCGGCGACATCGCGTCCCGGGCGAGTGCCGGCGACCTCGTCAAGCTCTGCGAGGACCTGATCTCCCGGCGCGGCGAGGCCTCCGGGGTGGCGCTGGCCCGCCTGATCCTCGACCGCTACGCGAGCTTCGGCCAGGCGGAGCGCCACGCCTTCCTGCGGGCCATCGCCCTCGACTTCGACGCGGACCACGCCGCTGTCGACGAGGCGATCGCCGCCTACCGCGCCGCGCCCTCCCGCGCCCGGCTCGGCAGCCTGCACGAGGCCGCCGAGCCGCGCAGCCAGGAGCTGATCCGCCGCCTCAACCTCGCCCGCGGCGGCACGCTCAGCCTCGTGCGGATGCGCGAGGACCTGTTCGACCTGCGCCGGGCCCTGCGCGCCGGCGACGAGGCCGACCCCGCCCTGATGGACGCCGTCGACAGTCTCGACTGCGACTTCGAGCACCTGTTCGCGTCATGGTTCAACCGCGGCTTCCTCGTGCTGCGCCACATCGACTGGACGACGCCGGCGCACATCCTGGAGAAGATCATCCGCTACGAGGCGGTCCACGCCATCTCCGGCTGGGACGACCTGCGCGCCCGCATCGAGCCGCCGGACCGGCGCTGCTTCGCGTTCTTCCACCCGGCGCTCGCCGACGAGCCGCTGATCTTCGTCGAGGTGGCGCTCACCGACCAGATCGCCCCGGCGATCGCCCCGATCCTGTCGCAGGAGCGCAAGCCGCTGCAGCCGCAGGCGGCCACCACGGCGGTGTTCTACTCGATCTCGAACTGCCAGAAGGGCCTCGCCGGCGTCACCTTCGGCAACTTCCTGATCAAGCAGGTGGTCGAGGACCTGACCCGCGAGGTCCCGACGCTTAAGACCTTCGTGACGCTCTCGCCGGTGCCGGGCTTCGCCGCGTGGCTGGCGCGGGAGCGCCGGGCCGACAGCCCGCAGGGCCTGCTGCCCGAGGATGTCGAGACCCTGCGGGCGCTGGACGACCCGGCCTGGCCGGCCGACAAGGCCCGGGCCGAGACGGTGCGCCGGGCGCTGATCCCGGCCGCGGCCGCCTATTTCCTGCGCGCCAAGAACGAGCGCGGGCGCCCCCTCGACCCGGTGGCCCGGTTCCATCTCGGCAACGGCGCGCGCCTCGACCGGATCAACTTCCTGGGCGACACCTCCAAGAAGGGGCTGGCGCAGTCCCACGGGCTGATGGTCAACTACCTCTACGACCTCGCGGCCATCGAGCGGAACCACGAGACCTACGCCAATCTCGGCACCGTGGTGGCGGCCCCGGCGGTGACTCGGGAGCTGCGCGCCAAGCTGCCGCCGCCCCGGGCCGTGGTGCTCGCCGAGGCGTAGGCGTCGCGACGCACCGGGCCGCGCGGACGACGCGCCGCCGGAAAGGGCTCGCCGAGGGGGCCTCCGGGCGGCTATGGGTGCGCGCGACCCATAGCCCGTGATAGCCCAGCCTCACGATGACGAACCACCTCTTCTCCCTGGTGCGGGACGGCGCCGCCGATCCCGCCAAGACCGTGATCGAGACGCCGGACGGGCGCCGCTACGCGTACGCGGACCTGATCGCCCGCTCCGGCGCCTACGCGGCGGCCCTGCGGGCGGCGGGCGTCGCGCCCGGCGACCGGGTGGCCGTGCAGGTCGAGAAGAGCCCCGAGGTGATCTTCCTGTATCTCGGCGCGGTCCGGGCCGGCGCCGTGTTCCTGCCGCTCAACACCGCCTACACCCCGGCGGAGATCGGCTACTTCCTCGGCGACGCCGAGCCGACCGTGTTCGTCTGCGACCCGGGCCGGCGCGACGCGCTCGCCGAGGCCGCCGCCGGCGTCCGGCAGGTCTGGACCCTCGACGCGGCGGGCGGCGGCAGCGCCGCGGAGGCCGCTGACCGGGCCGCCGATGCGGGCGCCGCCTTCGCGGACGTGCCCCGGGGTCCGGAGGATCTCGCGGCGATCCTCTACACCTCGGGCACGACCGGGCGCTCCAAGGGCGCCATGCTGACCCACGACAACCTCGCGTCGAACGCCCGGACGCTGGTCGCGTACTGGCGCTTCACCGCCGACGACGTGCTGATCCACGCCCTGCCGGTGTTCCACACCCACGGCCTGTTCGTGGCGACCAACACGGTGCTGGCGAGCGGCGGCTCCATGCTGTTCCTGCCCCGGCTCGACCCGAAGCTGATCCTGAGCCTGATGCCGCGGGCGACCGCTCTGATGGGCGTCCCGACCTTCTACACCCGGCTCCTCAAGGAGCCGGGCCTGACGCCGGAGGCGGCCCGGGGCATGCGCCTGTTCGTGTCGGGCTCGGCGCCGCTGCTCGCCGAGACGCACCGGGAATGGCAGGCCCGCACCGGCCACGCCATCCTCGAGCGCTACGGCATGACCGAGACCAACATGAGCACCTCGAACCCCTACGCGGGGGACCGGGTCGCCGGCACGGTGGGCTTCCCCCTGCCGGGCGTGTCCCTGCGGGTGGTCGATCCCGAGACCGGCGCGGCCCTCGGGCCCGACGCGGTCGGCATGATCGAGGTGAAGGGCCCGAACGTGTTCCAGGGCTACTGGCGCATGCCCGAGAAGACCGCGGCCGAGTTCCGGGCCGACGGATTCTTCATCACCGGCGACCTCGGCAAGGTCGACGGCCGGGGCTACGTCCACATCGTCGGGCGCGGCAAGGACCTGATCATCTCGGGGGGCTTCAACGTCTACCCGAAGGAGGTCGAGACCGAGATCGACGCCCTGCCGGGCGTGGTCGAATCCGCCGTGATCGGTCTGGCGCACCCGGATTTCGGCGAGGCCGTCACCGCCGTCGTGGTGGGCGGCGCCGGCTGCCCGGACGAGGCCGGCGTGCAGGCCGCCCTGGAGGGCCGCCTCGCCCGGTTCAAGTGCCCCAAGCGCGTCCTGTTCGTGGACGAGCTGCCGCGCAACACGATGGGCAAGGTCCAGAAGAACCTGCTCCGCGAGGCGCATGCGGGGCTGTACCGGGACTGACGCGCCGTCCTGTCAGAAGGGTCGACGGAGCGAGGATCCGGCCACCGCGTCGCTGCGAGCGGAGCGGAGCAATCCAGGCGGCGCCACGCTGCTCGACGTCGCGCAACTCCGGGGCACGTCGCCTCGCCCGGGATGACGGCGCCGAGGCCCCTACGGAGGGGCCTCGACCACCGAATCAGAGATTGTGCTGCGTCCGCTCGCCCGCGGGCGGCGTGTGGCTCTCCGGATCGACCACCTTGCGGGCGGCGGCGTTGAGGTTGTCCGGATCGAGGGCGGTCTGGACGAACTCGCGGCCGATATTGGTCACCTCGCGGGCGTAGCGCAGGCCCTGGTCGCGGACCTCGTCGGCCCAGGGACCGATGCTCCGGTCCTCCTGGCGGGTGCGCGGCAGCAGCGCGCCGAGGAGCAGGCCCGCGGCCACGCCGACCACGCCGACGAGGAGCGGGTTGTCGTCCACGAAGCGCTCGACGGCGGTGCGCCCGCGGTTGATCCCCTCGATCCCCTGGTTGGTCAGGTCGTCCAGCGCCCGCATGTTGCGGCGATGGAGGGCGCCGGCCCGCTCCCGGGCCTCGTCGTAGGCCGCGGTGGCGCGGTCGCGCGCCTGATCGGCCGCCCCGCCGAGGCGGTCGTTGATGTCGTCGGCGAGGCCCGAGACGGTGCGGCGCGCCTGCCCGGCGAACTCGGTGGCCCGGTCGCCCGCCGCCCGGATGCCGTCCTTCGCGGCCGAAGCGGCGTCCTGGGCAGCGTCCTGGGCAGTGTCGCGGGCGGCGTCGTGCACGGCCGCGTCGTGCGAGCCCGTCGCCGCGCCGGGCCGGAGCGGGTCGTGCAGGCCGCGCGGATCGGGCCGGAGGGTGAAGTCGCCCGCGGCGGTGCCGGGCGTGCCCGGGTCGCCGAGGCCGGCCGGATCTGGCCGCAGGCTCTTGTCGTCGGCGCCGTGCGGCATCCCCGCCGCGGCGGCGAGCTGCTCGGGGGTGCTGGAGGGGATACCCGGCTTGTCGGTCATGGCGCTGTCCTCAGATGTCGGTCTCGCCGGCCCGCCTTCGGCGCCGGTCTGCCCGGTCGTCCGGCCGGGCGGCACGGTGTCTCGTCCCGGATCCGGCCGGACCCGGACGGGTCCGGTCCTCAGATCTCGGTCGTGTCCAGCGGATCGCGGGCCGGGCGGACCGTCGGGCGGTCGGGGTCGTAGCCGCGGGCCGCGCCGGTGTTCAGGGTGGGCACGCGCTCGGCCGAGACCTCGGTGCGGCGGCGCTGGGCGTCGCGGGCCATCCGGTTGAACAGCAGGCCGACGCCCGCCGCGATCAGCAGCACCGGCACGGGATTGCGGCGCACCGCCTCCAGGGCCGAATCGTAGGTCGTATTCAGCGCCGGCACCCGGCGGGCATTGCCCAGCATCTCGTCCACGAGATTCGGCACCGAGAGCCGGCCCTGGATGCGGTCGATCGTGTCGTCGAGCCGGGCGCGGCTCTCCTCGATCTCCTTCTCGAGGTCGTTCATCGTACTCATCCGGACACGCGCTCCGAGAGGGCCTGGGCATCCTGGCGGACCTGGCGCGTCGTGCGCTTCGGGGCCAGGGTCGAGAGGGAGAGGACGCTGCGCGCCCACAGGGCCATCCCGAGGGCGAGGAGCAGCAGAACGCCGCCGACGATCAGGGCCGAGAGCCACTCGGAGCCCACGATGGTGGCGAGCCACTTCACGAAGGCGCCGATCAGCACCAGCAGAGCGACCACGGCGAACACCGCCGAGCCGACCATGCAGGCGAGGCCGACGATGAGCTGGCGGACGTTGCCGGCCATCTCGGCCCGGAACAGCGCGATCTCCTTGCGGGCGAGCTCGTTGGTCTCCCGCAGGGCGTCGCCGATCAGGCTCTGGATGCTGGAGGGGCCCGTGGCTGGGCCCGTGGAGGGGCCCGCCTGGCGCGGGTCGGAGCCGTAGGTCATGGCGTCAGGCCCGGAAGCTGTCGCGGGCGTCGCCGTCCGGCGCCTCCGGCGGCAGGCTGGACGACTTGATGAAGCGGGCGGCGATCAGGCCGGCCACGAAGGTCCCCACGGCCACCGCCACCGGCGCGCGCCGGGCGAAGGCCTCGGCCTCGCTGTAGAACTCGCCGAGGCTGCGGCGCTCGATCGAGGAGCCGAGCTGCTCCAGCCCGTCCGCGGCGCTGTCGAAGAAGGCGCGGACGTTCGGCTTGTCGCCGAGATCGCGGCCGGAATTGCGGATCGTCTGCGCCAGGTCGTGGACCGACTGCGCGGCGTCGCTCTTGCGCTGCTCGACGTAGCTCTGCGCCTGCAGCCGGGCCGCGTCGAGCAGACCGCGCCCGCGCTCGGCCGCCACGTCGGCGAGCCCCTCGACGTCGCCCTGGAGGGCCCGCCACTGCGCGCGCTCCTCCGCGGCGGTGTGGGGCGCGTCGTGCGGCGCGGCGTGCGGCCCCTCGCGGTGCGGATCCGCGATCGGATCCGCGGGGGTGCCTTGCGGTAACTCGTTGCCGGCCATCTCGAAAACACTCCTCGCGGCGCGGGGACGGGGCCGCTCGCGGCGACCGCGGGCCCCGCGATGGCTGAGTAACCGACTCGGCTGTCGCGGGTTCCGGTCCCTGTGCGCCCTTCCGATGCATGCGCGGGGTCCGGCGCGACGGGCGGCACCGCTCACGCGCCGTTCAGGCAAGATCTGCCAGAACCGCCACGCTTGTACAACGCTCGCACGGGGCGCCCGACCGGGGCGCTCGACCGGGACGGAGCGGCCGCCCTGTCCCGGAACGGCAGGGCCTCGACTTGACCCGCGCCCGGCTTCACGCTTGGGTTGCGGGACGACCGACAAAGGATCGCGCAGGGCCTCCGCGCGTTCTGACATAATAGTGACGTCCCGATGCAGGCGCGGCGAGATCCTCGACCCGACCCGCGCCCCTGATCCGGAGCCGACCCGCGTGGCACGCCTTGTGATCGTATCGAACCGCGTCGCCGTCCCGGAGGAGGGCGGCAAGGCGGTGGCGGCGGGCGGCCTCGCCGTCGCGGTCAAGGAGGCCTTCACGGCCTACGAAGGTCTGTGGTTCGGCTGGAGCGGCACCATCACGGACGAGCCGTCCGAGGAGCCGACGCTGATTGATCGGGGCCGGGTCCAGTACGCCGTCGTCGACCTCTCGCCGCAGGATCACCTGGAATACTACGCCGGCTTCGCGAATCGCGCCCTGTGGCCGATCATGCATTACCGGCTCGGGCTCGGCGCCTTCTCGCGCTCGGACTATGCCGGCTACAGCCGCGTGAACCGGACCTTCGCGCGGGCGCTGGCCAAGCTGGTCGAGCCCGACGACATCATCTGGGTCCACGATTACCACCTGCTGCCGCTCGCCGCCGAGCTGCGCGGACTCGGGCTCGACAACCCGATCGGCTACTTCCACCACATCCCCTGGCCCGCCGCCGACGTGTTCAACTCGCTGCCGGCGAGCGGCGAGCTCCTGCGCGCCATCGTCGACTACGACCTGATCGGCCTGCAGACCGAGGCGGACGTCCAGAACCTGCAGCGCAACCTCGTCGATACCCAGCGGGCGATCCCGCTCGGCGGCGGCTCGCTGATGGTCGACGGCCGCCGGACCCGGATCCGCGCCTTCCCGATCGGCATCGACGTCGCGGGCTTCAAGGAAGCCGCCGAGAAGGCCAATTCCAACAAGGTCGTGCGCGAGACCATCGCGGGCCTGCGCACCCGCAAGCTGCTGATCGGCGTCGACCGGCTCGACTATTCCAAGGGCGTGCCCGAGCGGATGGAGGCGGTGGAGAGCTTCTTCGCCTCGAATCCCGACCAGCGCGGCAACGTCACCTACATCCAGATCACGCCGAAATCCCGCAGCGAGGTGCCGGAATACGAGCAGCTCGCCCGCGAGGTGAACGAGAAGGTCGGCGAGATCAACGGCTCGCTCGGCGACCCGGCCTGGACGCCGATCCAGTACATCACCAAGGCCTATCCGCGGCCCGTGCTGGCCGGCCTCTACCGGGCCGCCCGGGTCGGGCTCGTCACGCCGATGCGCGACGGCATGAACCTCGTCGCCAAGGAGTACGTCGTCGCCCAGAGCGAGGACGATCCGGGGGTGCTGGTCCTGTCGAAATTCGCCGGCGCCGCCCGGCAGCTGCCCGAGGCGCTGCTGATCAACCCCTACGACCGGTTCGAGGTCGCCGAGGCGATCCGCGCGGCCCTCTACATGCCGAAGGCCGAGCGGCTGGCGCGCTGGAAGCCGATGGTCGAGCGCATGACCCGCGAGGACGTCGACTGGTGGGCGCGCAACTTCCTGGCGGAGCTCGAGAACTTCCGCACGGTCGAGCGCGAGCCGCCCACCGCCGCCGCGGCCGCCGAATAGCCGGCGCCTCCCGCTGCTCCCGCCCGCCGCCATCCGTGTGACCGGACGCCCCGCATGATCGCCGTCGACGACGGGGTGCCGGCACCGCTCGGCGCCCATTTCGACGGGCGCGGCGTGAACTTCGCCCTGTTCTCCGAGCACGCCACCGCGGTCGACATCTGCCTGTTCGAGCCGGGGGAGCGGCACGAGACCCGCACGGTGCGGCTGCCCTGCCGGACCGACGACGTCTGGCACGGCTACCTGCGCGGCGTGCTACCGGGCCAGCTCTACGGCTACCGGGTGCACGGCCCCTGGGACCCGGCGGCGGGCCACCGGTTCAACGCCTCGAAGCTCGTCCTCGACCCCTACGCGCGGGAGATCCGCGGCCGGATCCGGTGGCACGACGCGCTCTACGGACACCGCCGGGGCGGCGGGCGCGAGGACCGGATCGACCGGCGCGACAGCGCGGTCTACATGCCGCGCTGCGTGGTCACCGCGCCGGAGGTGCCCGACCTCGCCCTCAACCCGGTCCGCCGGCCGCTCGCCGAGACGGTGGTGTACGAGGCGCACGTCAAGGCGCTGACCCGCACCCATCCCGACATCCCCGAGGCGGAGCGCGGCACCTACGGGGCGCTCGCCCACCCGGCGATCATCGAGCACCTCGTCAAGCTCGGCGTCACTGCCCTGGAGCTGCTGCCGATCCAGGCCTTCGCGGACGACCGCTTCCTGGTGGAGAAGGGGCTCGTCAATTTCTGGGGCTATCAGCCCCTGGGCTACTTCGCCCCGGAGCCGCGCTACCTGGGGGAGGGCGGCCTCGGCGGCCTGAAGGCGGCGATCCGGGAGCTGAACGCCGCCGGGATCGAGACCTGGCTCGACGTGGTCTACAACCACACCGCCGAGGGCGACCATACCGGCCCGACCCTGTCGTTCCGCGGCATCGACAACGCCAGCTACTACAAGCTCGACCCCGCCGACCCGCGCCGCAACCGCGACTGCACCGGCTGCGGCAACACCTTCGACGCGAGCCACCCGCGGGTGATGCAGCTCGTGCTCGATTCCCTGCGCCACTGGGTCACCGCCTACGGCATCGCGGGCTTCCGCTTCGACCTCGCCTCGAGCCTCGGGCGGGCGCCCTTCGCCTTCACCCCGCAGGCGGCCTTCTTCCAGGCCGTGGCGCAGGACCCGGTGCTGGCGCGGGTGAAGATGGTGGCCGAGCCGTGGGATGTCGGGGAGGGCGGCTACCAGCTCGGCGGCTACCCGCGCGGCTGGAGCGAGTGGAACGACAAGTTCCGCGACGCCGCCCGGGGCTTCTGGAAGGGCGATTCCGCCACGCTCGCCAAGGTCACGCAGGGGCTGACCGGCTCGCGCGAGGTGTTCGCCCCGTCCGGGCGCTCGCCGCTTGCCAGCGTCAACTTCATCGCCAGCCACGACGGCTACACGCTCGCCGACACGGTGTCGTACGAGGAGAAGCACAACGAGGCCAACGGCGAGGACAACCGCGACGGCCATAACCACAACGTCAGCCGCAACTACGGCGTCGAGGGCGACACCGACGACGCGGCGATCCTCGCCCTGCGCGCCCGCCAGAAGCGCAACATGCTGGCGACGGTGATGCTGGCCCAGGGCGTCCCGATGCTGCTCATGGGCGACGAGCGCTCCCGCAGCCAGGGCGGCAACAACAACGCCTACGCCCAGGACAACCCGACGAGCTGGATGGACTGGAGCGTCGATCCGGATCCGGCCCTCACGGACTTCGTGGCCAACCTGCTGGCCCTGCGCCGGGCCCAACCGGCCCTGCGGCGGCGGCGCTTCTTCACGGGCGCGCTGATCGACCCCGACGAGCCCCTGCGCGACGTGCACTGGCTCTCCCCCGAGGGCATCGAGATGGAGGTCCGGCACTGGTCCGACGACGGGCTTCAGGTGTTCGGCATGCAGATCGGCAACGACGGCGACCCGGGCGAGCGCCTGCTGATGCTGTTCAATGCCGGGGCGGAGGCCGTCAGCTTCCGCCTCGCCCCGGTGATCGGCGGCCCGTGGACGCCGGCCTTCGACACGGGCGAGCCCGCGGGCGCCCGCACCCCCGGCGCGCCGGCGATCGCGGCCGGGACCGCCGTGCCGCTGCCGGGCCGCACGGTCCTGGTGCTCACCGCGCCGGGCACCGAGACCGGCAACCGGGGCGGCTGGGTGCCGGGCCGGTAGGGGCGGGGCGCCTCAGGGCCGGCCGGAATCGGCCGGACGGCGCCGTCAGTCGAACAGGCTGGAGACGCTGGATTCGGTCGCGGTCCGGCCGATCGCCTCGCCGAGCAGCGGCGCGATCGTCGCCACCCGGATGTTGCGGGCGAGCTTGACGGCCTGGGTCGGCTGGATCGAGTCGGTGATCACCAGCTCCTTCATCCGCGAGGCGGCGATGCGGGAGACCGCGCCCCCCGACAGGACGCCGTGCGTGATGTAGGCCGAGACGTCCTTGGCGCCGGCGTTGAGCAGGGCCTCGGCGGCGTTGACCAGGGTGCCGCCCGAATCGACGATGTCGTCCACGAGGATGCAGGAGCGGCCCTCGACCTCGCCGATGATGTTCATCACCTCGGACTCGCCGGGGCGCTCGCGGCGCTTGTCGACGATGGCGAGCGGGCAGTCGATCCGCTTGGCGATGGCGCGCGCCCGGACCACGCCGCCGACGTCCGGCGAGACCACCATCCGGTCGGCGCTCGGCAGCCGCTCCTTGATGTCGCGCACCATCACGGGGGCGGCGAACAGGTTGTCGGTGGGGATGTCGAAGAAGCCCTGGATCTGGCCGGCGTGGAGGTCGAGGGTCAGGACGCGGTCGGCGCCGGCCTCCGTGATCAGGTTCGCCACCAGCTTGGCCGAGATCGGGGTGCGGCCGGAGGTGCGCCGGTCCTGCCGCGCGTAGCCGAAATACGGGATCACCGCCGTGATGCGCCGGGCCGAGGACCGGCGCGCGGCGTCGATCATGATCAGCAGCTCCATCAGGTGGTCGTTCGCCGGGAACGAGGTCGACTGGACGATGAACACGTCCTCGCCGCGCACGTTCTCCTGGAGCTCGACGAAGATCTCCATGTCGGCGAAGCGCCGGACCATGCACTTGGCGAGCGGCAATTCGAGATAGGCCGCGATCGCCTCGGCCAGGGGCCGGCTGGCATTCCCGGCGATGATCTTGATCGAGGATTTCATGGGCGGCCGCTCGCTCGCGGCCGGACCTCCCGCCGCTCTTGTTCAGACCGGTCTCCCGAGGAGCCGGAACGATCCGATGACGGGCGAGGCTCTTAGCAGCGGGCCGGAAGTGTCACAATGCCTTCACGGCCGCGCCCTCACCGCGCTCTTACCCCGCTCTCACCGCGGACGCGCGCGGCGGACCCGGCCCCGGACCCGGGTTCGGATCCCCGCGCGCCCGGTCCCCTCAGGGGGCCGGCGGCTCCAGCAGCCGGTGCAGGTGCACCACGAAGTAGCGCGTCTGCGCGCTGTCGACGGTGGCCTGGGCCTTGGCCCGCCACGCGGCCTGGGCGGTGGCGTAGTCCGGGAAGATGCCGACGATGTCGAGGTTCTTGATGTCCCGGAACCGGACCCCGTCGAGATCCTGCAATTCACCGCCGAAGACCAAGTGCAGTCTCTGGTCGCTGTCGATTTCCGTCGTCATGGCCCGTCCTCCGTTCCTGCGCGGCGCTCGC
Organism: Methylobacterium sp. 1030; assembly: GCF_040544715.1. Classification (NCBI taxonomy): domain Bacteria; kingdom Pseudomonadati; phylum Pseudomonadota; class Alphaproteobacteria; order Hyphomicrobiales; family Methylobacteriaceae; genus Methylobacterium; species Methylobacterium sp. 1030. Next base: position 33,603 of record NZ_JBEPKM010000013.1, on the reverse strand, counting down.
AAATGGCGGGCCCGCGGTCAAGCCTGAACATCCGCAGGCGAGCCCCGAATCCGCCGCAGGTCTGCGGCGGCCGGGCGAGGGGGCCGGGCGAGGGGGCCGGCCGGGGGGCTGAACGTAGCGGCGCGGTGGATGCGCAACACCGGACGCGCCGTGCTACGAGCGGCCCATGACACGCCGCCTCCTCCCCGACGCCGTCCTCGTCGCGCTGGCCCTCGGCCTCGGCGCGGCGCAGGTCCAGGCCCAGCAGGCGCCCCGCGCGCCCCGCCCCGACAGGAGCGTCCCGGACCGGCGGGCCGGGCCGCCGGTGATCGGCTGCCCGTCGCTGGCCAATTACCGCATGCTGATGCGCGACGGTGCGGCGGCGGCCGCGGCGCACTTGGCCGACCCCAAGGCGGACCATCTCGGCTGCGCGGCGCTGGCGCGCACGGACCTCGCCGGCATCGTCGACAAGGTGACGCTGGGCGGCGCGAGCTACGACTGCGCCGCCGTGCGCGGCACCACGGCCTGCCACTGGATCGCGCCCGGGACGATTCCCGAAGGCCCCGCACCGGCCAAGCGCTGACGGTCGGCCGCGCGGCCCGCGCTCAGCGCAGGTGGCCGCTGGCGCGCAGGTCCCGCTCGACGGCGTCGTGGAGGGCCTGGAGGGGATTGTCGTTGATGGCGGCGGGCGGGTGCAGCGGCGCCATCGGGGCGGGCCGCGCGTCGAGCCCCGGCAGGATCGTGGCCTCGGCGCCCGGCCGACGCGGGGGAAGTCGCACGGGCCGGCGCGCCGCGAGGGTTCGCAGCGCCTCGCGGGCGCCGGGCGGGAGGAGCGTGACGAGTCTGTCCAGCATGGCCGGCCTCAGCGCGCGCGGCCGGCCGCGGCCGGCGGGAACGGGACGGTGGCGGCGGATCGGTTCTTCACGCGGGCACCCGTGCGGGATCGATCGCGGGAAACGAGCCGGCACCCCCACAGTTCCGATGAAGCAGTATCGCGAATTTAATCGCACGTGTCGCCTGAATATCGGCGAACACTGGTTTATCGGTTTCGATTGTCTGAAGCGTGGCGGAAGCGGATGGGAATCGAACCCACCGTACGCTGTTGGCGTACCACTGGTTTTGAAGACCAGGAGGGCCACCAGACCCCGTTCGCCTCCGCGACCGGGGGTACGGGCAGGGCGGGGCGGGGTCAAGGCCGCCCGCGTGCGGCGGATCGCGCCGCCGATCCGCCGCCCGGACGCCCGGATTCGTATTAATTCCGCCACACTGTTGTGGCCCTGCACCAGTCATGCCGTTCCTGAGACGCTCACGGAGAGAGGAAGGCCCCGCGTCGGTCCCCGAGAGGGGTGCCGACGGGGCGGGCCAGGACGCGGTCCAGCAGGACGCGGTCCAGCAGGACGCGGTCCAGCAGGACGCGGTCCAGCCGGCCGCGGATCAGCGGGACGCGGGCACGCCCGCGGGCCCCGAGGCGTCCCAGCCGTCCGGCACGCCCCTGGCGGAATCGCTGCGGCCGGGCCCGCGCGGTCCCGGCTGGATCGGCGCCGCCATGGTGATCACCGCCCTGGTCTCGGCGCTCGCGACCTTCCTGATCCTGGCCGGGGTGATCCGGGTGACGCCGACGCCGGCCTACGGCGTGACGCTGCTGGCCATCAACGCCGCCCTGGTGCTCGGCCTCGCGGTCATCATCGCCTGGGAGGCGCGGGTCTTCCTGCACGCCCGCAAGGCCAACGCCGCGGTGGCGCGCCTGCACACCCGCATCGTCGGCCTGTTCTCGCTGATCGCGATCCTGCCGACGATCCTGCTCGCCGTAGTCGCCTCGGTGACGATCGACCGGGGCCTGTCGCTCGGCTTCACCGACCGGGTCCGGGACGTGGTGCTGAAATCCGTGGAGGTGGCCGACGCCTACCAGGAGAACCAGTGCCAGAGCCTCGCCCGCGAGATCCGCATCCTCGCCGACGACCTCACCCGGGCCCGGCCGAACTTCGACGTGAACCGGGACTGGTTCCAGACCTTCCTGACCACCCGGGCGACCAATCTCGGCCTGCCGGTGGCGCAGATCATGCGCGGCCCCACCGAGGTGGTGGCCCGGGCCAAGATCGACGTCCTGAAGACGAACCGCCTGCCCTCGGCGGCGGCCTTCGAGGACGCGGCGAACTCCGCCGATCCGATCTGCCTCCTGCCCACCGAGGGCCGGGTCTTCGCCGCGCTGCTGCGCATGCCGGCCTACGACGACGCCGTGCTGATGGTGCAGCGGGAGGTGAGCCAGCTCGCCATCGAGTTCCCGGGCGTGTCCCGGGCGGCGGCGGCCGAGTACCTCACCTACGATTCGCTGCGCCGCTCGATCCAGATCACCTTCGCGTCGGTGTTCCTGCTGATCGCGCTGATCGCGCTGCTCTCGGCCGTCTGGTTCGGCATGAACTTCGCCAACCGGTTCGTGGCGCCGATCCGGCGGCTGATCAACGCCGCCGACCAAGTGGCGTCGGGCAATTTCTACGCCCAGGTGCCGACCAAGAAGACCAGCGGCGACCTCGCCCACCTGGGCGAGAGCTTCAACAAGATGACCCAGGAGCTGCGCCGCCAGCACGCCGGTCTGATCGCCGCGAGCGACCTGATCGACACCCGCCGCCGCTTCACCGAGGCCGTGCTGTCGGGGGTCTCGCCCGGGGTGATCGGCCTCGACGCGGCGGGCTTCGTCACCATCGCCAACCCCGCCGCCGAGCGGATGCTCGACCTCGCGAGCGACGCCCTGGTCGGCGAGCCGCTGGCCCGCGCGGTGCCGGAGCTCGCGCCGGTGCTGGCCGAGAGCGAGGCGCGCCCGCGCAGCCTGCAGCAGCAGCAGGTCCAGCTCACCCGGTCCCGGGGCGAGCGCACCATCACGGTGCGGGTCACGAGCGAGCAGGCGCAGGGGGCGTCCCGCGGCTCGGTGGTGACGCTCGACGACATCACCGACCTCGTCCAGGCGCAGCGCAGCTCCGCCTGGGGCGACGTGGCGCGCCGCATCGCCCACGAGATCAAGAACCCGCTGACCCCGATCCAGCTCTCCGCCGAGCGGATCCGCCGCAAGTACGGGAAGGTCATCACCGCCGACAAGGAGGTGTTCGACCAGTGCACCGCCACGATCGTGCGCCAGGTGGACGAGATCAAGCGTATGGTCGACGAGTTCTCGGCCTTCGCGCGGATGCCGAAGCCCGCCATCGCGCCGAACGACCTCACCGAGATCGCCAAGCAGAACCTGTTCATGATGCGGGTCGCGCACCCGGACATCGACTTCGCGTTCTCGGCCCAGGGCGGCGCGGGCAGTGCGGAGAAGATCGTGGCGGCCTTCGACATCAGGCTGCTCAGCCAGGTGATCACCAACATCCTCAAGAACGCCGTCGAGGCGGTGGCCGAGGTGCCGGAGGCCGAGCTCGGCAAGGGCAAGATCAGCCTGAACCTCGCCGTCGAGGACGGGTTCGCGGTGATCGCCGTCACCGACAACGGCAAGGGATTCCCGGCCGAGGGGCGCCAGCGCCTGCTCGAGCCCTACATGACCACCCGCGAGGGTGGAACCGGGCTGGGGCTTGCTATCGTCAGCAAGGTGCTCGAGGAGCACGGCGGCGGGATCGAGCTGAACGACAATCCCGCCGGCCGCGGCGGCCAGGTCCGGATGCGGGTCCCGCGCGAGCACGGGCCTGAGCCGGCGGCGGCGGCCCCTGAGACCAGTCCCGTCACGACAGAGGAGAAGGGCGCCGCGCCGACGGCCCCCCGGATCGCGGAGATGCACGCATGAGCGCCGATATCCTGATCGTCGACGACGAGGCCGACATCCGCGACCTCGTCGCCGGGATCCTGGACGACGAGGGCCACCGCTGCCGCACGGCCGGCGGCTCGGACGAGGCGCTCGCCGCCATCGAGGCGCGCCGGCCGCACCTCGTCTTCCTCGACATCTGGCTGCAGGGCTCCCGGCTCGACGGCCTGCAGGTGCTCGACCTGATCAAGGCCGCGAACCCCGACCTGCCGGTGGTGATGATCTCGGGCCACGGCAACATCGAGACCGCGGTCTCGGCCATCAAGGCGGGCGCCTACGACTTCATCGAGAAGCCGTTCAAGGCCGACCGGCTGATCCTGGTGGCCGAGCGGGCGCTGGAGGCCTCCCGGCTCCGGCGCGAGGTCCGCGACCTGACGGCGCGCTCCGGCGCCACCAACCGCATCGTCGGCACGTCGCTCGCCATCAACCAGCTGCGCCAGACCCTCGACCGGGTGGCGCCGACGAACGCCCGGGTGATGATCACCGGGGCGCTGGGCGCCGGCAAGGAACTCGCGGCGCGCAGCCTGCACAAGGCCTCGGCCCGCTCGAACGGCCCGTTCGTGCTCCTCAACGCGGCGGCGATCCTGCCCGAGACCATGGAGGCCGAGCTGTTCGGGGTCGAGGGCGAGAGCGGCCGGCGGGTCGGCGCCCTGGAGGAGGCCCACGGCGGCACCCTCTACCTCGACGAGGTCGCCGACATGCCGCGGGAGACCCAGAACCGGATCCTGCGCGTCCTCGTCGACCAGAACTTCCAGCGGGTCGGCGGCACGACGCGGGTCCACGTCGATGTCCGCATCATCTCCTCGTCCTCCCGGGACCTTCAGGAGGAGATCGCCGCCGGCCGCTTCCGCGAGGACCTGTTCCACCGCCTGTCGGTGGTGCCGATCCGGGTCCCGGCCCTGTCGGAGCGCCGGGAGGATGTGCCCGAGCTGATCCAGTTCTTCATGGACAACATCTCGTCCCAGACCGGCCTGCCCAAGCGCCGGATCGCCGAGGACGCCATGGCGGTGCTGCAGTCGCACAACTGGCCGGGGAACGTGCGCCAGCTCAAGAACAACGTCGAGCGGCTGATGATCCTGACCCAGGCCGACCCGGAGCAGGAGGTCACCTCGGAGATGCTGCCCTCCGAGATCGGCGCCCTGGTGCCGACGACGCCGGGCGGCGCGGGCGGCGAGAAGCTGATGAGCCTCGCGCTCCGGGAGGCCCGCGAGATCTTCGAGCGCGAGTACCTCGTGGCGCAGATCGCGCGGTTCTCGGGCAACATCTCGCGCACCGCCGAGTTCATCGGCATGGAGCGCTCGGCCCTGCACCGCAAGTTGAAGTCCCTCGGCATCGGCCCGTGAGACCGCGGCGCCGGGGCGCGCGTTGAGGGCGGGGCCGATCCGTCACGGATCGGCTGGAACGGGGGTTGCTTGCACCCACGCTTTCACGTCGTCATGGTGTTGGTATACACGGCCCTGGACCGGATGATCGGACGATCCGGCCCGCGGCATACTCCTCCCGGACCGAGCGAGCCGGGACAACAAGAAGGCCAAGAAGATGGCGGGCGAACGCGCACAGAACCTTCAGGACACCTTTCTCAACCATGTCCGCAAGAACAAGATTCCGCTGACCATCTTCCTCGTCAACGGCGTCAAGCTGCAGGGCGTGGTGACGTGGTTCGACAATTTCTGCGTGCTGCTGCGCCGGGACGGGCACTCGCAGCTGGTCTACAAGCACGCGATCTCCACGATCATGCCGGGCCACCCGGTGCAGCTGTTCGAGCCGGACGAGACCGCCGAGAAGGCGTGAGGGCCGGCGGCCCCGGCGCCTAGCGGGCCGGAAGCCGGGGATCGGGCGGGTCGGAGGCCCGATGCGCCGCGCGGGCGACGCCGCGCGACCGGCGCGGCCGCGGCGGGGGGAGGGCGGAGACCCCGCCCGCCGACGGATATCTGTGCCCGTTCGCGGCCGGCATCTTGGCCCGGCCCGCCCGCATCCCCATTCTGACATTCCGACCTCTCCAACGAAGCCGTCGCCCGGGGCGGCGGCGCCGAAGGCCGTATGACCGAAACGCTGACGTCCGGCGAAGCCCGCCTCCAGGCGCAGGCCGCCCCCGAGGGCGAGATCGCCGCGGCGACCCACACCCTGGTGATCGGCCCCTACCTCGCCCGCGGCGCGGCGGGGGCCGGCCCCGGACCGGCCGCGCCGTCGCGCTCCGTGGAAGCCCGCCTCGACGAGGCAACCGGGCTCGCCGCCGCGATCGAGCTCGACGTGGTCGAGAGCCTCGCCGTCAGCCTGCCGCGGATCCGGCCCTCCACCTATCTCGGCAAGGGCCGGGTCGAGGAGATCGCCGGCCTGATCCGCGCCCGCGAGATCGGCCTCGTCGTGATGGACTGCGCCCTGTCGCCGGTGCAGCAGCGCAACCTCGAGAAGGCCTGGGGCGCCAAGGTCATCGACCGCACCGGCCTGATCCTGGAGATCTTCGGGCGCCGCGCCTCCACGCGCGAGGGCACGCTGCAGGTCGAGCACGCCCACCTCGCCTACCAGAAGTCCCGCCTCGTCCGCTCCTGGACCCACCTGGAGCGCCAGCGCGGCGGCTTCGGCTTCCTGGGCGGCCCCGGCGAGACCCAGATCGAGGCCGACCGGCGCATGATCCAGGAGCGCATGACCCGGATCGAGCGCGACCTCGACGCGGTGGTGCGCACCCGCGGCCTGCACCGGCAGAGCCGGGCCCGGGTGCCGTACCCGATCGTCGCGCTCGTCGGCTACACGAACGCCGGGAAGTCGAGCCTGTTCAACGCCCTGACCCGGGCCGAGGTCACCGCCAAGGACATGCTGTTCGCGACCCTCGACCCCACCGCGCGGGCGACCAAGCTGCCCCACGGCGAGACCGTGATCCTGTCGGACACGGTGGGCTTCATCTCCGACCTGCCGACGCCCCTGATCGCGGCCTTCCGGGCGACGCTCGAGGACGCCATCGAGGCCGACGTGCTGCTCCACGTGCGGGACGTCGCCCACGTCGATTCCGAGGCCCAGGCCGAGGATGTCGGCGAGGTCCTGCGCGAGCTCGGCATCGAGACCAGCACCGACCGGATCATCGAGGTCTGGAACAAGGCCGACCTGCTCGACGACGACGAGCGCGCGCGGCTCCTGAACCTCAGCGGCCAGGCCAGGGCCCGCAACGACCGCGACAGCGCCGCGCCGGTCCTGGTCTCGGCGGTGACCGGGGAGGGGCTCGCCGCGCTGTCGGCCCGGATCGAGGCGCGGATTGGGCGCAACCGCGCGAGCTTCGCGGTGGCGCTGCCGCCGGAGGACGGGGCGGCGCTGAACTGGCTCTACGAGAACGCCGAGATCCTCGACCGCCGGTCGGAGGCCGACGGCACCCTGCATCTCGCGATCCGGATCGCCCCCGAGAAGGAGCCGCGCTTCCTCAACCGCTTCGCGGCGGCCCGGCGCCTCGGCCGGGGCGGTTGATGGCCTCGGGCAGCGCCGGCAACCCGACGCTCTCCGCGCTGCGGCCCGCGCGGGCTCCTGCCGAGGGCCGGGCGGATCCCGGATCGGACGACGAGGCGGTTTTGCGGACCATGCAGGCCGGCGGCGGCCTGCGCCTGCTCGGCCTCCGGGTGGTGATCGTGCTGGTGCTGCTGATGGCGGCCCAGGCCTATGACGGCTCTCTGCACGCCCTGAGCCACTGGTTCATCCTCGGCCTGTACGGCCTCGGCACGATCTGGTTCGGGCTGCGGGAGCGGGGCGGCGGCCCCGCGGCCACCGTCTACAGCTGGGCCGGCACCGGCCTCAATGCCGGGCTCGCCGTCTACGTGATCATCGAGCACATGCTGGCCGGGGGCGGGGCGGGGCTCGGCGCCGACGCGGTGAGCCGCCTGCCCGCCTTCCTGCTCCTGCTCCAGACCGGCCTGAGCATGCGGGTGGCGCAGACCCTGCTATTCTGCGGGCTCGTCACCGTCTGCTGGAGCGCGGCCTTCCTGGTCGGCCTGATCCATCCGGACCTGTTCCCGAACGCCGACACCTTCCCGACCGCGCAGCTCACCGGGCTCGCCACCTTCATGGCGGCGGGCCTCCTGGTGGTCGACGGCATGGTCCGCCTGCGCGCCGCGGTGGTGCGGGCCCTGCGCATGGAGCACGAGCGGACCCAGCTCGCCCGCTTCGTGCCCGACACGGTCGCCCTCGACCTCGCCGCCGACGACGGCGATTCCGGCCTCGGCATCCACCGGCGCCACGCCTGCCTGATGATCCTCGACATCCGCGGCTTCTCGCGGCTCTCCCGCGAGCACCCGCCCGAGGCCATGGTGACGGCCCTGCTGGGGGTCCGGGCGGCGGCCCAGGCGGCGGTGGCGGAGCAGGGCGGCCTCGTCGACAAGTATATCGGCGACGCGGTGCTGGTGCAGTTCGTCGTCGGCCATCCCGACGTCCAGGCGCGCGCGGCGCTCGCCTGCGCCCTGTCGATCCGCGACCGGATCGCCGCGCTCAACGCGGCCCGCGCCCGGGAGAATCTGTTCCCCCTGCGGGTCGTGGTCGCCCTGCACGCGGGCGACCTGCTGGTCGGGGTCTTCGACGACGGCGTGCGGGCCGAGTACACGGTGCTGGGCCCGGCGATGAACGCCCTGGCGCGGATCGAGACCCAGGCCAAGGCGGCCGAGATCGAGATCGCCGCGTCGGGAGACTTCCTGGACCTGCTCGGCGGCGTGCTCCCGGCCGGGATCCGGGCCGTGCCGGTGCCGGACGCCGCCCTGCCGGAGCACCTCACCCTGTCGGCGATCGCGGTGGCGCCCGGCGCCTGAGACGGATTTCCGGGGGGATCCCGGCGGCGTCTCGGCGGTCTCCCGGCGCCGCAGGGCGCCGGGATCGCGAGGATCGAGGCTGGCGCGCGCGGCGTCTTCTGCTACGCCCGCCGTGTTGCGAGCCCACCGTGCGTGGGCGCGGTGCCACGAGGACGCGATGCAGGGATCGACGCTGGGATCGACGCAGGGATCGAAGCCGGGCTCCAAACCGGGATCGAGGTCGGGATCGAAGCCGGGACCGGGCTGGCTGAGGCGGCTCGCCCTGGGCGTCCTGGCGGCCCTGGCCGCCGCCGGGCCGGCGCGGGCGCAGGAGAAGCCGGCCGCGAAGGCGCTCCCGCCCCTCGTCTTCACCGGCATCCCCGACCAGGACGAGAGCCGGCTGGTCGAGCGCTTCGGCAAGGTCGCCGCCTATCTGGAGGCCGAGCTCGGCGTGCCGGTGCGCTACATCCCGGTGAAGAGCTACCCGGCGGCGGTCACCGCCTTCACCAACGGGCAGGTGCAGCTCGCGTGGTTCGGCGGCTTCACCGGCGTCCAGGCGCGCAAGGCCGTGCCGGGCTCCCAGGCGATCGCGCAGGGCGCCGAGGACGCGGCGTTCAAGACTTATCTCATCGCCAACGCCGCCACCGGGCTGAAGCCGGAGAAGGATTTCCCGAAGGCCGTCGCGGGCAGGACCTTCACGTTCGGCGCCCGCGCCTCGACCTCCGGGCGGCTGATGCCCGAGTACTTCGTCCGGCAGGCCTTCCCGGGGAAGACCCCGGAGCAGGTCTTCGCCCGGGTCGGCTTCTCGGGCGACCACACCCGGACGATCCAGCTGGTCCAGTCCGGCGCCTTCGCGGTCGGCGCCGTCGACTACTCGGTCTGGGACCTCGACTCGAAGGCCGGCAAGGTCGACCCGAAGGCCGTCTCGGTGATCTGGGAGAGCCCGACCTTCCCCGATTACCAGTGGACCGTGCGGGGCGACGTGGAGCAGACCTACGGCGCCGGCTTCACCGACAGGCTGCGGGCCGCGCTGACCGGCATCGCCGACCCGGCGATCCTGGAGCCGTTCGGGCGCTCGAAGTTCATCCCCGTAACCAACGCGGCCTACGAGCCCCTCGTCGAGGTCGGACGCTCCACCGGCCTCCTGGACTGACGCGCGTGTCGCGCGGCGCGGCAGCCGGCACGGCAGCCGGCGAGGAGTCGGGCGCGGGGTCCGGCACGGCCATCGTCCTGGCGAACGCCTCCGCGGCCTATGACGGGCGCCCGGTTCTGTCGGGCCTCGACCTGACCGTGCGGGCGGGCGAGCGGGTCGCGCTCATGGGGCGCTCGGGGGCCGGCAAGTCGACCCTGATCGGCCTGATCCACGGGCAGGCCCCCGGGCGGGTGGCCCTGGTGCCGCAGGCGGCCGCCCTGGTGCGGCCGCTCTCGGTGTTCCACAACGTTTACATGGGCCGCCTCGACCGGCGCTCGACCCTGCACAACCTGCGGACCCTGGTCCGGCCGGCGCGGGCCGACGTCGCCGCCGTGGCGGCGGTCCTCGACCGGGTCGGGCTCGCGGACCGGCTCTGGGACCGGGCCGGGGAACTCTCCGGTGGCCAGCAGCAGCGCGTCTCGGTGGCCCGCGCCCTCTACAACGGACGGCCGATCCTGGTGGCGGACGAGCCGGTCTCGGCGCTGGACCGCCAGCAGGGCGGCCGGGTCCTCGCCGAGCTGGCCCGCGGGCACGAGACCCTGATCCTGGCGCTCCACGACGTGGCCCTGGCCCTCGCCCACACCGACCGGATCGTGGTGCTGGAGGCCGGCCGGATCGTCCTCGACGCGCCGTCGGCCGGCCTCGATCCGGCGCGGCTCAGCCCGTTCTACGAGGCCGCCTGATGGGCGCTCTCGCCGGCAAGGCCGGGTTCCTGCCGCGGCCGGGCTACGCGGCGGTGAGCCGCTGGTTCCTGGCGGCGGCGCTCGCCGGCCTGCTGGTCGCCGACCTGCAGGTCACGACCCTCCATCCCTTCGCCGACCTCGCCCGGCTGCTGGGCGGCCTGATCCGGCCCGATTTCCCCGCCGTCGAGGGCTGGAGCGTCCTCTACACCGTGGCCTTCGCGATGCTCGGCGTCGGGCTCGGGGCCGGGACGGGGCTGCTGCTCGCCGTCCCCTTCGCCCGCTCGCGCGCCGTCCGGCTCGCCTGCGCGGGCCTGCGCGCCGTCCACGAGCTGTTCTGGGCGCTGCTGCTGATGCAGGTCTTCGGCCTGTCGGCGACCACCGGCGTCCTCGCCATCGCGCTGCCCTACGCGGGCATCTGCGCCAAGGTCTACGCCGAGTTGATCGAGGAGGCCGACCTCGCGGCGCTCCGCGTCCTGCCCGCGGGCACCGGCGCGGTCTCGGCCTTCCTGTACGCGCGCCTGCCCGAAGTGGCCGGACGGATGCGCGACTACACCCTCTATCGCCTCGAATGCGGCCTGCGCTCCAGCCTCGTGCTGGGCTTCATCGGCCTGCCGACCATGGGCTTCGCCTTCGAATCCGCCTTCCGCCAGGGCCGCTACGCCGAGGCCGGGGCGCTGCTCCTGATCTTCTACGCGCTGATCGGCACGCGCCGGCTCTGGGTGCGCGCCCGGACCCTGCCGTTCCTCCTCGTCGGCGCCGTGCTGGCGCTGCCGCCGACCGTCGGCAGCGCGGCGATCGGCCCGAGCCTCGCCCGCTTCCTCGGCCACGACGTCGTGCCGGCCCCGCTCCGGGGCGCGCCGCTCGCCGAGCCCGAGACCTGGGCGCGGCTCTGGTCGTGGCTGCGCCCGATCCTGACCGAGCAGGTCCTGCCCGGGACCGCCCAGACCCTGATCCTGGCGCAGATCGCCCTGGCCGCCACCGCCCTCGGGGCCCTCGTCCTGTTCCCGCTGACCGCGCGGCGCTTCGCCGGGCCGATCGGGCGGCCGCTGGGGCGGGCGCTCCTCGTGGTGGTGCGCTCCACGCCGGAATACATGCTGGCCTACGTCGCCCTGCAGCTGCTCGGCCCCTCGATGCTGCCGGCGATCCTGGCGCTGGCCCTGCACAATGCCGGCATCGTCGCCTACCTGATGGGCCGGCACGCCGACGCGATCCCCTACCGGGCGGACGCCCCCCGGGGCCTCGACCTCTACGCCTACGAGACCGTGCCGCGGCTCTACGGGCAGTTCCTGGCCTACCTGCTTTACCGCTGGGAGCTGATCCTGCGGGAGAGCGCGATCTTCGGCATCCTGGGGGTCACGACCTTGGGCTTCTATGTCGACGCCGCGATCTCGGAATTGCGCCTCGACGTGGCCCTGGTGCTGATCGCCGCCACCGCGCTGGTGACGATGGCGGTCGACGCGTTCTCGCGGGCGCTCCGCCGGTCCCTGCGGATCGACACCCTGCCGACCCGGCTCTCCGGGCCGCAGCCGATCACCGGGGCGGAGGCTGCGGACGGCTGATCGGAGCGCCGCCGTCGCTGCGAGCGGAGCGAAGCAATCCAGCAGCGCCACACCCGCCGATGTCGCGCTGCCCTGGATCGCCTCGCTGCGCTCGCGATGACGGGGCTGGTCACCATGCTGCGGGCGGCCGCAAACAAGAACCGCCCGGGCCACCTCACCACTTGTAGCTGACCTTCGCCAGCACCCGCCGGGCGTCGCCGTAGAAGCACGACACGTTCGACTGGCAGGAGGCGACGTAGCGTCGGTCGGCGAGGTTCGAGGCGTTCACCTGGAAGCGCCAGTTCTCGTAATCGTAGTGCACCTGCGCGTCGAACAGCACGTAGTCGGGCACCCGCAGGGTGTTGCCGACATCCGCGAAGGAGCTGCCGACGTAGCGCACGCCGCCGCCGAAGCCGAAGCCGCGCCACGGCCCGAGCGGGATGGTGTAGTCGGCGAACAGCGAGGCCAGGGTCTGGGGGATGTTGACCGGCGTCTTGCCGACCCGCACCGGATCGGCATCCCGCTCGGTGGTGAAGTCGAACTTGGTGAAGGACGCCACGAGGTTGAGGCCGTCGGCGACGTTGGCGACGAGCTGCGCCTCGAAGCCGGTGGAGCGCACCGCACCGACCTGCGTCTGGAAGATCGTGTTCACCGGGTTGGGGGTGAGCACGTTGTTGCGGTGGATGTCGAAGCCCGCCAGCGTCAGGAAGTAGCCCTGGCCGGGCGGCTCGAACTTGACGCCGCCCTCGACCTGGTCGCCGGTATCGGGCCTGAAGGTGCGGTTGTTGATGTCCACGCCGATCTGGGGCTGGAACGAGGTCGCGTACATGATGTAGGGCGCGAGGCCGAAGTCGAAGTTGTAGATCGCCGCCGCCCGGTAGGTGAAGGCGCTGTCGTTGCGGCCGTTGGTGTTGGCGGGCGTCAGGCGGTCGTAGACGGTGTTCTGGACGAAGTCCTGGCGGCCGCCGAGGATCAGGGTCAGCTCCGGCGTGAGCTTGATCTGGTCCTGGAAGTAGAGGCCGACCTGCTGGAACGAGTTGGCGTTGATCAGGTAGGGCGAGGCCGAGACCGCCTGCGGGCCGTAAGAGGGCGCGAGGATGTTGAGGTCGGGGCCGGGGAAGCCCGAGGCCTGGTTGTCGTGGATCTGGAAGTTCCGGTACTCCACGCCCATCAGGAAGTCGTGGCGGAAGAAGCCGTCGAAGAACTTGGCCTCGGCCTGCGTGTCGACGTCGAGCTGCGCGATCTTGGCGGAATCCCGGAACAGGTAGCGGCCGAGCCGGGTCTGGAGCGGGTCGGTGTAGCCGAGCTGGCCGATATAGGAGTTCTGGAAGCTCTGCGTGTAGCCGTAGCGGGCGTTCTGGCGCACCGCCCAGGTGTCGTCGAAGACGTGCTCGAACTCGTAGCCGATGAAGGCCTGGTCGCGCCGGAAGGTGTTGAAGCCGGCATCGCCCACGTTGAGCGAGCGCGGGATGCGCAGGCCGAGCACGGTCGGCCGGGCCGTGCCGTAATAGGGCAGGAAGTTCGCCGTCACGGCCGTGTTGTCGTGCTGGAAGCTCGACAGGACCGTGAACTTGGTCGACCCGTCCGGCTTATAGGTGAAGGCCGGGGCGATGTAGTAGCTGTCGTCCGGCGCGCCCTGGACCTGCGTGCCGCCGTTGCGGGCGTAGCCGGTCAGGCGGCCGAACCAGTGGCCCTCGGCGTCGGCCGGACCGCCGACGTCGAAGGCGGCGTAGCGCTGGTCGAAGGAGCCGCCGCCGACCTCGACGAGCCCGAACGGGGTCTCGGTCGGGCGCTTGCTGATCTGGTTGATCAGGCCGCCGGGATTGCCGGCGCCGAACAGCACCGCGGAGGGGCCGCGCAGCACCTCGATGCGCTCCAGCCCGAACGTGTTCACGCGGCTGTAGGCGAAGCCGTAGTTCAGGAGCTGCAGGCCGTTGAGGTAGAGGCCGTAATCGCTGACCACGAAGCCGCGGAGCTGGAAGAAGTCGAGGCGCGTGTCGGCGCCGAAGGTGCCCGCGTAGGTGCCGGCGACGTACTGGGTCGCCTGGGTGAGGGTCTGGGCGTTCTGGGTGTCGAGCTGCTTGCGGCCCACGACGCTGATCGATTGCGGCGTCTCGATCAGCGGGGTGTTGGTCTTGGTCGCGGTCGCCGAGCGCCGGGCCACGTAGCCGTCGATCGGGCCGGTCGGGCTCTCCGCGCCGCGCACGGGTGCGCCGGCCGGGGCCCCGGAGGCCGGGCCGCCGCCCTGGCCGGTGACGCTCAGCTCCTCGAGCTGCACGCTGCCGCCGGCGGTCGGGCCGGCGCCGCCGCGGCGCGGCGCGTCCTGGGCGAGGCTCGGCGCGGCCTGCGCCAGCACGGCGAGCGAGGCCCCGGCGAGCAGGGCGCGCAGGGTGATGCCGGGGAGGGGGTGGACGGCTCTCATGGTCTCTTGCCGGATGCGACGCTGCGGGCAGCCGACCGCGCGCGCCGGGACCCACCCCGGCGTCTCGGCCGCGCTGTTTAGAATTGTGATAAAGTACTGTAAAACTTGATCTTTCTCCATCCGGACTACGGGCAGCCGGACGCGGCCGCAAGCGGCCTTCACGCGGAAGGCGACGCCTGTTGCCGTAGCGACACGTATCGGTGGTGCGGCGGGGGGGCGGTCCCGCGGGGCTACTTCACCCGGTCCGCGAGCCAGCCGGCCAGGACGTCCGCGACGGCGTCGCTGTTCGTCTCCAGCATCATCATGTGGCCGTTGCCGTGGAGGCCGCGGTCGGCCAGCCGGACCACGTCCGGCCTGGCGCCGGCCTGGGTCAGGAACGCGACGGTGCAGTCGTCGTAGGTCGCGTGGAAGGAGGCCTCCGCGGTCACCACCACGGCCGGCACCTTGGCGAGGTTCGGCAGGGACCGGACGGGCTCGCCCTGCAGCCAGCAGCGGATCCGCCCGTCCGCGGCCCTGTCGGACTTGGATTCGGACCCCTTGGCCGCCTGCGCCACCGTCAGGTCCTCGGGCGCCCGGACCGGCGGGTCGAAGGTCAGCGGCATGCGGGTCAGCCCGTAGGCGCGGGCGCGCCCGTCGCCGGTCTTCTCCCAGAACTCCTTGCCGCCGCGGAACTGCACGTCGAAGAAGGGCGGGCCATTGGGCTCGAAGGCGACATGGGCCTTCACGAGGTCCGGCCGCGCGTCCGAGGCCGCCCAGCCGAACAGGGCCGCCTGACCGTGGGTGAGCAGGATCGCCGGCCCGATCCTGTCCAGCAGCGCCACGAGCGCCGGATCGACCAGCTCTTCGGTCTGCTGGCTGTTGGCGAGGAACGGGACCTGGCTGGCGAAGAACTGGTCGAAGGCGGCGTTGCCCTGCACGCCGGCCCCGCCCGGCCAGCGGGTGTGGAGCTTGGCCTGCGGGTAGAGATCGTAGACCTCCGGGGCCGTGTGGGTGCGCTCCAGGCTGCGCGTGCCGAGCCGGTCGTACGGCCCGTAGACCTCCGGGTTGGTGCCCGAGCGCCCGCGCCCGACCTGATCGACCACGTAGACCTGGTAGCCCTTCTCGACGAAGCGCTGCACCCAGCCCGGGCGGCCGTCCGCGGTGGCGAGGTAGTTCACGCCGGTCTGGGCGAGGCCGTGGACCATCACCACCGGGTAGGGCTGCGTGACCCGGGCCGGGGTGCGCGACTGCACGAACATCTGGCCGACCATCACGGTCTTGTCGCCGAGCTTCTGGTAGCGGCCGCCGATGTAGAAGTAGCCGGCGCGGGTCACCGGCTCGGCCGGGCCCGGCTCCGCCGCCGCCGCCGCCGCCGCTCTCGGCGCGGCGGGGGCGGGCGCCGCGCTCCGGGGCGGGGCGTTCGGAGGCGTCGCGGGCTGGGGAGCGGGCAGGGGCGCGGGCTGGGCCGGGACCGGCCCCTGCGCCCGGGCGGGGCCCGCGACAGGCCCGGCTCCCAGCACAGTTCCCAGTCCGGCGGCCAGGATCAGCCCCTGAGCGGCGCGCAGCGCCGCGCGGGTGCCGTTCGCGATGCCGCCCGCGATGCCGCTGCCGGCCATGCCGTCTCTCCCGGATGCGCGCCGCTCCGCGCCGGCGCTTATTGCGGGAAACGCAACGTTCCACCAGCCAGGAAAGCTGCACGGTCCCGCGCGATCATCCCCGGCCGGACGAAGCGTCGCGGCGACCGGGATCGCGGCCGAGCCCGGCCCTCCGCGCATGCCAGGCGCGACCGCGGCGGCGCTGGCGCGGCGCGGGCGGCGCGCCCACTTTGGGGAGGCACCGGCGCCACAGCGGCGCCCCCCGCCCGGATCGCCCGCGGCGGGGCGAAGCCAAGGACTCCCGCCGTGGATCCCGAAACCGCCAAGACCCTGGTCTCCGCCGCCCTGGTCGCGTCGATCACCCTGTTCAGCCTCGTGTCGCTCCAGGCGTTCGTCGCCCAGATCCTGGCCGACCTCCGCGACGCCGGGTCCGCCCCGAAGCCCGTGCCGGTGCCGGTGCGCGTCGACCGCCGGGATCCGCCGCAGGCCTGACCGGCCCGCCGCTCCGATCGACGGGTGCCGGGCCGGGCGCGGATCAGGCCCCGTCCTGCCGGGCCCGCTCGCGCAGGATGAACTTCTGCACCTTGCCGGTGGAGGTCTTCGGCAGCTCGCCGAAGACCACGTGGCGGGGGAGCTTGTAGGAGGCCAGCCGCCCCCGGCACCACTGGATCAGCTCGTCGGCCGTGGGGGTCGCGCCGGCTTTGAGCTCGACGAAGGCGCAGGGCGTCTCGCCCCACTTCGCGTCGGGCTTGGCCACCACCGCGGCCGCGGCGACCGCCGGGTGCTTGAACAGGGCGTCCTCGACCTCGATCGACGAGATGTTCTCGCCGCCCGAGATGATGATGTCCTTCGAGCGGTCCTTGAGCTGCACGTAGCCGTCCGGGTGCTTCACCCCGAGGTCGCCGGTGCGGAACCAGCCGCCCTTGAAGGCGGCCTGCGTGGCCGCCGGGTTCTTGAGGTAGCCGCGCATCACCACGTTGCCGCGCATCATCACCTCGCCGATCGTCGCCCCGTCGGCGGGCACCGGCTCCAGCGTCTCCGGGTCGCGCACGTCGAGGGCCTCGAGCACCGGGTAGCGCACGCCCTGGCGGGCCTTCCGGGCTGCCCGCTGGTCGGCCGCCAGCGCGTCCCAGTCGGCGTGCCAGGCGTTGACCACCGCCGGGCCGTAGCTCTCGGTCAGGCCGTACAGGTGGGTCACGTCGAACCCGGCCTCCGACATGCCGGCCAGCACCGCCTCCGGCGGCGGGGCCGCGGCGGTGAAGAAGGCGACGCGCCGGGGCAGGTCGCGGCGCTCGGCATCGGGGGCGTTGATCAGCATCTGCATGACGATCGGCGCGCCGCAGAGATGCGTGACCCCGTGCTCGGCCATCAGCCGGTACATCGTCTCGGCCCGCACCTGCCGCAGGCAGACATGGGTCCCGGCCACGATCGACAGGGTCCAGGGGAAGCACCAGCCGTTGCAGTGGAACATCGGCAGGGTCCAGAGATAGACCGGGTGCTGGCCGAGGCCGCCCGTGATGACGTTGCCGAGGGCCAGCAGCGCCGCCCCGCGATGGTGGTAGACCACGCCCTTCGGGTCGCCGGTGGTGCCCGACGTGTAGTTCAGGGTGATCGCGTCCCACTCGTCGTCCGGCAGCCGCCAGTCGTGCTCCGGGTCGCCGCCGGCCAGGAAGGCCTCGTAGTCGGTCGCGCCCAGGCGGGCGCCCGGGCCGTCGTACTCGGGATCGTCGACGTCGATCACGAAGGGCTTGGGCTCCAGCCCCTCCAGGGCCCCGGCGGCCGTCCGGGAGAACTCGCGGTCGGTGATCAGCACCTTGGCCTCGCCGTGCTGCAGGCAGAAGCGGATCGCGTCGGCGTCGAGGCGGGTGTTGAGGGTGTTGAGCACCGCCCCGGTCATCGGCACGCCATAGTGGCACTCGATCATCTCGGGGGTGTTGGCGAGCAGCGCCGCCACGGTGTCGCCGCGGCCGATCCCGCGCGCCGCCAGCGCCGAGGCGAGGCGGCGGGCCCGGGCGTAGACCTCCCGGTAGGGCCGCCGCAGGGGGCCGTGGACCACCGCGACGTGGTCGGGAAACACCCGCGCGGCCCGGTCCAGGTAGAGCAGGGGCGTCAGCGGCTGGTGGTTGGCCGGGACGCGGTCGAGGTCGCGGTCGTAGATCGTGTCGCGGGCCATCCCCGTCCTCCCGGCAAAGTGTTGCCGGGACAGTAGCTTGCCGGAACGGGCGCGATCAATCGGTCCGGCGGGGCTTCCGCGCCCCGTCGCGCGCTCAATGGCGCGGCTCGTCCTCGGGTTCGGGCAGGAAGCGGGCGAGCTCGAAGCCGATCTCGATCATCAGGTGCTCGATCCGGTCGGTCAGCGACGGCCGGTGCAGGGCGCGGGCGAGGTCGCGCAGGGCGATGACGTGCTCGGCCATCCGGTTCACCACCCGCTCGCTCTGCACGAGGTTCGCGGCCTGCTCCTCGGTGCGGTCGATGGCGATGCCGCGCCCGCGGGTCGCCCCGCCGGCGGGGTCGCGCTCGATCCGGCCGCGCATCAGCAGCGTGCGGATCCCGGTGCGGGTGTCCTTCGTGCGGAACTCCGCCTCGACGGGACCGCCGGTCTCGGCCACCGCGTGGAGATAGCTCTCGATCCGGACGCGGTCCTCGGGATGGGTGCGGTCGAGGAAGGCCTCCAGGGACACGCCGGCGGCGGCCGCCTCGGGGTCCAGGCCGAGCAGATCCGCGAGCGGGGCCGAGAGCGCCAGCTGCCCCGCCCAGTAATCGTGGGCCCAGGTGCCCACGACGCCGGAGGCCTCCAGAATGGATTGCGGGATCGGGGCTTCGGACATGCCATTCCTCGATGGGGCGATCCTTGTCTTTAAACTTGAGGTTTTCACCCCCACCAAGCTCCTCGTCTCACCCGCGCTCACGCTACGGTATCCGGGCGTCGCTGGAAAGGCTGTTAACCCTCTATATGCCAAGAATCTTAACTTGAAGTTTAGACTGCTGTCCTGCTGCCGCACTGGGCGGGGATATCCGCGAGGGACCGTTGTCTTAACGGCTCGTTAACCATGTCGACCCCAACCTATGCCCCGACATCCTTGGGTCACAGGATCGCGGCACGCCGCGAATCCCATACCTGAGGTTGGCACAGACGGCGCGGCGACCGGCAGTTGCGGGCGCCCGGACGGATGCATGGGGCCTTCTGGAGGACGCCCGGGATGAAAGCGATCACCTTCGTCACGCAGAAGGGCGGCAGCGGCAAGAGCACGCTGTGCATCTCCCTGGCGGTGGCCGCCCGGGAGGCGGGCCACACGGTCTGCATCCTGGAGATGGACCGGCAGGCCACGATCTCCGACTGGCTGGACCACCGCACGGCCGACGGTCCCGAGGTGGCGCAGATCGACGCCACCCAGATCGACGCCGTGATGGAGCGCCTGCGCGACTCCGCCTACGACTACGTGTTCATCGACACGCCCGGCGTCGATTCCACCGGCACCCTCTCGGCGATCCGCGCCGCGGATCTGTGCATCATCCCGTGCCGGCCGACCCCCGCGGACCTGCGGGCGTTCAAGCCGACCCTGGCCGCCGTCTACCGGCTGGAGAAGAAGTTCGCCTTCGTGCTGAACCAGACCCCGCCGCGCTCCTACCGGGTCCGCGACGCCGCGGACGGGCTCGCGGTGCTCGGCATCCTGCCCGACGTGAACATCGTCGCCCGCACCGACCACCAGGACGCGATCGGCCTCGGCCAGGGCGTCACCGAGTTCAACCCCAAGGGCCAGGCCGCCGGCGAGGTCCGCCGCCTCTGGTCGTGGATCGAGCGCCGCACGCAGTCCCTGAGGACGGGCCAGCATGTCCAAGCCGCCTAAGCTCAGCCTCGCGGCGATCGTGGCCTCGGCGAGCCCGCCGGCCCGGCCCCAGGCGGCCCGGCCGCAGGGCGCCGAGATCGTGTCGCTCACCCTCGCGCCCCCGGCGCCGAAGCAGGCGGCCACGCTCAAGCAGCGCGCCCGCCAGATGTCGGTCTATCTGGAGCCGCCGGTCTACGACCAGCTGCGCGACCTCGCCTACGCCGAGCGGACCAAGATGCACGCGCTGATGCTGGAAGGCCTCGACCTGCTGTTCAAGCAGCGCGGCGCCCAGTCGATCGGGCAGCTCACCGACACGCAGTCCCGCTGAGGCCGGACCGGGCTCGAACCCGGGGCGGCGCGGCCGCTCCGGAGCGTGCCGCTGCTGCGCGCGGCGCCTTCCGGCCCTCCGGGACCGCGGCGCCGCGGAGGGCCGGCGCGGATCAAGCGGCCCGCGGCCTCCGCACCGACTCGGTCCCGAGCCATCGCGATCCTGGCCCCGCTCCCACACGGAAAAGTGGAGCGCCGCGCCCGGGGGCGGTCGGACGGGCGCGCCAGTAAGAATTTGAAAAATCCGTTCCCGAACAAGATGTTGCCCGTCGATCCGCGCGCAATGCTCGAGAACCGACCGGCCGCGCGGCCCGCTTCCTGAACCCGGCCGCAGCCCATCGTTCAGGCTTCCTTTACGCGACCGCTACAAATCTGGGTGGACCGATCGCGGCCCCGTGCACGCGGCCGGCTCCGGTCCGGTCGGGCCCCGCTCACGCGTAGAGTTTGGTGAACCCCACGATGGTGCGCACGACGCTTCCCCGGCCGGCGCGCCTCGCCCTGCGGCTCATCGCCGTCTCGGGCGTGGCCCTGGCCACGGCCAACTGCGCGACCTCGCCCCAGCAGAAGCTCGCCGCCGGGAACGGGATCGACCCGAAATACGGGGTGAAGGCGAGCCCGCGCCTCTACAACGAGGGCGACGTGATCCCGAAGGGCGGCGGGCGCCGCTACACCGGCAAGCCCTACGTGGTGGCCGGGCAGACCTACGTGCCGAAGGAGAATCCGAGCGGCTACGTCCGCGAGGGGCTCGCCTCCTGGTACGGCTCGGCCTTCCACGGCCGCATGACCGCCAACGGCGAGGTCTTCGACCGCCACTCGATCGCCGCCGCCCACCCGACCCTGCCGCTGCCGAGCTACGCCCGGGTGACGAACCTCGAGAACGGCTACTCGATGCTGGTGCGCGTCAACGACCGCGGCCCCTACCATGCCGGCCGGGTCATGGACGTGTCGGAGGATGCGGCCGAAGCGCTGGGCTTCCACCGGAGGGGCACCGCGCGGGTGCGCGTCGAGTATGTCGGCAAGGCCTCGGTGGCCGGCAGCGACGACCGCAAGCTCCTCGCGAGCCTGCGCACCGACGGGCGGCCGGCCGGCCGCTCGACCGTGATGATGGCCGATCTCGGCCCGACGGAGGACACCGAGCGCTACACGCGCTCAGCCCCGGCTCTGGCCTTCAGGCCCGCCCAGGAGGCGGAGGAGAGCGGGACGGAGGCCGGGACGGCGGCCGGGAAGGCGCCCGCCGAGGCCCCGGCCGCCCGGCCCGAGCGGACGGCGCCGGTGCGCGCGCCGATCGTGCTGGCCTCGGCCGCCGTGACGGTCCCGGCGGCCGTGCAGCCCACCGCCCCGCGGGTGCGCGAGTTCCGGCCCGCCCCCGTGCCGGCCGTCGCCGCCAGGGGCGGCCTCGGGGCCGGGACCCTGAAGGTCGCGGGTCTCAACCCGGCCCACACCCCTGGCCTCGCCCCGGCCGCGCCGCCGGCGCACGGTCATGCCGCCGGGAAGGCCGGCCCGAAGGCCGGCCCGGCCCTCGCCGAGGTCCATCGCCGGGCGGTCCCGGCGCCCGGGACCGTGAAGCTCGCCAAGGCGTCGTCGGGCCCGTCCTCCGCGCCGCACGGCGCGTCCCCGGCCGCGATGCCCGCCGCGATGCCGGCCTCGGCCAAGCTCGCCATGGCGCGCCTCGCCGCGGTGCCGGCCAGGGCGTCGGCCACGAAGGCCGGTGCGCCGGCCGCGAACGGCTCCGCGACCACCTCTGCCAAGACCGCCCCCAAGGCCCCCGCCGCCAAGGGGCCGGCCACCAAGACCGCCGGCAAGGCGGGACACGCCCGCCTCGCCGGGATCTACTGACGGCGGCGCCCGGGCCGACCCGCGGCCGCCCGACGGGTCCGGCGGCCCATGTGGCGGTCGATGTGGCGGCCGATGTGGCGGCCGATGCGGCATTTCGCATTCGATCCGGCGCCGAAACCGTAATATGGTCACGCTTGTTATTGGGATACGGGCGGGACGCTTCCGGCCCGACGGCAGGCGCGGGACGGAACGGTGATGCGCAGACCCCTTCTCACCCTTCTCGCGGCCGCCTGCGCGCTGGGCGCCGGCCTCGCCGCCGCCGCCGCGCAGACTTTCCAGACCGCGGCCCCGCACGCGATCCTGATCGACGCCGATTCCGGCTCGGTCCTGTTCGAGAAGGCCGCCGACGAGCGGTTCTCGCCGGCCAGCATGGCCAAGCTCATGACCACCGACATCGTGTTCGAGGCGCTGAAATCCGGCCGCCTGTCGATGGACACGGAGTTCACCGTCACCGAGGACGCGTGGAAGCGCGGCGGGGCCGGGGGCGGCGGCTCGTCGATGTTCGCGCAGGTGAACAGCCGCATCAAGATGGCGGACCTGCTGCGCGGCCTGATCGTGCAGTCGGGCAACGACGCGGCCATCACCATCGCGGAGAACATGGCCGGCTCCGAGGAGGCCTTCGCCGGGCTGATGAACCAGCGCGCCAAGGAGATCGGGCTGACGAACTCGACCTTCCGCAACGCCACCGGCTACTCGGCGCCCGACCAGAAGGTCACGGCCCGGGACATGGCGAAGCTCGCGCTGCACATCATCGACACCTACCCGGACTACTACAAGATCTTCGCCGAGAAGGAGTTCACCTGGAACAAGATCCGCCAGCAGAACCGCAACCCGCTGCTCGCCCTCGACATCGGCGCGGACGGGCTCAAGACCGGCTACCTGGAGGAATCCGGCTACGCGCTCACCGGCTCGGCGGTGCAGAACGGCCAGCGGCTCGTGCTGGTGGTCTCGGGGCTCAAGACCGCCCGGGACCGCGCCTCCGAGTCGCGCAAGCTGATGGAGTGGGGCTTCCGCGCCTTCGAGCCCCGGCAGGTCTTCGCGCCGGGCGAGACCGTGGCCGAGGCCTCGGTGTTCGGCGGCCAGTCGGGCTCGGTGCCGCTGGTGGCGAAGAAGCCCGTGCGGGTGCTGCTGCCGCGGGGCTCCAGCGACCGGGTCAGCGCCAGGGCGATCTATACCGGGCCGCTCATCGCCCCGGTGGAGGAGGGCCAGCGGGTCGGGATCCTGCGCGTCCAGCGCGGCGACACCGTCGCCCTCGACCAGCCGCTCTTCGCCGGCGCCGCGGTGGAGCCCGGCACCCTGTCGCAGCGGGCGATGGACGCGGCGCTGGAATTCGGCACCGGCCTCGTCCGCAAGGCCTTCGACCGGGCCGGCAAGGGAACCGACAAGGGAACCGACAAGGGCGGGGACAAGGGTGCTGCCGGGGCGGCCAACCCGTCGTGACGGCGCGCGCGTGACCGGGCCGCTGTCCGGGGATCCCGCCGGGGCGGGCGGCACCTTCATCACCGTCGAGGGCGGGGAGGGGGCCGGCAAGTCGACCCAGATCGCCCGCCTCGCCGCGACCCTGCGCGCGCGCTCGGGGCGGCCCGTCTGCGTGACGCGCGAGCCCGGCGGCTCGCCGCGGGCGGAGGAGATCCGCACGGCGCTGCTCGACGGCGTCGCCAAGCCCTACGGCCCCTTCGCGGAGGCCCTGCTGTTCAGCGCCGCCCGGATCGACCATCTCGACCGGCTGATCCGCCCGGCGCTCCGCCGGGGCGAGACCGTGCTGTGCGACCGGTTCATCGACTCGACCCGGGCCTACCAGGGCGCCGCCGGGGGCCTCGATCCCGGGCTCGTGGACGCCCTGGAGCGGGTCGTCGTCGGCCCGACCCGGCCCGATCTCACCCTGATCCTCGACCTCGCCCCCGAGTCCGGCCTCGCCCGCGCGGCCGGGCGCGGCGCCCGGACGGGGCAGGGGGCCGACCGGTTCGAGGCCGAGGCCCTCGACTTCCACGTCCGGCTGCGGGAGGCCTTCCTGGCGATCGCCCGGGCGGAACCGGGGCGCTGCGCGGTGATCGACGCGTCCCGCGATCCCGACGCGGTCGAGGCGGCGATCCGCGCCGCCGTCGCGTCCCGGCTGCCGGCGCTCCTGCCCGACCGGCCGGCGGGGGCGGGCCGGAGCGGCGACGCCGCGTGAGCGGCCGTACGGGCGGGGCCGGTCCCGGCCCGACCGGTCCCATCCTGGCCGGCGGCCGTGTAAGCAGTCGCGCGGGCGCGCCGCCCAGATCGGAGGCCGCCGGCCCGCGCCGTGAGACCCACTCCATGAAGCCCGCCCGTGAAGCCCGCCCCGTGAGACCCGCCCCGTGAAGCCCACCGACCGCGCCGCCGACGACGTCGAGCCCGGGGACCTCGCCGGGATCCCGCGCCCGCGCGAGACCCTCGGGCTCGTCGGCCACGCGGCCGCGGCCGACGCCTTCGCGGCCGCCATCGCGGCGGGGCGCCTGCACCACGCGTGGCTGATCGGCGGCGCCCCCGGCATCGGCAAGGCGACCCTGGCCTACCGGGTCGCCCGGCGCCTGCTCGCCTACCCGGGGGGCGGGGGCCCGGCGGGCCTCGCCGTGCCGGCGGGCGACGCCGTCCTCGGCAAGGTGGCGGGCCTGTCGCACCCGAACCTCGTGGTCCTGCGCCGCCACCGGAGCGCCGGCGCCAAGACGCTGCCGACCAAGATCTCGGTCGACGCCGTGCGCCGCGCCCTCGACCTGTTCGCCTCGACGGCCGCGGATTCGGGCTGGCGCGTCTGCATCCTCGACAGCGCCGAGGACCTGAACGCCAACGCCGCCAACGCGCTGCTGAAGGTGCTGGAGGAGCCGCCGCCCCGCGCGCTGTTCCTGATCCTATCCCACCAGCCCGGCCGGCTGCTGCCGACCATCCGCTCCCGCTGCCGGGCGCTGATGCTGCGCCCCCTCCCGGCCGAGGACGTCGCCCGGGTGGTGCGCGGCCTGCCCGAGCCCTTCGCGCAGCCCGACGAGACCGCCCTGGCCCGGGCGCTGGCCCAGTGCGAGGGCTCGGTCGCCCGCGCGCTCGCGATGCTCGATCCGGTCACCGCCGGCCTCGTAGCCGAGATCGAGACCCTGCTGGCGCGGGCGCGCACGCCCGACTGGGGCCGGGTGCTCAAGCTCGCCGAGACCCTGGCGGGCCGCGACGCCGAGGCGCGGTTCGAGGCCGCCCAGGACGCGGTGCTGCGCTTCGTCTCGGCCGAGATCGACCGGCGCCGGGACGAGCCCCCCGCCCGCCTCGCGGCCCTGGTGGAGGTCGCCGACCGGTTCGGCCGCGCCGCCCGGGAGGCGGCGATCTACAACCTCGACCGGCGCCCGGTCGTGCTGTCGCTGTTCGGGGATCTCGCGGCGGTGGCTTAGGGCCCGGCGGGCACCCGTCCCCGTCGCCCGTATCCGACATCCGGATCCGGCCCGCCGCCGGCGTGGAACCGTCCGGCGCCGGCGCCGTTGT
Organism: Methylobacterium sp. 1030; assembly: GCF_040544715.1. Classification (NCBI taxonomy): domain Bacteria; kingdom Pseudomonadati; phylum Pseudomonadota; class Alphaproteobacteria; order Hyphomicrobiales; family Methylobacteriaceae; genus Methylobacterium; species Methylobacterium sp. 1030. The sequence goes on along the minus strand of NZ_JBEPKM010000013.1, from coordinate 8,198 downwards.
CCGCGCGATGACAGCATACTGTCATTCTGACAATATCCTGCCGCCAGGACGTGCCCCATGGAGCCCGACCCGCCTCGGACAGCCCGCGACCGCGACCGGACCCGGCACGCCCTGTCGGACCTCGTGGTCGCGGTGTTCCGCCTCAACGGCGACCTGCTCGCGGCCGGCGACACGCTGGTGCAGGATCTCGGGCTCACCAGCGCCCGCTGGCAGGTGCTGGGGGCCATCGCCCTCGCGCCGGCGCCGCTGCCCGTCGCCCACATCGCCCGCAACATGGGCCTCGCCCGCCAGTCGGTGCAGCGCCTCGTCGGCGAGATGCGGGCCGACGGGCTGATCCGGCTCGCGCCCAACCCCCACCACCGCCGCGCGCCCCTCGTCGCCATGACCCCGCGGGGCGCGGAGGCCTATCGGCAGGCGATGGCGCGCAACGCCCTCTGGTCGGACGGGCTCACCGAGGGCCTCGCGCCCGAGGGCGTCGAGGCCGCCGCCGCGCTGCTGCAGGGCCTGCAGCGGCGGATCGGCGCCTCCCACGCCGCCATCGCGTCCATCGCCGCGGAGGCCCGGCAGGAGACCCCGCACGAGACCCCGCACGAGACCCGACAGGAAAGCCGACAGGAGACCGACCGATGACCGACGCCCACGCCGCCCCGGGCTACGACGCCGACGTGATCGTCGTCGGCGCGGGCCCCGTCGGCCTGACCGCGGGCTGCGCCCTGCGCCATCACGGCGTGTCGTGCCTGGTCCTGGAGCAGCGCGCGGAGGTCAGGGCGTACTCGCGGGCCAACAATCTCTGGGCCCGCCCGCAGGAGCTGCTCGCCGGCATCGGCCTGCGCGACGCCCTGGCGGAGAACGCCTACGCGGTCCGCACCATCAACTTCTTCGTCGACGGCGCGCCGACGGCGCCGATCCCCATCGCCGACGTCGCCAGCCCCTATCCCGACGTCCTGTACAGCGGGCAGGACGTGATCGAGCGGACCCTGATCGACGCGTTCGAGGCCCGCGGCGGCCGGCTGGACCGGGGCTGCACGGTGACCGGCATCGACCAGGACGCGGCGGGCGTCACCGTGACCCTCCGGCGGGGCGCGGACGGGCCGGAGACGCGGCTGCGCGCCCGCTACTGCGTGGCCGCCGACGGGGCCCGGAGCACGGTCCGCGCCCGGCTCGGCCTGGATTTCGAGCCCGAGCGGCTCGCGGGCTGCATGAACCGGCAGGTCGACGCCCGGCTGTCCTGGCGCCGCGGGTCCGAGCCGGACCAGCTCTGGTTCTTCTACTACCCGCGCGGCTTCGCCGGCATCATGCCGGTCTGGGGCGGCTACCACCGGCTGTTCTTCCTGGCCGACGACGCCGGCGTGCCGGACCGCGACCCGACGCTCGCGGAGATCCAGGCCCTCGCCCGGGAGGTCACCGGCGACGAGACCCTCACCCTGAGCGACCCGCAATGGCTCACCCACAGCCGCTTCGCCTACGGGGTCTCCCCCGGCTACGCGCGGGGCCGCGTCTTCCTGGCGGGCGATGCCGGGCACCTGTCCCTGCCGATCGGCGGCCAGGGAATGAATGCCGGCCTCCACGACGCGGTCGAGATCGCGTGGCGGCTGGCCATGACCCTGCGGGGCGAGGCGGCGCCCGCCATCCTCGACTCCTACGACGGCGAGCGCGGCGGCGAGCACGCCCGGCTGAGCGCCCAGCAGGTGCGCGGGTTCCGGTGGACCGTCTATCGCGGCCCCGTCACCGACACGGTGCTGGGGCTGGCCGCGAAGGCGCTGCCGAACCTGGGCTCCCTGCTGCAGGGGACGGACGACATGCAGCAGATGGGCGTCGCCTATCCCGGCAGCCTCCTGAACGCGGATCACCTGTCGGGCCTCACGAACCTGACGCACCTGCTGCGGCCGGGGCCGAAGCCGGGCCAGCGCGCGCCGGACGCGCCGGTGACGCGGGACGGGGTGCGCACGCGCCTGTTCCCGTTCCTCTACAACCCGGACGGATGGACGACGGGCTGGGCGCTCCTGTGCTTCGACGGACGGTCGCCGGAGGCGGCGCCCGCCCTTCTGGAGGCGGTCCGGGCCGTGGCGCCCTGGCCCTGGCTGCGTCCGCGGCTCGTCCTCGCCGGCCCCCTGATCGCGGCGGCGGAGGTGCCCGTCCTGTCGGATCTGGACGGCCGGGCACACGGCGCCTACGGGCTGGAGGGCCAGCCGGCGCTCGTGCTGGTGCGCCCGGACGGGCACATCGCCTTCCGGAGCGGCGCGGACCGGACCGACCGCCTGATCGCGTATTGCCGCGCGCTCTTCGACGCGGCGGGGCGCGCGGCCGGGGAAGCGGTGCGGCCGGAGGCGGCTTGCGCCGGGTGAGGGCGGCGGGGGCCGCGACGTCGGAGCCGTGCCCCGGGGCACGGCACCGCCCCTCGTCCCGGCGCCGCGTCCCGGCCGCCCGCGACCGGCACCGGAGTCGCGGCGTCTCACGGATCCGGCCGGCTGCCGGACAGGCGCAAGATCGCGGCTTCCCTGTAGGCGCGGGGCGACAGGCCGTGGCGGTCCTTGAAGCGCCGGGCGAAATGGGCCTGGGTCGCGAAGCCGCACTCGTAGGCCACGACGCCGATCGGGCGGTGCAGGCTGACCGGATCGGAGAGGCGCCTGGCCGCCGCCGCGAGGCGGCGCTCCCAGATCCAGTCGGAGATGTGCTGGCCGCGCTCGTGGAACAGCTCCTGGAGCCGGCGCAGGGACACGCCCATCGCGGCGGCGAGCCGGGGCGGATCGAGGGTCTGGTCGCCGAGATTCGCCTCGACATGGGCCTTGGCGCGCTGGACCACGACGCTGCCGTGCAGGGAATGCGGCACCTCCCGGGCCATCCGATCCGGAGCGCGGCCACGATCAGATCCACGCCGATGGTCGCCATGCGCTCCGCCGCCTCGGGGGAGAGGTGCCGGTTCACCCGGAGCAGATCCCCGAAGAAGGTCGTCACCAGGCGGGTCGTGGCCGATCCGGCGGGCATCGTCAGGGCCGCGAACAGCCGGGCCGGTCCGAGCAGGCCCTCGAGGCGCTCCCGCGGCAGGGCCATGACCAGGGTCTGGCCATCCGTGCGCGCGTCCAGCACGCCCGGGTGATGGTCGATGACGGTGAGGTCTCCCGTCCCCTGCACCGCCTCGCGGCCGTGCTGCTGGACGGTGGACGCGCCGGCGAGACGGAAGTTCACGCGGATCAGCCCGTCAGGCCGGCGCCGGACCGTATCGGCGGTGATCGTGGTCGTGAGGGCGCTCTGGGTGATCCGGCTGAAGGTCAGCGGGCCGACGGCGCCGATCTCGATCTCGCCCGCGAACGGCCTGTCGGCGCGCCGCCGCTGCTCGATCGGCCCGATCCGTTCGGCGACGACTTCCTGCCAGAGCTTGAAGCGCGTCCGGGGATGTGTCCCGGCCGTCGAGAAGACCCGGCGCATCAGGCCGCTCGGAGAGGCGCTGGCGCGCGGCCTCCGGAGGGCCCGTCCGTTGCGCGGAGCCGGATGCCCCGGAACGTGACCTGAAGACAAATCATCGACGACGGATAGATCACATTACCTCCATATTCGATCGACAAATTCAGCAATAACTGACTTATTTTCTCGATGATTAGTAATATATCTAATCTTCATCGATCGTCCGCCCGATACCTATAGAGATTTCGTCGGCAAAGATTCGGCAATACCGATTCGAATCGCTCATATGTCACGATCCTGCGTCTCTCAAGATCTGAGAACAACTTAGCGAACGGATCTGCGTCCGCTGGCGCTCGGCATTCCGGGCCGATGTGACGTCGATGGCGGCCGTGCGTGATGCACCGACCCGGAAGCGCGACGGAACGTCGGCAGGGTTCGGCCCACGTGACGGTGCCCGCGGCCGATGGTTTCTCGGCACCGACGTCCTTGCGAGCGGAGCGAAGCAATCCAGCAGCGCGACCTTGCCGATGGTGAGCCGCCCTGGGTCGCTTCGCTGCGCTCGCGATGACGGAGAGGTGCGCGTCGACAGCGGCGCGCGGCTCGAATTACCTTGACAATGTTCCTATTTTGTTCTTTCTGACCGCACCTGTCCGCGGCGACCTGGGAGCGATCCCGGGGCGTCCTTCGGGGGCCCGCCCGGTGGCTGACCGTGCGGGTCCGGGGACGGGGCGGCGCCCGCGTCGGTGGCTCTCAGCCGCCATCGCCCCGGGCGGCGGACCGGTGCGGGGCGTGCCTCGGACGCGGGCGTGAGACCGGGCGGCACTGTGCCCGGCGGGGTGAGGAAATGCCCCCGCGCCGACCCGCCTCTGGGCCGACCCTGAGCGACCTGCGGACCCGCCCACTACGAGGCGGGGGACGGTTGGAAGGCCACGGCGCCGATGCGGGTTCCGGAGGCGCGGGCACGGCGTGCGAGTACGGCGTGCCTGCACCTCGACCGAGACCGCTCACGGGGAGTCGCAGGACCGGGACGTCGGAGACGCCGCGACGAGACAGACGGCACCGGCCGGGGACCATGCCCGGCCGATGCCGCGGGGCGCCGCGGGGATCGGATCCCGCGCGTACTTGGCCGACACCTGGGTTCCCGCGGCGTCCCCCGTCCCTCGTGCTCGCCTCCCGGGCCATGCCCCCGGCGCCAGACGGCGCGCGGGGACGATCACGCGTGTCCGGTGCCGGCCGCCGCGGAGGATCGCCGTCGCGCCCGCAGGCGGCGACGGTTGCGTCCCGGCGCCGGCCGCGCGACAACGCGGGCAGCTTCCCGCGCTCATCCGGAACACCACAGACGTGACGTCCAACGCCCCGGCGAATCCCCGAAAGACGTTCGGTCTCTCGACCGCGATCTCCTACCCCAACGGCGCGCCCCATATCGGCCACGCCTACGAGGTGATCGCCGCCGACGCGATCGCGCGCTTCCACCGGCTCGACGGCTACGACGTGCTGTTCTCCACCGGGACCGACGAGCACGGGCTCAAGATCCAGCAGGCCGCGACCCGGGCCGGCACCACCCCGCGCGCCTACGTCGACGGCACCGCCGCCCGGTTCCAGGCCATGGCCGACCGGATGGACTGCGCCTACGACCGCTTCATCCGCACCACCGAGCCCGGCCACTACGCCGCCGCCCAGGAGATCTGGCGGCGGATGGAGGCCAACGGCGACATCTACCTCGACAAGTATGCCGGCTGGTACTCGGTCCGCGACGAGGCCTACTACGACGAGTCCGAGACCCGGCTCCTGGAGGATGGCAGCCGCCGCAGCCTCGCCACCGACACGCCGGTCGAGTGGATGGAGGAGGAGAATTTTCTTTTCAGACTGTCCGCCTACCAGGACCGGCTGCTGGAACTCTACGCGGATCAGCCGGACTTCATCGGGCCGGACACGCGCCGGAACGAGGTGGCGAGCTTCGTGCGCTCCGGCCTCAAGGACCTCTCGGTCAGCCGCACCAATTTCGACTGGGGCGTGCCGGTGCCGGGGCATCCGAACCACGTGATGTACGTGTGGGTCGACGCGCTCACCAACTATCTCACCGTCACCGGCTTCCCCGACGCGGAGAACCCCCAAAAAAGATTCTGGCCGATGGACCTGCACGTGATCGGCAAGGACATCGTCCGGTTCCACGCGGTCTACTGGCCGGCCTTCCTGATGTCGGCCGGGCTGCCGCTCCCGAAGCGCGTCTTCGGCCACGGCTTCCTGCTCTCCAAGGGCGAGAAGATGTCGAAGTCGCTGGGCAACGTCCTCGACCCGTTCGAGCTCGCCGACACCTACGGGGTCGACCCGGTGCGCTACTTCGTGCTGCGCGAGGTGCCCTTCGGCGGCGACGGCAGCTACAGCCACGAGGCGATCATCGGCCGGATCAACGCCGATCTCGCCAACGACCTCGGCAACCTCGCCCAGCGCTCGCTCACGATGGTCGCCAAGAACTGCGACGGCGCGGTGCCGGATCCGGGCAGCCTGGACGCGGCCGACACGGCCCTGCTGGCCCTGGCCGACGCCCTGCCGGCACGGGCCCGGACCCTCATGGGCGAGCTCGCGCTCCACTCCGTCCTGGCGGAGATCTGGGCCGTGGTGGCCGAGGCCAACCGCTACTTCGCCGCCCAGGAGCCGTGGAAGCTCCGCAAGTCCGACCCGGCGCGGATGAACGCGGTGCTCTACACGACGCTGGAATCCCTGCGCGTCTTCGGCATCCTGACCCAGCCCTTCGTGCCGGGGGCGGCGGCCAAGCTCCTCGACCTGCTGGCGGTGCCGGCCGACCGGCGCGGCCTCGCCGATGTGGGGGCGGGGGGCCGGCTCGTGCCCGGCACGGCGCTCCCCGCCCCCGCGCCGATCTTCCCGCGCTTCGAGCGCCCCGAGACTCCGTCCGCTTGAAGGCCCCTGCCGCTTGAAGGACCCTGCCGCCCGACGGCCCCGAGACCCGATGCTCATCGACAGCCACTGCCATCTCGACTTCCCGGACTTCGCCGCCGACCTCCCGGGCGTGATCGCCCGCGCCAAGGCCGCGGGCGTCGCCGGCATGCTCACGATCGCCACCCGGGTCGCCAAGGCCGACACCTACCGGGCGATCGCCGAGGCTCATCCCGAGGTCTGGCACACGGTCGGCACCCATCCCCACGGGGCCGCCGAGGAGCCGGACGTCGCCGCCGAGACGATCGCGGGCCTCGCCCAGGCCAGCCCGCGCTGCGTCGGGATCGGCGAGGCGGGCCTCGACTACCACTACGCCGACGCCGCCCCCGAGGCCGTGCAGGAGCGGGTGCTGCGCGCCCATATCGCGGCGGCCCGGCTCTCCGGCCTGCCGCTCGTGATCCACGCCCGGGACGCCGACGACCACATGGAGCGGGTGCTCGCCGACGAGATGGGCCGGGCGCCGTTCCGGGCGGTGCTGCACTGCTTCTCGTCGGGGCGGCGGCTGGCGGAGGCCGGGGTGGAGCTCGGGCTGTACGTGTCCTTCTCGGGCATCGTCACCTTCCGGCGCTCGCACGACCTGCGCGACATCGCCAGGGCCGTGCCCCTCGACCGGATCCTGGTGGAGACCGACGCGCCGTTCCTGGCCCCCGAGCCCCACCGGGGACGGACCAACGAGCCGGCCTACACGGCCGACACCGCCCGGTCGCTGGCCGGGACCCTGGGGCTGACCGCCGAGGACTTCGCCCGGACCACGACGGCGAATTTCTTCACCTTGTTCGACAAGGCCGCCGGAACGCGCCCGGGCGCTGCGTGACGAGTCGGAGCGGGAGATCCGGATGGCGAGCCTGACCCTGCGCATCCTCGGTTGCGGCTCGTCCGGCGGGGTGCCGCGGGTCGGCAGCGGCTGGGGCGCCTGCGACCCGGCGGAGCCGCGCAACCGCCGGCGGCGCTGCTCGATCCTGGTGGAGCGCGCGTCGGGGGCGGGGCGGACCACGCTCCTGGTCGACACCTCTCCGGACCTGCGCGAGCAGCTCATCGACGCCGGCGTGACGCGCCTCGACGGGGTGCTCTACACCCACGCGCACGCCGACCACACCCACGGGATCGACGACCTGCGCCCGCTGGTGATCGCCATGCGGGCCCGCATCCCGGTCTACGCCGACGCCCTGACGCGGTCGCTGCTCACCGCCCGGTTCGGCTACTGCTTCGAGACGCCCCCCGGGAGCGCCTACCCGCCGATCCTCGACCTGCGCGACCTCGCCGCCGGCCGCGACCTGACCCTGGAGGGGGAGGGGGGCGCGATCACCGTGGAATCGCTCCCGGTGGAGCACGGCAACGAGGCGGCCCTGGGCTTCCGCTTCGGCGCGGCCGCCTACATGCCCGACGTCAGCCTGATCCCGGAGGCGAGCCTCGCCCGGCTCCGCGGTCTCGACCTGCTGATCATCGACGCCCTGCGGGACACCCCGCACCCGACCCACTTCTCGGTCTCGGACGCCCTCGCGCTGATCGAGTCGGTCCGCCCGCGCAGGGCGGTCCTCACCAACCTGCACACGGATCTCGACTACGGCGCCCTCGCGGCGCGCCTGCCGGAGGGCATCGTGCCCGCCTATGACGGCATGACCCTGAGCCTCGAGGCCTAACGCGCCCACCGGGAGCGCGAATCGGGCGTCACACGGCTGTCGTCCGCGGAGTCCAAGAAAATCGGCTTTCCGGCCAACAAGCCTGTTGACGGCCGGGAACCGTGGATCTATACCCCGGCTCATCGGCGCCGGCCGCGGAAGTGGACCGGGCGCTGAGCCATCTTCTGACAAGCGGGCGGGCTGGCCGGCGGGATTGCCGGG
>NZ_JBEPKM010000012.1:0-231448 GCF_040544715.1 Methylobacterium sp. 1030 | reverse complement strand
CACGACACGGGCCCGATCGCGCTGCGCTACCCGCGCGGCGAGGGTGTGGGCGTCGAGCTTCCGGAGCGGGGCGAGGCGCTGGCGATCGGCAAGGGTCGGGTGGTGCGGCGCGACGCGGAGGCGCGTGTGGCGCTGCTGTCGCTCGGCACGCGCCTGTCGGAGGCGCTGAAGGCGGCCGACACGCTGGCCGAGCAGGGCGTGGCGGTGACGGTGGCGGACGCGCGGTTCGCCAAGCCGCTGGACGAGGCGCTGATCCTGGATCTGGCGCGCGAGCACGAGGTGCTGATCACGATCGAGGAGGGCTCGCGGGGCGGGTTCGGCGCGATGGTGCTGCACCTGCTGGCGGAGCGGGGCGCGCTGGACGCGGGGGGCGTGCGGGTGCGGACGATGACGCTGCCGGACGCCTACCAGGACCACGACAGCCCGGAGAAGATGTACGCCGAGGCGGGCCTCGACGCCACGACCATCGTCAGGACCGCCCTCGACACACTGCCCGAGCGGAAGGACAGCCGGTCGCGCCTGCGGCTCGCCTGACCGGGCGGGCCGGCCGCCGGAGCCCGCCCCCGAACCCCGACCGTCTTGCCGGCGCGCGCGATCCTCCGCATATCGCCGGCACGGGGTGAGGGCGCGCGGCGCCTTCCGACCCCCCGGTGAGCCTGTCGCGCCGCGCCGACACGGGGACGAACGAGCGGATGACCTCCGAGAAACTGCGCCTGGGCGTCAACATCGATCACGTCGCGACCGTCCGCAACGCCCGCGGCGGCGACTATCCGGACCCGGTGCGGGCGGCCCTGCTCGCCGTCGAGGCGGGCGCCGACGGGATCACCGCGCATCTCCGCGAGGACCGGCGCCACATCCGCGACACCGACATCGCGGCGCTCAAGCGCGGCCTGTCCGTGCCGCTCAACTTCGAGATGGCCGCCACCGACGAGATGGTGGCGATCGCGCTCGAGACCCGCCCGCACGCCGCCTGCCTCGTCCCGGAGAAGCGCGAGGAGCGCACCACCGAGGGCGGCCTCGACATCGTCGGCGGCCGCGCGCATCTCGCGCCGCGCATCCGCGCCCTCGCGGAGGCCGGCATCCGCGTCTCGCTGTTCGTCGAGCCCGAGCCCGCCGTCATGGACGCCGCCCGCGCCCTCGGGGCGCCCGTCGTCGAGCTGCACACCGGCAGCTACTGCGAGGCGGCGCTGGAGGACGACGACGCCCGGACCGCGCGCGAGCTCGCCCGCATCCGGCGCGCGGCGGAGCACGGGGCCGGCCTCGGCCTCGAGATCCACGCGGGCCACGGGCTTACCCTCGGCAGCGTCGGGCCGGTGGCGGCGCTGCCGCAGATCCGGGAGCTGAATATCGGCCATTCCCTGATCGCCGACGCGATCTTCGTGGGGCTCGACCGGGCGGTGCGCGACATGCGGGCCGCCATGGACCGGGCGCGGCACCCATGATCGTCGGGATCGGCTCGGATCTCTGCGACATCCGCCGGATCGCCCGGACCCTGGAGCGGCACGGCGAGCGCTTCACCCACCGGGTCTTCACCGACGGGGAGCGGGCCCGCTGCGACCGCCGGGCCGCCCGCGCCGAGGGCTACGCCCGCCGCTTCGCCGCCAAGGAGGCCTGCGCCAAGGCGCTCGGCACCGGCCTCAGCGCCGGCGTGTTCTGGCGCGACATGGAGGTGGTGAACCTGCCCTCCGGGCAGCCGACCCTGCGGCTCGCGGGCGGCGCGGCCGAGCGGCTCGCGGAACTCCTGCCGGCGGGGCACGCGGCGCGGCTCCACGTGAGCCTCACGGACGATCCGCCGATGGCGCAAGCCTTCGTGATCATCGAGGCCTTGCCGGTCCCTGTCGCCGGTTGAGGCCGCCGTCGCGGATTAGCCAGCGCCGGTCGCGCGTTGCGGGGGGCTCGCGCATGGTCTAGACCGCCGGACACGGCGGACACGATTGCGGCGCATTCCTCGGGACAACCGCACATCAGGCCGCGCGCGGCGGGGCCGCGCCCCGCGGATCGCGGGCGTCGCACCTCAATCGAAGACGGAACGCGCGCGTGGATTACGACGGCAAGCCGCTCAGGAAACCTGCCGACACCGGCACCTGGGCCAGCATCCGCGAGACGCTGAAGGTCGGCATCCAGGCGCTGCTGATCGCCCTCGTGGTGCGGACCCTGCTGTTCCAGCCGTTCAACATCCCGTCCGGCTCGCTGGTGCCGACCCTGCTGATCGGCGACTACCTGTTCGTGTCAAAATATTCTTACGGCTATTCCAAGTACTCGCTGCCGCTCTCGGAGTATATCCCGATCCAGGCCGACGGCCGGATCTGGGGCGCGGACCCGAAGCGCGGCGACATCGCGGTGTTCAAGCTGCCCAAGGACAATTCGACCGACTACATCAAGCGCGTGATCGGCCTGCCGGGCGACAAGATCCAGATGATCGACGGCGTGCTCAACATCAACGGCAAGGCGGTCAAGCGCGAGCGGATCGCCGACTACGAGACCACCGATCCCTACGGCCAGCCGACCAAGGTGCCCCAGTACCTGGAGACCCTGCCCAACGGCGTGGTCCACCGGGTGATCGAGCGCGACGGCGACAACGGCTTCTGGGACAAGACCGAGCTGTACACGGTCCCGCCCGGTCACTTTTTCATGATGGGCGACAACCGCGACAACTCCACCGATTCGCGCGATCTCGCCAATGTCGGCTACGTGCCCTTCGCCAACCTGGTCGGGCGCGCCGAGATGATCTTCTTCTCGATCGACGAGGGTACGCCGGCCTGGCAGGTCTGGAACTGGCCGGCCCACGTGCGCTGGTCGCGCCTGTTCACGACGATCCATTGACCGGCCCGGACTTGGACGACGCCGCGCAGCCCCGGGCCAACGCCCGATCCCGGCGGGCCCACAAGCCGCGCCCGCCGCTGACCGCGCTCGAAGAGCGGATCGGCCACAGCTTCGGCGATCAGGACCTGCTCACCCGCGCGCTGACCCACACCAGCAAGGCGAGCGGCCGGGGCGGCAGCTACCAGCGCCTGGAATTCCTCGGCGACCGCGTGCTCGGGCTCGCGGTCGCCGACCGCCTCTACGGCGCCTTCCCGGAGGCTGACGAGGGCGACCTCTCCCGGCGCCTTGCCGCCCTGGTCCGGCGCGAGACCTGCGCGGCCGTGGCCGCCTCCTGGGAGGTCGGCCCGCACCTGATCCTCGGCCAGGGCGAGGTCATGGGCGGCGGCCGGCGCAACCAGACGATCCTGGCCGACGTCTGCGAGGCGATCCTGGGTGCGATCTACCTCGATGCCGGGTTCGACGCCGCCCGGGCGGTGGTCGAGGCGCATTTCCATCCCGGCGAGCCGACCGCGGCGGCGCGGGGCCGCGACGCCAAATCCGCCCTGCAGGAATGGGCCATGGGCCGCAGCCTGCCGATCCCCACCTATGAGGTGGTGGAGCGCACCGGTCCCGACCACGCGCCCCGGTTCCGCATCGCCGTGCAGGTCGAGGGCCTGGAGCCCGGTCTCGGCGACGGCACGTCGAAGCGGATCGCCGAGCAGGCCGCCGCGCGGGCGCTGATGGAGCGGGAGGGAATCGGGGCCTCCGCGGACGCGGAACCGACGGAGACAGCATGAGCGCGCACGAGCAGGACGATCACGACGCGCAGGACGGGCCCGGCATCGCGCCGGCCCGGGACCCCGCGCGCGACCCGTCCACCCTTCCCGGCACGCCCGCCGACGCCCGGGCCGGCTTCGTCGCGCTGATCGGCGTGCCGAATGCCGGCAAGTCGACCCTGCTCAACAACCTCGTCGGCACCAAGGTCTCGATCGTCTCCCGCAAGGTGCAGACGACCCGGGCCCTGGTGCGGGGCATCCTCATCGAGGGCTCGGCCCAGGTCGTGCTGGTCGACACCCCCGGCATCTTCGCGCCCAAGCGCCGCCTCGACCGCGCGATGGTCCACTCGGCCTGGAGCGGCGCCGCCGACGCCGACGCCGTCTGCCTGCTGGTCGACGCGCGCAAGGGTGTCGACGCGGAAGTCGAGGCGGTGCTCGGCCGGCTCGGCGAGGTGAAGCGCGAGAAACTGCTGATCCTCAACAAGATCGATCTGATCCCGCGCGAACGGCTGCTCGATCTCGCCGCCAAGCTCAACGCCGCCGCGCCCTTCGCCGAGACCTTCATGATCTCGGCGCTCAACGGCGACGGCGTCGCCGACCTGCGCCGGGCGCTGGCCGCCCGCATGCCGGCGGGCCCGTGGCTGTATCCGGAGGATCAGGTCTCGGACGCGCCCCTGCGCATGCTCGCCGCCGAGATCACCCGGGAGAAGATCTACGACCGGCTGCACGAGGAGCTGCCCTACCGCTCCACGGTGGAGACCGACCAGTGGCAGATCCGGCCCGACGGCTCGGTGCGGATCGAGCAGACGATCTTCGTCGAGCGGGAGAGCCAGCGCTCGATCGTGCTCGGCAAGGGCGGCCAGACCATCCGGTCGATCGGGCAGGCGGCCCGGATCGAGATCGCCGAGGCGGCCGACGCCAAGGTCCACCTGTTCCTGCACGTGAAGGTGCGGGAGAACTGGGCCGACGACCCGGCCCGCTACCGCGAGATGGGCCTGGAATTTCCGCGGGGCTGACGCGCCGGGCCGCGCGGGAGGCTGGGCTTCGCGGCCGGTTCCGGTATAAACGCGGTGTTCCCCCGGATGAATCGAGTCGGGCGCGGGTTTACCCCGCTCCGCCGCGGATTCGCGTTCCGGTTTCGGCACTCCAAATCCCGAATCGTCTATGCGCCACGCCGTCTACGGCCTGCCGCCGGTGGACCTCGCCGAGGTCCCGGGCGACGCCGTCCAGCTCTCCCCATTGATCCCCGGCGCTGCGCGGCTCGAGGATCTGTCCGAGAACAGCCTCGACTCGGCCACCGTGCTGGCGCCGCCCGGAACGGTCGAGCGGCGCTACGTGCTGGCCCAGGTGCTGCGCGCCCTCGGGCCGGGCGGCCGCATGGTCGCCCTGGCGCCCAAGGATCGCGGCGGCACACGCCTCGCCAAGGAGCTGACGACCTTCGGCTGCGCGGCCGCGGACCAGCCGCGCCGGCACCACCGGATCTGCACGGCGGAGCGGCCAACGGCGCCGGCCGGCCTCGCCGAGGCGATCGACGAGGGCGGCCCGCGCCACGTCGACAACCTCGCTCTGTGCACGCAGCCCGGCATCTTCTCGTGGGACCGGCTCGATCCGGGCACGGCGCTGCTGCTCGCGAACCTCCCGGCCCTCAAGGGCCGCGGCGCCGATTTCGGCTGCGGGCTCGGGGTCCTCTCGCGGGCCGTCCTGGGCTCCGAGGCCGTGACCGCCCTGACCCTGCTGGAGATCGACCGGCGCGCCGTCGAGATGGCGCGCCGCAACGTCGCCGACCCGCGGGCGACGATCCTCTGGGCGGATATCCGGGCGTCCGGCGCCGTGCCGGATCACCTCGATTTCGTCGTCACGAACCCGCCGTTCCACGAGGGCGGGAGCGAGGATCAGGCCCTCGGCCGGGCGTTCATCGCGCGGGCCGCCGAGGCCCTGCGCCCCGGGGGGGCGCTGTGGCTCGTGGCCAACGCGCACCTGCCCTACGAGGCGAGCCTGCGCGAGGCGTTCCGGCACGTCGCGGTGGCCGTCCAGGCGAACGGCTACCGGGTCTACGAGGCCCGCCGGTGAGCGCGCCGCTTCCATGAGCGCGGCGAGATCCGTCCGCCTGGACAAGCTCCTCGCCAATCTCGGCTACGGCTCGCGCCGCGAGATCCAGGCGCTCGCCCGCGCCGGCGCGATCCGCCTCGACGGCGCGGAGCTCGCGGAGGCCGGCGACCGGATCGCCCTCGCGCCGGACCTGCCGGAGCGCCTCACGATCGACGGCGAGGCCCTGGACCCGCTCCCCGGCCTGTGCCTGATGCTGCACAAGCCGCTGGGCGTCACCTGCTCGCACAAGGAGGCGGGCCCGCTGGTCTACGGGCTGCTCCCCGAGCGCTGGCGCCGCCGCGACCCGCCCCTCTCCACGGTCGGGCGCCTCGACAAGGAGACCTCGGGCCTGCTGCTGCTGACCGACGACGGGGCGCTCCTGCACCGGATCATCAGCCCGAAGGCCCAGGTGGCGAAGCGCTACCGCGTGACCCTCGACCGGCCGCTGACCGGCCGCGAGGCGGAGGTGTTCGCCGCAGGGACGCTCGTGCTGGAGGGCGAGGAGCGGCCGCTCCTGCCGGTGCGGCTCGACGTCGAGGATGCCACGCGCTGCGCGGTGACGCTGACGGAGGGCCGCTACCACCAGGTCCGCCGGATGTTCGCCGCCGTCGGCAACCACGTCGCGGCGCTGCACCGGGACCGGGTCGGCGGTCTCGCTCTGCCGGCGGACCTGCCGGCGGGGGCGTACCGGGTGATGACGGCCGACGACGTGGCGGCGGTGTTCGCGGGCGGGTGATCCGGGCTGCGGGCCTGTCAGTGCGGCGCCCGGGCGAGGGCGACGACCGCGCCGATCACAGCGAGTGTCTGGAGGCCGATCAGGCCCGCCACCCAGCGCACGATTTCGGACCGCGTATCCGCCAGCTCGGCGCGCAGATCCGCCTTCGTGACGAGATCGCCCTGCAACGCTTCCGCCATGGCATCGGCCATGGCCCTCCGCCTGTTCCGGGGAGAGCTTGGCCTTCTCCCGGAGGACCCGGGCGAATTTCAGGGTGTCGAAGGCGACCGCCGCCATGGTCCGAACTCTCGCGAGGCGAGCCCGCGTGTTGCAAGCGGTCTGAACGCAGGCTGTGATTGAGGGCTGGCCCGCGCCGCCCCGGCGCTTCTTGCCTTCGGACCCGCCCTCTGCTAAGCGCCCGCCCATCCCACACGCGGAGCCGGCCTCATGCCTGAATGAGGCGTTTCCGGTGGTCGTCCGAACTCTCGGCCGACCGCATCCCTCCGCGGCGGATATAACCGGAGAGCACAAGAGCCATGGCCGTCGATTTCTCTATGCGTCAGCTCCTCGAGGCGGGCGCCCATTTCGGTCACCAGTCCCACCGCTGGAACCCGAAGATGCAGCCGTACATCTTCGGCACCCGCAACAACATCCACATCATCGACCTCGCCCAGACCGTGCCGGCGCTGCACCAGGCGCTCCAGGCGGTGAGCGACACCGTCGCCAAGGGCGGCCGTGTGCTGTTCGTCGGCACCAAGCGCCAGGCGGCCGACACGATCGCCGAGGCGGCCAAGCGCTCGGCCCAGTACTACGTCAACTCCCGCTGGCTGGGCGGCATGCTCACCAACTGGAAGACCATCTCGGGCTCGATCTCGCGCCTGCGCAAGGTCACCGAGACGCTGGAGACCGGCGGCCCGGGCCTGACCAAGAAGGAGCGCCTGATGCTCTCCCGTGAGAAGGAGAAGCTCGAGAAGGCGCTCGGCGGCATCAAGGACATGGGCGGCGTGCCGGACCTGCTGTTCGTGATCGACACCAACAAGGAGCAGCTGGCGATCAAGGAGGCGAACCGCCTCGGCATCCCGGTCGCCGCCATCGTCGACACCAACTGCAACCCGGACGGCATCAGCTACATCGTCCCGGCCAACGACGACGCCGGCCGCGCGATCGCGCTGTACTGCGACCTGATCGCCAAGGCCGCCATCGACGGCATCTCGCGCGCCCAGGGCTCGTCGGGCATGGATATCGGCGCCTCCGAGGAGCCGATGGCCGAGGAGCTGCCGGCGAACGACGACGCGGCCGTCACGGTCGAGTCCGACGCCCTCGACCCGGCCGACGTGGCGATGCTCGCCGAGTCGACCGAGCACTTCGAGCTGCTCGCTGCCCCGCGCGGCGCGCCGGACGACCTGACCAAGCTCAACGGCGCCGGCCCGCAGATCGTGCAGAAGCTCAACGACGCCGGCATCTACCACTACTGGCAGCTCGCCGCGATGACCCCCGAGGACGTCGCCAAGGTCGATGCCGACCTGAAGCTCAACGGCCGCATCGACCGCGATTCGTGGGTCTCGCAGGCCCGCGGCTTCGTCGAGGCCGCCGCCGCGGCCTGATCCAACGGGGCTTCGCGGCGGCACCGTCATCGGGCCGTCGCGGATCCAGGCATACCGGGCCCGGCCGCTCACCCGCGCGCCGGGCCTCTCGCATCCAGACCACACGAAAGGGACCGCCATGGCCAACATCACCGCCGCGATGGTGAAGGAGCTCCGGGAGAAGACCGGCGCCGGCATGATGGACTGCAAGGGCGCGCTCAACGAGACGCAGGGCGACATCGAGGCCGCCGTCGACTGGCTGCGCAAGAAGGGTCTCGCCAAGGCCGCCAAGAAGGCCGGCCGCGTCGCCGCCGAGGGCCTCGTCGCCGTCGAGTCCGCCGGCCGCCACGCCGCCGTGGTCGAGGTGAACTCCGAGACCGACTTCGTCGCCCGCAACGACGCCTTCCAGGCCTTCGCCCGCGAGGCCGCCAAGATCGCGCTCAACACCGACGGCACGCTCGAGGGCCTCCAGGCCGCCCATTTCCCGGGCGCCACCGAGACCGTCTCGGAGAAGCTGCAGGCCCTGATCGCCACGATCGGCGAGAACATGAACCTGCGCCGGGTCACCAAGCTCGAGGTCAAGAAGGGCGTCATCGCCTCCTACGTGCACAACCAGATCTCCGAGGGCCTCGGCAAGATCGGCGTGCTCGTGGCGCTCGAGTCCGAGGGCGACGTCGACGCGCTCTCGGCGCTGGGTCGCCAGATCGCCATGCACATCGCGGCGACCAACCCGGTGGCGCTGGACGCCTCGGGCGTCGACGCCGCCACGGTGGAGCGCGAGTCGAACATCCTGCGCGAGAAGAACGCCGGCAAGCCGGACCACGTGATGGCCAAGATCGTCGAGAGCGGCCTGAAGAGCTACTACAAGGAGGTCACCCTCCTGGAGCAGCCCTTCGTGCACGACGGCTCCAAGACCGTGAGCCAGGTCCTCAAGGAGGCCGGCTCCAAGGTCGGCGGCCCCGTGACCCTGACGGGCTTCGTCCGCTACGCGCTGGGCGACGGCATCGAGAAGGAAGAGGGTCCGGACTTCGCCACCGAGGTCGCCCAGCAGGCCGGCCGCGCCTGACACCGACCGCGAACGCCCGGTTTGCCGGGCCGTCATCGTGAGATCAGCCCCGTCCGGCACGCGCCGGGCGGGGCTTCGCGTTTCCGGAGGCGCCCGATCGATCCGCGCGGGGTCGTGTTGCGCCGCACACCCCGCCGTGCGGCGCCGCGCTAAGGTCCGGGCATGCCTCTGAAGCCCTTCTCCTACCTCATGATCGGCGTGTTCGCCTCCGGCCTCGCCATGACCGTCTTCGGCGCCGTCGGCGTCCTGGCTGGCAGTTGAGAACGGGCGCCGGCGCGGCGGATCGCCGTCACGCCGGCACCGCATCGACCGGGATCCCGCCGTTCCGGACCCGGACCGCGAAGGCGGCGCAGACATCCTCCACGGCCGCGCGCCGTTCGCGCGGCGCAGGCCTTGTACCCACGATCCCCGCCGGATCCGGGCCGGGCCCCTCGACGGCGCTCGGGCGGTTGACGTAGAAGCCTCCCCGCTCACGCGATGCGGGATGGAGCCGGGGGCCCAGATGCCGGAGACGACGCCGTTTCGCCGTATCCTCGTGAAGCTGTCGGGGGAGGCGCTCGCCGCTCCCGACGGCTACTGGTTGCATCCGCCGACGCTGGCGGCGCTCGCCGAGGACATCGCCCGCACGATCGAGTCGGGCGCCGAGATCGCCATCGTGGTGGGCGGCGGCAACATGATCCGCGGGGCGCGGATCTCCGCGGCCGGCTGGATCGACCGGGCGACCGGGGATTCGCTCGGCATGATGGCCACGGTGATGAACTCGCTGGCGATCGAGACGGCGCTCAACGCCGCGGGCGTGCAGGCGCGGACCATGTCGGCGGTTTCGATGCCGACCATCTGCGAGACCTATGCCCGCCAGCCGGCCCTGCACCACCTGGACAAGGGCCAGGTCGTCGTCCTCGCCGGCGGCACCGGCAACCCGTTCTTCACCACCGACACCGCCGCGGTGCTGCGCGCCGCCGAGCTGCGCTGCGACGCGGTCCTCAAGGCGACGCAGGTGGACGGCGTCTACTCGGCGGATCCGAAGAAGGATCCGAGCGCCACGCGCTACGACCGCATCACCCACGACGAGGCGATCGCCCGCGACCTGAAGGTGATGGACACCGCCGCCTTCGCGCTGGCCCGGGAGAGCCGCCTGTCGATCGTGGTCGGCTCGCTCCACCCGCCGAGCTCGATCGCCGCGATCCTGTCGGGCGACGCGCCCTCGACCCTCGTGGCGCCCTGACGCGCGGCACGACCGGGCCGCGACCGTTTGCGGCCCTGAAAAAATTCGTCCATTGAGGCCGCGACTGCCCGCGCCGGGCTCAAGACCACGTCAGACGTCTCGGGACGACCCTCATGGCCACACCGGAATTCGATCTCAACGACATCAAGCGCCGCATGCAGGGCGCTGTGTCCTCGCTCTCGAAGGATCTCGGCTCGCTGCGCACCGGGCGCGCCACGCCGTCGCTCCTCGACCCGATCCAGGTCGACGCCTACGGCTCGATGATGCCGATGGCCCAGGTCGCCACCGTCAGCGTGCCGGAGCCGCGGCTCCTGTCGATCTCGGTCTGGGACCGCAGCATGGTCACGGCCGTCGAGAAGGCGATCCGCGAATCCGACCTCGGCCTCAACCCGCAGACCGAGGGGCAGACCATCCGGCTCCGCATCCCCGAGATGAACGAGCAGCGCCGCAAGGAGATGGTCAAGGTCGCCCACAAGTACACCGAGGAGGCCCGCGTCGCCGTGCGCCACGTGCGCCGGGACGGCCTCGACCATCTCAAGAAGCTCCTGAAGGACAGCGCCATCTCGGAGGATGACGAGAAGCGTCAGGCCACCGACGTGCAGAAGGCGACCGACCAGTACATCGCCGAGATCGACGGCGTGCTGGCGTCCAAGGAGAAGGAGATCATGCAGGTCTGAGGCGAAGGGCAGGACGCGCGTGACCTCCGCCGCCGCACCGGCCGCGCGTCCCTCGGGACGGCGCGAGCTGTGGCTGCGCGTTGCCTCGGGCCTCGTGCTCGGCGCCGGCGTGCTGGCCGCTCTGGTCTATGGCGGCTGGCCCTTCGCGGGGATCTGGCTCGCCGCCGGCATCGTCGGCTTCGCCGAGTGGATGGTGATGAGCCGCACCGAGCCCCGCGAGGTGCTGATCGCGCTGGGCGCGGCGACGCTCGGCGCCCTGCTGCTCTGCCAGCGCGGCGGCGCCCCGACGCCGGCCTGCCTCGCGGTCCTGCTGCTCGGCGCCGCGGCCTGCGCCACGGTGGCGCGGACCGGACGGGGCCGGCTCCGCGCCTTCCTCGGCGTGCTCGGCGCGGCGGCGATCGCGGCGGTGCCGGTGGCCCTGCGCGACGACCCCGCCATCGGCCTGGTCGGGCCGGCCTGGATGTTCGCGGTGGTCTGGTCCACCGACATCGCGGCCTACTTCGCCGGCCGGAAGATCGGCGGCCCCAAGCTGATGCCCCGGGTCTCGCCCAACAAGACGTGGTCGGGCGCACTCGGCGGCCTCGTCGGCGCGGTCGCCGCCGGGACGCTGGTCCCGGTGGTCGCCGACCTCGCCGGGATGACCCTGCCCAGCGCCGCCTCTCTCCCGGTCGTGGCGGGCGTGAGCGCGCTCGCCTCGGTGCTGAGTCAGGCCGGCGACCTGATCGAATCCGGACTGAAGCGCCATTACGGCGTCAAGGATTCGGGCAAGATCATCCCCGGCCATGGCGGCGTCATGGACCGGCTCGACGGATTCTTCGCGGTCGCCGTGCTGGCGGCCGTCTATCTCGCCCTGCGCGGCGGCGGTCTGATCACGTGACGATGAGGGAGTTGAACCCGTGACCCAGGTCGTCACCGTCTTCGGCGCCACCGGCTCGATCGGCCGCTCCACCGCCGACCTCCTGGCGCAGCACGCCGACCGGTTCCGCGTCGGCGCCCTGGTCGGCGGCAAGGATCCCGTCGCCCTGGCCAAGGTCGCCCGCGAGCTCAACGCCTCCTTCGCGGCGCTCGCCGACGAGGCCGCCGGCCCGGCGCTCGCCGAGGCCCTGTCGGGCTCCGGCATCCCGAGCGGGGCGGGGGAGGCGGCCGTCATGGAGGCCGCCGCCCGCGACGCCGACATCGTCGTCGCCGCCGTGAGCGGGGCGGCCGGGCTGAAATCGACCCACGCCGCCCTCCGGCTCGGCCGCAAGGTCGCGCTCGCCAACAAGGAGAGCCTGGTCTGCGCCGGCGACGCCTTCATGCGCGACGCCGCCCGCTACGGCGCCACGATCCTGCCGATGGATTCCGAGCACGACGCGCTGAGCCAGGCGCTGGCCGGCCGGCCGCTCGCCGACGTCCGCACAATGATGATCACGGCCTCGGGCGGCCCGTTCCGGACTTGGACCCGCGAGCGGATCGCCGCCGCCTCCGCGGCCGAGGCCGCCGCCCATCCGACCTGGTCGATGGGCATGAAGATCAACATCGATTCGGCCAGCCTGATGAACAAGGGGCTCGAGCTGATCGAGGCGCACCACCTGTTCGGCATCGAGCCCGAGCGCCTCGACGTGGTCGTGCACCCGCAATCGGTGATCCACGGCCTGGTCTACTGGCTCGACGGGGCGGTGACCGCCGAGCTGGCGCTGCCCGACATGCGCGTGCCGATCTCGCACTGCCTCGGCCTCGGCGACCGGCTGACGATCGAGCGCGGCCGGCCCCTCGACCTCGTGAAGCTCGGCTCGCTGACCTTCGAGGCCGCGGACGAGGCGCGTTTCCCGTGCCTGCGGATCGCCCGCGCGGCCCTGGCCGCCGGAGGCGCGGCGCCCACCGTGATGAACGCCGCCAACGAGATCGCGGTGGCGGCCTTCATCGCCGGCCGGATCGGCTTCTACGGGATCAGCGATCTGGTCGAGCGCGCCTGCACCCACTTCGCCGGCCAGTACCGGGCCGCACCCGCCGACGTCGACGAGGCGCTCGCCATCGACGCCCACGTGCGGATCTGGAGCGCCGAGGCCCTGCCGGAGCTGCGCGCCGCCGGCTGAGCCGTCATTGCGAGCGTAGCGAAGCAACCCAGGGCGGCGCAACATTCTGCGAGCGTGGCGCCGCTGGGTTGCTTCGCTGCGCTCGCAGAGACGTTTCCCGCCTGAGCCGCGCCTCAGCGCGCGGGGCCGTACCCGGCCAGGAACACCCGCACCGCCTCGTCGACCTGATGGCGCATCTCGGCCTCGCCGGCGATGCCGCCCGCCGCGAACAGCAGGCGGGTCAGCAGACCCGCCTGGCAGAGATGCAGGAAGTGCCGGGCCGCGAGCTCGGTGTCGGCGATCGTCAGGCGTCCCGCCTGGACCTGCGCGTCGAGGTAGCGCGAGAGGCGCTCGACGCCGCAGGCCGGACCGGCCTGGTAGTAGACTTGCCCGAAGCGCGGAAACTTCTCGCTCGCGCCGATGACCATGCGGACCAGCGAGACGTGCGCCGGCCGGCACATCTCGGTCAGGAAGCTGCTTCCGAGCCGGGTCAGGACGCCCGGCACGTCGGGATCGTCCGCGTCCAGGGTGAACAGGGCCTCGGCGAGGCTGGCCTTCTCCTGGATGGTCAGCGCCTCGAACAGGTCTTCCTTGTTCTCGAAGTAGACGTAGAGCGTGCCCTTCGAGACCCCGGCCGCCCGCGCGATTTCGCCCATGCTGGCGCCGTCGAACCCCGCCGCCAGGAACACCGTCCGCGCGCCCTCGAGGATCTGCTGCCGCTTGTCGCCCTCGTGCTGGGCCTGACCCCGCTCCAACGCCGCACCCTGAGCCATGATCCCGCTCCGCACCGTGACACCGTCACGCTTGACCGAACCGTTCGGTCAAAATAACCTGCGGCTTCTTCGGGGGCGCGTCAAGCCGTGCCTCGTTATTGACCGAACGGTTCGGTCATTGATGTCGAGGCGCTGATATGTCCCTCCGCGAGGACGCCGATCGGCCGAATTCCGGTCTCGATGCCGCTATTGAGGCCCGAATCGAGGCCGGGGACGAGGCGCGCGCCGAGCGCACGGCGCCGGCCGCGCCGGCCCCCGCCGCGGCGTCCCTGCCGACACCCGTGCCGGTCGAGGCGCCGCCCGCCCGCAAGCGCTCCGTGAAGCGGCTCGTCCTGCTCGGACTGCTGACGGCCTCCCTGGGCGGCGGCGCGTATCAGGGATGGCAGTGGTGGACCGTCGGGCGGTTCTTCGTCTCGACCGACGACGCCTACGTCCAGGCCGACATCTCGGTCCTGGCGGCCAAGATCCCGGGCTATCTCCAGTCGGTCCCGGTCGTGAACGGCCTCGCGGTGAAGAAGGGCGACGTCATCGCCAAGCTCGACGACGGCGACTACCGCCTCGCGCTGCAGGCGGCGCAGGACAAGCTCGCCACCCAGGAGAGCACGATCGCGCGGATCGGCCGGCAGGCCGAGGCGGCGCAGGCCCAGGTCGCCCAGGCCGCCGCGCAGCTCGACGCGACCCGCGCCGACGCCGTCCGCGCCCAGGCCGACTTCGCCCGGTCGACGCAGATGCAGGCGGATTACGTCGCCAAGTCGCGCATCGACCAGACCCGCGCCGACCGCGACCGCACCGAGGCCTCCGTGAAGGCCATGGAGGCCGGCCTCCTCGCGGCCCGCGCCAACGTGGACGTGCTCCAGGCGCAGAAGCGCGAGGCGGAGAGCCTCGCGGCGGAGCTCCGCACCGCCGTCGACCGGGCCCGGCGCGACCTCGACTTCACGGCGATCCGCGCGCCCTTCGACGGGGTGGTCGGCAACAAGGCCGTCGAGGCCGGCGCCTATGTCGGGCCCGGCACGCGGATCGCCGCCCTGGTCCCGCTCCAGAGCGTCCGGATCGACGCGAACTTCAAGGAGACCCAGGTCGAGCGCATGCGTCCCGGCCAGCCGGTGACCGTGACGGTCGACGCCTATCCGGACCGCGAGATCCACGCCGTGGTGGAATCGTTCTCGCCGGCCTCCGGCTCGGTGTTCAGCCTGCTGCCGCCCGACAACGCCACCGGCAACTTCACCAAGATCGTCCAGCGCCTGCCCGTGCGGGTGCGCGTGCCCGAGGAGGTCGCCCGCGAGGGCCTGCTGCGGCCGGGCCTGTCGGCGGTGGTCCGGGTCGATACCCGCACCGGCGCGGACCGCTCCGTCCTCGACCGCGCCTCCGCGCCGCGGCCGGTCAGCACCGCCAGCCGCTGAGACCGGCGATGGCCGCCAGTGCCGCCCTCGCGCCCGGCGCGCCGATCCGCGCCGCCGAGCCGCCCCTCGACCGCCGCCGCATGGTGGCGTTCGTCTGCATGGTCTTCGGCATGTTCATGGCGATCCTGGACATCCAGATCGTCTCGGCCTCCCTGAACGAGATCCAGGCCGGCCTCTCGGCCTCCGGCGACGAGATCCCCTGGGTCCAGACCAGCTACCTGATCGCCGAGGTCATCTCGATCCCGCTCTCCGGCACCCTGTCGCGGGTGCTCTCGACGCGCTGGATGTTCGCCATCTCGGCGGGCGGCTTCACCCTGATGAGCCTGATGTGCGCCACCTCCTCGTCGATCGGCGAGATGATCGTCTGGCGGGCGCTCCAGGGCTTCATCGGCGGCGGCATGATCCCGACCGTCTTCGCCGCGGCCTTCACGATCTTCCCGCCCTCGAAGCGGACCATCGTCTCGCCGATGATCGGCCTCGTGGCGACGCTGGCGCCGACGATCGGGCCGACGGTGGGCGGCTACCTGACCGACCTGATGTCCTGGCACTGGCTGTTCCTGATCAACGTCGTGCCGGGCATCTTCGTGACGGTCTCGACCTGGATCCTAGTCGATTTCGACGAGCCCAATTACGGCCTGATCCGGTCGTTCGACTGGGCCGGACTCGCCTTCATGGCCGGCTTCCTCGGCTGCCTCGAATACGTGCTGGAGGAGGGGCCCAACCACGACTGGCTGCAGGACGAGGCGGTCTTCGCCTGCGCGGTCGTCTGCGGGACGTCGGCGCTGCTGTTCTTCTGGCGGGTGTTCACGGCGAAGCAGCCGATCGTCGATCTCAGGGCCTTCTCGGACCGGAACTTCGCCAGCGGCTGCGTGGCGAGCTTCGTGCTGGGCATCGGCCTCTACGGGCTGACCTACATCTACCCGGTCTACCTCGCCCGGGTGCGCGGCTACTCGGCGCTGATGATCGGCGAGACGATGTTCGTCTCCGGCCTGTGCATGTTCGCCACCGCGCCGATCGCCGGCCGGCTCTCGGGCAAGGTCGATCCCCGGATCATGATGGGGATCGGCTTCGTCGGCTTCGCCTGCGGCACGTGGATCGTCACCGGGCTCACCAAGGACTGGGACTTCTACGAGCTGCTCGTGCCGCAGATCCTGCGCGGCTGCTCGCTGATGCTGTGCATGATCCCGATCAACAACATCGCGCTGGGCACGCTGCCGCCGGCGCGGATGAAGAACGCGTCGGGGCTGTTCAACCTGACCCGCAACCTCGGCGGCGCGGTCGGGCTCGCGCTGATCAACACGATCCTCAACGACCGCTGGGACCTGCACCTCGCCCGGCTGCACGAGCGCTTCACCTGGGCGAACACGGCCGCGCTGGAGCGGCTCGACGCGATGCAGCGCGGCTTCGACGCCTACGGCAGCGCCGCCTCCGACATGGCGCTGAAGGCGATGACCAACACGGTGCGGATCCAGGGGCTCGTCATGGCCTTCGAGGACGTGTTCCTGTCCCTCACCGTCCTGTTCCTCGCGATGGCCTGCGCGGTCCCCATGATCCGGCGGCCGAATGCCGGCGCGGGCGGGGGCGGCGGCCACTGACGGGCGGTCCCCGACGGGCGGGACCGACCCCGCGCGATCGGCCGGTGCGGAATCGGACGGCGCGTGCGACCTTCCGCGGCCGGGCCGCAGGATTGCGTTGGCGGTCGGCACCGCCGATCTGCTAGACAGGGCGGATGGCCGGCCCGAGAAGCCGGCGCCGAGACGGCCAGGATACGGCTTATGGACTTCCTCAACGCGATGGGCGGAACCGCCGGCGGTTTCTTCGGCGCCGTGATCCCGTTCCTGTTCGTGCTCACCGTCGTGGTGTTCGTACACGAGATGGGCCACTTCCTGGTCGGGCGCTGGTGCGGGGTCGGCGTGCACGCCTTCTCGCTCGGCTTCGGTCCCGAGCTGTTCGGGTTCAACGACCGGCGCGGCACCCGCTGGAAGGTCTGCGCGATCCCGCTCGGCGGCTACGTGAAGTTCCACGGCGACGTGAACGGCGCCAGCATGCCCGATCCCGAAGCGGTCGCCCGGATGAGCCCGCACGAGCGGGCGATCAGCTTCCCGACCCAGCCCGTGTCCAAGCGCGCCGCGATCGTCGCCGCGGGCCCGGTGGCCAACTTCATCCTGGCGATCCTGCTCTTCGCGGGCGCCATCTGGCTCGGCGGCCGCTACGAGCTGCCCGCCCGGGTCTCGTCGGTGGAGCCGAACAGCGTCGCCGCCCAGGCCGGCTTCCAGCCCGGCGACGTGATCACCGCGATCGACGGCGAGAAGATCGGCGACTTCAACGCCATGTACCGCACGGTGACCGGCAGCGCCGGGACGCCGCTGACCTTCACGGTGGAGCGCAACGACCAGCCCATCACCATCCAGGCGACGCCGGCCACCTTCGAGGAGAAGACGCCGTTCGGCCGCCACCGGATCGGCCGGCTCGGCATCCGCTCGCCCGCGGGCTCCGAGGCGCGACTGGTGCAGTACGGGGCGCTCGACTCGCTCAATCTCGGCGTGAAGGAGACCTACTTCGTCGTCGAGCGCACCTTCTCGTATCTCGGCAAGCTCGTGACCGGGCGGGAATCCGCCGACCAGCTCTCGGGTCCGATCGGCATCGCCCGCGTCTCCGGCGAGGTCGCCAAGACCGGCGGCGTCGGCGGCCTGGTCGGGCTGATCGCCCTGCTCTCCGTCTCGATCGGCTTGCTCAACCTGTTCCCGGTGCCACTGCTCGATGGCGGCCACCTGCTGTTCTACGCCTTCGAGGTGGTGCGCGGCCGCCCGCTGAGCGAGCGGGCCCAGGAGATCGGCTTCCGCATCGGCCTCGCCCTCGTGCTGATGCTGATGCTGTTCGCCGCCTGGAACGACATCCTCAACCTCGGCGCCTCCTGGCGGAACACCTGATCCGGGGCCGGCGGGGATCCGAGGATCGCCGCCGGATCTCCACCGGAAACACTGCCCCAATCTCGCCGCGATCTCGCCCGGACACCGCCCGGATGACGCCCCGCCGAAGCGTCGAAACGGGGTTAACGGGACGTTCACGCGACCGTGATTGGCGCGAAAAAGGGCCGGTCGCTCAGGCGTTTACGGCGCGTTCACCATGATCCGCGGTTTGCCCGTAAGCTGACCGCACCGTTAAGTGGCGCGAAGGCCACGACCCCCCAAAATCCCCTGACGATGGCCTCCCGCGCGTTTGCTTGGCAGGGGAATCCCGCTAAGAGCTACGCTTGGACCGAAGCCACGCTTGGACCAGGTGACGGGACGGCCGATCAACGGTCGCCCGTGACGGGCTAACCCCCGCGACCAGAACAGAAACGGGCGATTGCATGATGTCGTTGACGGGGAAGCCCCGACGTAAGTCGGTGCGGAAAACCATCGTCCTAGTCACTGCCGGTCTGGGTGTCGTCCTGAGCGGGGCTGCCCAGGCGCAGCAGATCGTCGTCCAGGGCAACCAGCGCGTCGATGCCGACACGATCCGGTCCTACGTGACCGGGACGGCGTCCGGCTCCGCCGAGGAGGCCCGCCGCAACCTGCTCGCGAGCGGGATGTTCTCCGACGTGAAGGTCGCCCAGTCGGGTGGCCGCACGGTGGTGACCGTCCGCGAGAACAACCTGATCAACCGCGTGGTCTTCGAGGGCAACAAGAAGATCGAGAAGGCCACCCTGGAAGGGGTGGTCGAGGCCAAGTCGCGCGGGCCCTACAGCGAGGCGATCATCAACGCCGACCTCGCGCGCATCCGCGACGTCTACAAGCGCTTCGGCCGCGGCACCGCCAAGGTGACCTACCGGACCGTCGACCTGCCCAACGGCCGCGTCGACGTGATCTACCAGATCGACGAGGGCGACAAGACCGGTATCCTCTCGATCAACTTCGTCGGCAACAACGCCTACTCGGAGCGGACGCTGAAGGGGCTGATGAGCTCCTCGGAGATGAACTTCCTGTCGTTCATCAAGACCTCCGACGTCTACGATCCCGACCGCATCACCAACGACCTCGACCAAGTCCGCCGCTACTACCTGAAGAACGGCTACGCCGACTTCCAGGTGGTCAGCGCCGACGCGCGCTACGTCGAGGGCGACAAGTCCGGCTACGTCATCACCATCACGGTGAGCGAGGGCGAGCAGTATCGGGTCGGCGCCGTCCAGGTGGATTCCCGCCTGCCGGGCCTCGACACCGCGAAGCTCGACAGCGACATCGCCACCTCCGTGGGCGACGTCTACAACGCCGACGACGTCGAGAAGACGCTCAACAACGTCACCCGCCAGGTCAACCGCGCCGGCTACCCGTTCGCGCAGGTCCGCCCGACCGGCCAGCGCGACCCGGCGAGCCACCAAGTCTCCCTGGGCTTCGTGGTCGAGGACGGCCCGCACGTCTACGTCGAGCGCATCAACATCCGCGGCAACACCCGCACCCGCGACTACGTCATCCGCCGCGAGCTCGATATCGCGGAGGGCGATGCCTACAACCGCGTGCTGACCGACCGCGCCGAGCGGCGCCTGAACGGCCTAGGCTTCTTCAAGAAGGTCCGCTTCTCGAACGAGCCGGGCTCGGCCCCGGACCGGGTGGTCATCAACATCGATGTCGAGGATCAGCCCACGGGCTCGTTCTCGGTGGCGGGCGGCTACTCCACCCAGGACGGCATCATCGGCGAGGTCTCGGTCTCCGAGTCGAACTTCCTCGGTCGTGGCCAGTACGTCCGGCTCGCCGGTACGGGCGGCCAGTATTCGCGCGGCGTCGACTTCTCGTTCACCGAGCCGTACTTCCTCGGCTACCGCCTCGCGGCGGGCTTCGATGCCTTCTACAAGTACTCCGACCTGACCCGGTACTCGCGCTACGAGACCACGGTGTACGGCGGTCAGCTGCGCCTCGGCCTGCCGATCACCGAGGAGTTCGGCATCACGCTGCGCTACTCGCTGTACAACACCGAGCTGAAGGTGCCGAACACCCTCAAGCGGC
The DNA here is from genome assembly GCF_040544715.1 of Methylobacterium sp. 1030. Lineage (NCBI taxonomy): Bacteria > Pseudomonadati > Pseudomonadota > Alphaproteobacteria > Hyphomicrobiales > Methylobacteriaceae > Methylobacterium > Methylobacterium sp. 1030. The sequence goes on along the minus strand of NZ_JBEPKM010000012.1, from coordinate 211,307 downwards.
CGTACAACGACTGCTCGATCCCGATCCCCGGCTACACCGCCACCTACGCGGCGGGCACGATCGACCCGAACACCGGCCGCAACATCGGCGGCCAGTCGATCTACCCGAACTGCGCGTATGACGGCGAGGCCTCGATCGCCATCAAGGGCTCGCAGGGCAACACGCTGACCTCGCTGGCCGGCCTGACGCTCGCCTACTCGACCCTCGACGTGATCGGCGCGCCCCGCAACGGTCTCTACGCCGAGCTGAAGCCCGACGTCGCGGGCCTGGGCGGCGACTCCAAGTTCTTCCGCGTGACCGCCGACGCGCGGTACTACAAGGAGATCTTCGAGGACGTGGTCGGCTTCATCCGCTTCCAGGGCGGCCACATCTCGTCGCTCAACAACGACCCGCTGCGGGTGACCGACCAGTTCTTCCTCGGCCCGTCGCTGGTCCGCGGCTTCGCGCCGAACGGCATCGGTCCGCGCGACGTCGGCATCGCCGACGCCCGCTCGAACGCCATCGGCGGCTCGACCTACGTCGGCGGCACCCTCGAAGTGCAGTTCCCGCTGCCCCTCGTTCCGCGGGATCTGGGCCTGAAAGGCGCGCTCTTCGCCGATGCCGGCACGCTGTTCGGCTATCACGGCCAGCGGAACTTCAACGTGAACGGCGACGCCTTCATCAACGGCATTTCGCCGACGACCGGGAAGTGCAACTTCAACGCCTTCACGATCGGCGTGGAGCCGGAATGCGTGAACGTCCGCGACACGGCGGCGATCCGCTCCTCGATCGGCGCGTCCATCCTGTGGAACTCGCCGCTCGGCCCGATCCGGTTCGACTACGCCTACGCTCTGTCCAAGGACGAGGGTCAGAAGGTGTTCGTCCCGATCCTCGGCAAGTTCGGCCATATCGGCGCGGATCAGGTCCAGGCCTTCCGCTTCTCCGGCGGCTCGCGCTTCTGATAAAAAACACGCGCGCCGGCCGGATTCTCCCGGCCGGCGCGTTGTCGGACATGACAGATCCCGTCTTCTTCACCGCCGCCACCGGCCTCACCCTGGCCGAGATCGCGGCCGCCGCCGGCCTCGGCCTCCCCGAGGGAGCGGATCCGGATCGCCGGTTCAGCGGCGCGGCCTCCCTGGAGAGTGCCGGTCCGGACCACCTCGCCTACATGGACAATGCCCGCTACGGCGACGCCCTCGCGGCGACGCGTGCGGGCGTGTGCCTCATCTCGCCCCGCTTCGCGGCGCGCTGCCCCGCCGGAACCGTCGCCCTCGTCAGCCGCGATCCCTACCGCGCCTACGCGGCCCTGCTCGGCCGCCTGCACCCGGACGCGTTGCGTCCCGGTTCCCAGTTCGCGGTCCGCGGCGTCGCCTCCGGCGCCCACGTCCATCCCGAGGCCCGGCTCGAGGACGGGGTCACGGTCGATCCCGGCGCGGTGATCGGGCCGGGAGCCGAGATCGGCGCCGGCACGGTGATCGGGCCGAACGCCGTCATCGGGCCGGGGGTCCGGATCGGGCGCGACTGCGCGATCGGCGCGGGCACGACCCTCAGCCACGCCCTCCTCGGCAACCGGGTGATCCTGCATCCGGGGGCCCGGCTCGGACAGGACGGGTTCGGCTTCGCCATGGGCGCCACCCACCTCAAGGTGCCGCAAGTCGGGCGGGTCATCGTGCAGGACGACGTCGAGATCGGTGCCAACACCACGGTCGACCGGGGCGCCTCGCGCGACACGGTGATCGGGGAGGGCACCAAGATCGACAACCTCGTGCAGATCGCCCACAACGTCGTGATCGGGCGCCACTGCGTCATCGTGTCGGGGGTCGGCATCTCGGGCTCGACCACGCTGGAGGATTACGTCGTCCTCGGCGGGCAGGTCGGCGTCGTCGGCCACCTGCGCATCGGTCGCGGCGCGCAGATCGCCGGCTCGTCCAACGTCAACCGCGACGTGCCGCCGGGCAGCCGCTGGGGCGGGACGCCCGCCAAGCCGGTGCGGGCTTGGTTCCGCGAGCTGACGACGCTCGCGCGGCTCGCGGAACGCTCGGGCAAGGAGCCCGCCGGAGACGACGCCTGACCGGGAAGGCCTTGCGCTTCCGGCGATTTCTTCCGAATAGGGCGGTCGGCGCCCCGGTGGCGGCCGGATTGCGGGCCGCCGATGGCGGCAAGTCGAGGTGCGGATTTCGATGAGTGAGGCGGCGCGCGAGACCGGCAGCGAGCTGGGCATAGCCGATATCCAGACGCTGCTGGAGCTGCTGCCGCACCGCTACCCGTTCCTGATGGTCGACCGCATCGTCGAGATCGACCGGGACGAATCCTGCGTCGGCATCAAGAACGTCACGGCCAACGAGCCGCAGTTCATGGGCCACTTCCCCGACATGCCGGTCTTCCCGGGCGTGCTCCTGATCGAGGGTATGGCGCAGACGGCGGGGGCGATCTGCTGCCGCCACATCCGGGCGGACGGGCGGAACACCAAGCAGGTGTTCTTCATGACCATCGACAAGTGCAAGTTCCGCAAGCCCGTCACCCCCGGCGACCAAGTGCGCTTCCATATGACGAAGCTGAACCAGCGCCGGACCATGTGGTGGTTCCGCGGCGAGGCCCGGGTCGACGGCACGCTGGTCGCGGAGGCCGAGATCAGTGCCATGCTGGTGACGGAGTGACCGCCCCCGTCATCCACCCGAGCGCGGTGATCGAGACCGGCGCCCGCATCAGCGACGGGGCGCGGATCGGCCCCTTCTGCCATGTCGGGCCCGAGGTCGTGCTCGGCGCGGACTGCGAACTCATCAGCCACGTGGTCCTGGCGGGCCGCACCGCGATCGGCCCCCGCACCCGGATCTTCCCCTTCGCGTCCATCGGCCACCAGCCGCAGGACCTGAAATACCGGGGCGAGGCCTCGACCCTGACGATCGGCGCCGACTGCCTGATCCGCGAGGGCGTCACCATGAACCCGGGCACCAGCGGCGGCGGCCTGGAGACCGTGGTCGGCGACCACTGCACCTTCCTGGCCAACTCGCATGTCGGCCACGATTGCCGGGTCGGCGCCCACGTGATCTTCTCCAACAACGTCATGCTGGCGGGCCATTGCAGCGTCGGCGACTACGCGATCCTGGGCGGCGGCGCCGCCGTGATCCAGTTCGCGCGGGTCGGCGCGCACGCCTTCGTGGGCGGCCTGTCGGGCCTGGAGAACGACTGCATCCCCTACGGCATGGTGCTCGGCAACCGGGCCTACCTGTCGGGGCTCAACATCATCGGGCTGCAGCGCCGCGGCTTCGCCCGCGAGGACATCCACGCGCTGCGGCGCGCCTACCGCCTGCTCTTCGCCCCCGAGGGCACGCTGATGGAGCGGGTGGAGGACGTGGCCGCGACCTTCGAGTCCCACGCGGCGGTCGCCGAGATCCTCGACTTCATCCGCCTCGGCGGCAAGCGCTCGATCTGCACGCCGCGCGAGGTCCCGACCCCGATCAGCGCCGCCTGAGCGGCCGGGCCGTGACCGAGGCCGATCCCGCCCCCGAGGGGGCCCTGGTCCTGATCGCGGGGGCGGGGCGCCTGCCGGAGCTCGTCGCCGAGTCGCTCCGCCGGGCGCGCCGGCCCTTCCGGGTGATCGCGCTGCGCGGCTTCACCGGCCCGGCCCTGCGCGCCGGCGCCGACGCCACGGTCGACCTCCTCGATCTCGCGGCCACCCTGAAGCTGCTGCGGCTCTGGGGGCCGGCGACCGTGGTGCCGGCGGGCGGCGTCTCCCGCCCGAGCCCGGCCGCGATCCTCAACGCGGGCGCCGCCCTGCGCAACCGCGAGGCCCTGCTGGCGATCGCCGGCGGCGGGGACGACCGCCTGCTGCGGGCGGCGGTCACGCTGGTCGAGGAGGCGGGCCACCGGGTCGTCGGCGTCCACGAGGCCGCGCCGGACCTGCTCTGCCCGGACGGCCCGCTCGGGCGCCGGGCCCCGGACGCGGAGGCGGCCGCCTCGATCCGCACCGGGCGCGGCGTCCTCGACGCCCTCTCGCCCTACGATCTGGGGCAGGCGGTCGTCCTGGCCGGCGACCGGATCCTCGCCGTGGAGGGGCCGGAGGGCACGGACCGCATGCTGGCCCGGGCCCGGGCCCTGGGGCGGCGCCCCTTCGGGTTCGGCCGGGCGATGCCCGCGACCGTGCTGGTGAAGGCCCCGAAGGTCGGCCAGGACCGCCGCATCGATCTCCCGGCCGTCGGCGCCCGCACCGTGCGCAACGCGGCCCGGGCGGGCTGCGCCGGGCTCGCCCTGGAGGCCGGCGGGACCCTGGTCATCGACCGGGCGGCGACGGCCGCGGAGGCCGACCGCCTCGGCCTGTTCGTGGTCGGGTACGGGGGCGCGCCGTGACCGGCCGGCCCCGCACGATCTGGCTCGTGGCCGGCGAGGATTCCGGCGACCAGCTCGGCGCCAAGCTGATGCGCGCCCTGCGCGAGGCCGCGCCCGACACCGTCTTCGGCGGCGTCGGCGGCGAGGCCATGGCGGAGGCGGGGTTCGCGTCCCTGTTCCCCCTCGATGACGTGGCGGTGATGGGCTACCTGCCGGTCCTCGCCCGCGCGCGGACCCTGCTCCGCCGCATCCGCGAGACCGTCGAGGCGACGATCCGCGCGCGGCCCGACGTGCTGGTGATCATCGACAGCCCGGGCTTCACCCACGCGGTGGCGCGGCGCGTGCGCAGGGCGGCCCCCGGCATCCCGATCATCGACTACGTGTCCCCGAGCGTGTGGGCGTGGCGGCCGTGGCGGGCGAAGGGCATGCGGCCGTTCATCGACCACGTGCTGGCCCTGCTCCCCTTCGAGCCCGACGCGCATCTGCGGCTCGGCGGTCCCCCCTGCACCTATGTCGGGCATCCGCTGATCGAGCGCCTCCCGGAACTGCGGCCCGGCGCGGCCGAGCGGGGGCGGCGCGAGGCCGTTCCCTACAGCCTCGTGGTCCTGCCGGGCTCCCGCCGGTCCGAGATCGAGCGGCTGATGCCGGTCTTCGGTGCGGCGCTGGCCCGCGTCGCCGAGGGCCTGGCGGTCGAGGCGGTGCTGCCCGCCGTGACCCGGCACAGGGCCCTGATCGAGCGGCTGTCGGCCGGGTGGCCGGTGCCGGTCCGCATCGTCACCGGCGAGGCGCCGAAATACGCGGCCTTCCGGGAGGCCCGGGCGGCGCTCGCCGCCTCCGGCACGGTCACGCTGGAGCTGGCGCTCGCGGGCGTCCCGATGGTCGTCGCCTACAAGGTCTCGCGGGCGGAGGAGTTCATCGCCCGCCGGCTGATCCAGGTCCCGAGCATCGTGCTGCCGAACCTGATCCTCGCCGAGAACGCGATGCCGGAATTCGTCCAGGCCGACTGCACCCCGGAGCGCCTCGCCGGCGCCCTGCGGCCGCTCCTGGCCGGCGGTGCCGAGCGCGACGTCCAGCTCGCCGCCCTCGGCCGCATCGACGGGCGGATGCGGCTCGCCGCGGCGGACACGCCGAGCCGGGCCGCGGCGCGGATCGTCCTGCGCGCGGCCGAGGGGCAGGGAGCGGATCCGGCGGCGTGACGGCGCCGCTCAGCCGGCGCGGCGGCCGCAGCGGATATAGGTCGAGGTCCCGCGGCTGCTCGACCAGGTCAGGTGCTCGCCATCCACCTGCAGGCGGACCTGCGACGACCAGTGGCGGCCGCGATCGCTGCACTCGGCGGCCGTGACCCAGGCGCCGCCGCTTCGCCGCACGTCGTGGAACAGGCACAGCGTGCGGCCCGCGCGGGCGCGGTCCTGCGTGATCGTGGCCGGGATGTAGCCGCGGCGGCGCGAGCGCGCTCCGCAGGCCTCGGGCGTCGGGCCCCAGACACCGACATACTCGGCGGCGGGCACGGCGGCGGCCGGAGCGGCGCCCGGGGCGGGGCGGGCATTCGCCGTGGTCGCGGGCGGCGCCGCGGCACTCTGCGGGGCCGCCGGCGCCGGCGAGGCCGCCATGGCGGTCTGGCCGGGCGGCTCGGCCGGGGCGGTGAGCGGGTCGGGCTCGTCGAGCATCACGACGCGGCGCGCGGGGCGCGGCGCGGCGGACCTCGCCGCGGACGGGCTCGCTTCCGGCGGGGACGGGCGGAACGGCAGGTCCTCGGTGAGGTAGGCGGCGCTGTAGGCGAAGAGGCCCACCCAGCCGAGGACGAGGAGGGTCGGCAAGGCGAAGCGACGCCAGGAGCCGGAACGCGCCCCGTCGCCCGGATCCGCCAGAACGACCGCCCCCATGGTCTGCCCCCCTCTCGTCCGCTCAGCGGCCGAAGATGCCCTTCAGGAACTGCGCCGTGCGGTTGCGCTTGCGCTTGCGCTCCAGCTCCGACGCGTCCCTGAGCCACGCCACCTGGACCACGCGCCGCTCGCCCTCGAAGGGCTCGTGGCCGTGCCAGGAATTGTCCGCCCGCAGGAACGCGAACATCGTGCCCATGGTCGGCGGGACCTCCACCGCGAAGGGCTCGTAGTTGCGGCCGTCGTAGAGCACCCGCAGGCGGCCGGCCGCCGGGGCGTCCCAGGCGTCGTTCATGTAGACGAGCAGGGTGAGCACCTTCGACGGGCCGTCGGTGTGGATCGAGCCGTATTTCAGCTGGCTGCGGCGCATGATGGTCGTCAGGCGCGGGCAGGAGACGAGGTCGATGCCGAACTTCTCGCCGAGGATCTTCGAGAAGGCGTCGCTCTCCAGCTCGTCGATCAGCGCCTTGAACCGGCCCTTCAGGGTGATCTCGTCGACCGTGAGGTAGCCGGGCTTGGCGATGTCCGGGAAGTCGCGCCGGATGTCGTCGATCGCGTCGGGATTCAGGACGTTGCTGCCGAGCGTGTAGGCGTAGGGCTCGCGGGAGACGGGCGCGGCGCGCACGGCGGAGATGTCGAGGATCGAGAGAGCGGACATCGCTGGGTCCCTTGGCTCCGGCGCCGGTCGGCCGGCACGCGGGGCGCCGGAGACGCGTGCCGGGGGGCCGGTCCAGCCGTCGTGCCGGGGCCGCCCGCGCAGGCGTCCACGACCACAAATCTACTGCTGCTTCCGGCGATCCCGGAATCTCCTAATCCGCCGATTGCGGCGGTCCGACGGCGAAAGCGGCCCGGTGGCGCATTCCGGTGACAGTCTCGGGCGGCCCGCTTGTGCAGGATGGCGCCAGACCCGCGGGCTTTCTTCCCGGGTGTGTACCGGAACCCGTAACCGATGAGGCCGTTGGCCCTCGCTCTGCTGTTCGCCCACCTCGCCGCCGTCGCGGCCGGGGTCGAGGCCCGTGCGCAGTCGCGGCCGCCGCGCGGCTCGATGACGGCCCGCATGACCTGCTCCGAGGCGATGGCCCTGGTGAAGAACGAGGGCGACGTGATCATCGCCGCCGGGGCGGCGCCGGAGCGGTTCGTCAGCAATCCCGGCCAGTGCAGCGGCGCGGAGATCGCCGAGCTGCGCTTCGCCCCGACGCGCGACAACCCGCAATGCCCGATCGGCTACCATTGCCGCGAGCCCGGCTTCGAGGAGTGGAACTGGTAGCCGCGGTGCCCGCGTAAATCGCCGCACCGCCGGAACGTGACCAAAGTTTCACGCGACAGCGCGGGCCGAGTGCCACTATCTGGCCATCTGCCGGGGCCAAGGCCGCCGGCGGCGCCCCGGGCGGGCGCGCACGGATGGGGGATCGACGGTGGCAGCACTCAGGACCGGACTGGGCATCCAGGCCGTGCTCACGGCCCTGGCCGCGCTGATCCTGCTGGCGTTTCCCGGAATCCCGAGCCCGCCGCTCTACGTCTCCCTCGCCGGCTTCGCCATGGCGGGCATCCTGATCGCCGCGAACGGCATCTCGGCCTACCTGAAGGTCTTCGTCTCGGTCTACGGCGTCGGCTACCTGCTGCTCGCCGGATCGAAGACGATCGCCGCCATGGGACTGCTGCCGCCGGTGATCGCCGCGCTGCTCCCGCCGGCCTTCGCCGCCACCGGCGCGGTGGTCTTCGCCGCCATCGTGCTCGGCATCTCGCATCTCGAGCCGATCCGCGCGATCACCAACATCGCCGACCCGTACTTCGCCAATCGCGACAAGCCGACCAAGGAGATCGGCCTGTTCCGCTGGTTCGGCACCACCGAGGGCCGGATCGGCCGCAACCTCGTGGCGCTGTCGATCTTCGTGAACTTCGCCGACGTGGCGCTGACGCTGCGGTTCAACTTCTTCTACCGCGACATCTACAACTCGCTCCAGGAATACGACGCGAACGCGTTCTGGTACCAGCTGCTCTGGGTGTTCGTGCCGCTGGCCACGCTGAACATCGCCATCGGCATGTTCGACCTGTTCGTCGATTCCTCGCTGCTCATCCGCTGGCGCACGTGGCTGACCCACAGCCTGTACGAGCGCTGGCTCGGCAACGGCACGCATTACCGGATCCCGTTCACCGACGAGGAAGCGGACAACCCGGACCAGCGCATCCAGGCCGACGTCAACAGCTTCATCGTGCAGACCACGACGCTGTCGATCCGGCTCCTCAGCCAGGCCGCGCAGCTCGTGTCGTTCATCGTGATCCTCTGGACCCTGTCGCGCGACTTCGTCGTGCCGTTCACCGACACGGTGATCCCGGGCTTCCTGGTCTGGCTGGTGATCGCCTACGCGGTGGTCGGCACGTGGCTCACCCACCTGATCGGCCGGCCGCTCATCGGGCTGGACTTCCGGCAGGAGCAGGTCGAGGCGAATTTCCGCTTCGCGCTGGCCCGGAACCGCATCTACTCCGAGCAGATCGCCCTGCTGCGCGGCGAGCGGGCGGAAGCCTCGCGGCTCTCGAGCCTGTTCCACAGCGTGATCGACAACTACGTCGGGATCATCTTCCGCCGCATCAAGCTGATCGCCTTCACGTTCAGCTACCGGCAGGCGAGCGTCATCTTCCCGATGGTGCTGGCGGCCCCGTCCTTCTTCGCCAAGAAGATCACGCTGGGCGCGCTCCAGCAGACGTCCCAGGCGTTCAGCCAGGTGCAGAGCTCGCTGTCGTTCTTCGTGGACTCGTACACGACGCTGGCCGCCTACAAGGCCAATACCATCCGTCTCGGCTCGTTCCGAAGGGCCATGACGAAGGCCGAGGCGCTGGAGGCGGCGGGCTACGGCCTCGTCCAGGGGAACGAGAGCACCGGCGACGTCACCGCGCGCGGCCTCGTCCTCGCCCTGCCGAACGGGAAGCCGATCGTCACCGCCGACGCGCTAACCCTGCCGCGCGGCGGCGCGACCCTGGTCACGGGTCCCTCCGGCTCCGGCAAGTCGACCCTGTTCCGGGCGATCGCGGGGATCTGGCCGTTCGGCAAGGGCCGGGTCGACGTGCCCGCCGGGCAGTCGGCCCTGCTGCTGCCGCAGCGGCCCTACATTCCGCAGGGGACCCTGCGCGGCGCCGTTGTCTACCCGAACACCACCGACCAGTTCTCGGACGCGGCGATCCGGGACGCCCTGACGGCCGCGCAGCTCCCCCACCTCGTCGACCATCTCGACGAGAGCGACACCTGGGAGCGGCGGCTGTCGGGTGGCGAGCAGCAGCGGCTCGCCATCGCCCGCGCGCTGCTGGCCAAGCCCGAATGGCTGTTCCTCGACGAGGCGACGGCCTCCCTCGACGAGCCCTCCGAGGCCGCCCTCTACCGGATGCTGCGCGAGCAGCTCCCCGGCACGACGATCGTGTCGATCGGCCACCGCTCGACGCTGGACGCCTTCCACGACCGGCGCATCGCGCTCGAGCCGGAAAGCGGTGTCTTCGTCCCGCGGGTGCAGAGGCAGCCGCTGCCGGCGGAGTGAGGGGCTGCAACAGCTCCCACCTCTCTGCGGGCGGGGCCGCGCCCTCTCCGTCATCACGAGCGCAGCGAAGTGACCCAGGGTCGCGCGACATCCTGGAGATGTGGCGCGACCCTGGATTGCTTCGCTCCGCTCGCAAGGACGTCGGTCGTGAGGCTTACGCCTTGCGCAACCCCGCGGCGGCCCGGGCCGCCCGCTCGATCGCCGCCGGATCCGGCGTGCCGGGCTTCACCACCCAGCTGCCGCCGACGCAGAGCACGGACGGGATCGACAGCCAGTCCGGGGCGCTCAGCTCGGTGATCCCGCCCGTCGGGCAGAACCGCACCGCGCCGAACACCGCCGCGTGCGCCTTCAGCGCCTTGATCCCGCCCGCGGCCTCCGCCGGGAAGAACTTGAACCGGTCGAGCCCGTGGTCGAGGCCGCGCATGATGTCGGCCGCCGTCGCGACGCCGGGCAGGTAGGGCACGCCGTTGGCCTTGGCGGCGTCGGTCAGCGGCTCGGTGAGGCCCGGCGAGACGATGAACTCGGCCCCCGCCGCCAGGGCCTTCTCGAGATCGCGCGGGTTGAGCACCGTCCCGGCGCCCACCACCGCGCCCTCGACCCGGGTCATCTCCCGGATGACGTCGAGGGCGGCCGGGGTCCGCAGGGTGACCTCCAGGGCGGTCAGGCCGCCCTTCACCAGGGCCTCGGCGATGGGCCGCGCCTGCGCCGCGTCGTCGATCACCAGGACCGGAATGACGGGCACGGAGCGCATCAGCGCGTCGATGCTGGTCAGATCGTTCATGGTCGGCAACTCCCTCTCGCTTTCAGAGGCCGGCGGCGGCGAGCATCGCGGAGGCGCCCCGCTCCGCCGTGTCGGCCCCGTGACGCATGAACGCGAACAGCTCCCGCCCGGTGCCCTGCGCGGGCTCCGGCGCCTCGGCCTCGGGGCGGGTGGCAAGCTCTGCCTCGTCGACCAGCACCTCCAGCAGCCCGTCGGCCGCGCTGAGGCGGACGATGTCGCCGTCGCGGATCCGCCCGATCGGGCCGCCGCCGAGCGCCTCGGGGCTCAGGTGGATGGCGGCCGGCACCTTGCCGGACGCGCCCGACATCCGCCCGTCCGTCACCAGGGCGACCTTGTGGCCGCGGTCCTGCAGCACGCCGAGCGGCGGCGTGAGCTTGTGGAGCTCCGGCATGCCGTTCGCCTTCGGGCCCTGGAACCGGACCACGACCACGACGTCGCGCTCCAGCTCACCGGCCTTGAACGCCTTCAGCACCTCGTCCTGGTCGGAGAAGACCCGGGCCGGGGCCTCGATGGTGCGGCGATGCTCCTCGACGGCGCTGGTCTTGAACGTCGCCCGGCCGAGATTGCCCTTCACGAGCCGCATGCCGCCGTCGGGCTGGAACGGGTTGCCGGGCCGGCGCAGCATCGTGTCGTCCAGGCTCTCCGGCACGGCGTCCTCGAAGACCAGCTCTTCGCCGTCGAGCTTCGGGTCGCGGGCGTGGTCGCGCAGCGTCTGGCCCGACACGGTCAGGATGTCGTCGTGCAGGAGGCCCGCGTCGAGCAGGGCCGCCATCACGAAGCTCATGCCGCCCGCGGCGTGGAAGTGGTTCACGTCGCCGGCGCCGTTCGGGTAGACGCGGGCGATCAGCGGCACGGCGCTGGACAGGCGGTCGATGTCCTCCCAGTCGATGACGATGCCGGCCGCGCGCGCGATGGCCGGCAGGTGGATCGCGTGGTTGGTGGATCCGCCCGTCGCGAGCAGGCCGACCGCGGCGTTGACGATCGCCTTCTCGTCGACGCAGAGGCCCAGCGGCCGGTAGTCGTTGCCGGCGCCGCCGATCTCGGTGAGCCGGTGGATCGCCGCCCGGGTCACGGCCTGGCGCAGCTTGGTGCCGGGGTTGATGAAGGACGAGCCCGGCATGTGCAGGCCCATCATGTCCATCATCATCTGGTTGGAGTTGGCCGTGCCGTAGAACGTGCAGGTCCCGGCCGCGTGGTAGGAGGCGGACTCGGATTCGAGCAGCTCCGCCCGGCCGACCTTGCCCTCGGCGTAGAGCTGGCGGATCCGCTGCTTCTCCTTGTTGGCGAGGCCCGACGGCATGGGCCCGGCCGGGATCAGGATCGTCGGCAGGTGGCCGAAGCGGAGCGCCCCGATCAGCAGGCCCGGCACGATCTTGTCGCAGATGCCGAGCAGCGCCGCGCCGTCGAACATGCCGTGGCTCAGCGCGACCGCGGTGGAGAGCGCGATCGTGTCCCGGGAGAACAGCGACAGCTCCATGCCGCTCTGCCCCTGCGTGACGCCGTCGCACATGGCCGGCGTGCCGCCCGCGACCTGCGCGGTGGCGCCGCGCTCTCGGGCGAACAGCTTGATCTGCTCCGGGTAGCGCCCGTACGGCTGATGGGCCGAGAGCATGTCGTTGTAGGCGGTGACGATGCCGATGTTCATCACCGTCCGCTCGTCGCGGATCGCCGCCTTGTCCTCGCCGGAGGCCGCGAAGCCGTGGGCGAGGTTGCCGCAGGCGAGCTTCCCGCGCCGGACCCCCGCCTCGCGCTCGCGGGCGATCAGGTCGAGATAGGCGCGCCGGGTCTCGCGGGAGCGCGCCACGACGCGCTCGGTGACCGCCGCGACCTCGGGATGAAGCTCGGTCATGCTCGTTCCTCCAGGCTCGGTGCCGACGGGCGCGCGGCCGGTGCCGCGAGTCGGGATCGGCCGCGCGCCCGCGTCGGTGGCCGGTATCTAAGGGGTGCGCCGCGGGATGTAACCCGGGGCGGGCGCCGGCGCTGACATGAGGTCTGCCCGCCGGCTCAGGAAACCCCAAGTCCGAGGCCGCGGTCGCTGTCGCGTTCGACCGATGCCGCCCGCATCGTCATCACGAGCGGAGCGAAGTGACACAGGGCAGCGCGACCCTGGAGTGCTTCGCCGCGCCCGCAAAGACGGTGACCGCCCGCCTTTGCCCGGACGCCCGACGTCGCCACGCCTCGAAGCGCTCGTTCGAGGCATGCTGCAGGACGGGGGCGAACCTCGGAGACCCGGCGCGCTCCCGGACTCAGTACTCCCAGAAGATGCGCTGCAGCTCCTTGGTGTCGCTGGTCTTGGTGAGCGCCACGGCGGCGAGGATCTTGGCCTTGGCGGGATTGAGGTCGTGGGCGACCACCCAGTCGTACTTGTCGTCGGGCTGCTCGGCGTTGCGCAGGACGAAGCCGTCCGGCACTCGCGACGAGCGGATCACGATGGCGCCCTTGGAGCGGATCTCCTTCAGCTTGTCGACGAGGTAGCCGGGGACCGAGCCGTTGCCGGTGCCGGCGTTGACGATCGCCTTGGCGCCGGCCTGGAGCTCGGCGTCGTAGACGCCCGGGATCATGTTGCCCGAGCCGTAGACGATGCCGACCAGCGGCAGGCTGTCGATCTGGTCGATGTCGAACTCGGAGCTCATGTTGTGCCGCTTCGTCAGCGAGCGGAAGAAGTAGGTCTTGCCCTCGACCACCATGCCGAGCGGTCCCCACTGGCTGTAGAAGGCGCTGGGCACGATGTTGGTCCGCTTGTTCACGTCGCGGCCGCACTGGATGTAGTCGTTCATCGTCACGGTGACGCCCTGGCCGATCGCCTCCTTGCTGGCGGCGACCGTGACGGCGTCGAGCAGGTTGAGGGCGCCGTCGGCCGAGATCGCCGTGCCCGGCCGCATCGAGCCGACCACCACGATCGGCTTGTCGCTTTTCACCACGAGGTCGAGGAAGAACGCGGTCTCCTCCAGCGTGTCGGTCCCGTGCGTGACGACGATCCCGTCGACGTCGTCCTGCTTCAGGAGCTGGGACACGCGCTTGCCGAGCTGGACCAGCTGGGCGTCGGTGAAGCTCTCGGAGGCGATCTGGAAGACCTGCTCGCCGCGGACGTTGGCGATGGTGTTCACCTGCGGCACGGCGGCGATCAGCTTGTCGACCGGCACCTTGGCGGCCGTGTAGGTGGCGCTGTTCGCGGCGTCGGCGCCGGCGCCCGCGATCGTCCCGCCGGTGGCGAGGATCACGACGTTCGGCTTCTTCGCCGCGGCGGCCGTGCCGGCCTCGGGCATCTCGCGGGCGACGAGGGGCGCCGCCCCGAATCCGCTGGCCAGGGCCAGGGCGAAGACCGCTCCGCGCAGGGGAAGAGCCGCGCCGCTTCGGCAGGAGAACATCGGAGATCCTCGATGGTTGACGGGAGAGCGAGTCGGACTCGACGCGGGGATGGTAGCCGCGCCCCGGCTCGAGGCAAGGATCATGCAGGGCGCCGACGCGCAGGGCGCGACGGATCGTTACGCAAGCTCGGGCGTTGATGGGGGTTGCTGTCCGCTCGGAGATAGATCCCATGCTGCATCTCGCCGGCCTGCTCGAGGAACTCGAGCGGAGCGAGCCCGCGCGGGCCGCGATGTCGATCCTCGAGACCTCCCTCGCGCGCCGCTCGACGGAAGAGCAGGGCGCGTTCTGGCGCGCCGTCGACATCTACTACGTCTCGCGGAAGGCCCCGCCGGAGGCGACCGTGCCGGGCCAACTCGGACCGGGCAAATCCGTGGCGAGCCAGGCCGCGCCGGAGCTGGCCGCCGCGTCCTGAGCCCGGCCTCCGGATCCGATCGCGGCGCTCAGGCGCTCGCCGGCACGGCCGGCGGCATGCCGGCGCCGCTCTCGGGCTCGCTGCCCGCGCGCACCGCCTCGCGGGTCTCTGGCATCAGCGCGAAGTAGAGGACGAAGCCGAGCGCCGCGATGGCCGCCAGCGCCAGGAAGGCGGTGGAGTAACCCGCCGACACGATGATCACGCCGGCCAGCGTCGCGCTCAGGGAGGCGCCGATCCCCTGGGCCGTCGCCACGGCGCCCTGGGCCGCGTTGAACCGGCCGCCGCCGTGGGTCAGGTCGGCGACGACGATCGGGAACAGCGCGCCGTAGACGCCGGCCCCGATGCCGTCGAGGAGCTGGACGCCCACCAGCCAGAACGGGTTGTCCGACAGCGTGTACAGGACGCCGCGCAGCGCCAGGATGCCGAAGGCGGTGAGGAAGATCGGCTTGCGGCCGATCACGTCGGCCTTCGCGCCCACGAAGATCGCCACCGGCACCATCACGCACTGCGCCGCCACGATGCAGACCGCGATCAGCGAGGTCGCGTGGTCCTTGCCCGAGATGTGCGTCAGGAGCTGGCCCACCGAGGTCAGCATCGCCGCGTTGGCGAGGTGGAAGATCGCGCAGAGCACCGCGAAGATCAGCAGCGCCCGGTTCTGTAGCAGGGTGGCGAGGCCGGAGGGCTTCTCCTGCGCCTGCTCCTCCGCCTCGGTCATGCCGCGGGCGAGGTCGTTGTCGATGGCGTCGGCCGGCACCATCAGCATGGCGCCGATCGACAGCGCCGCCAGGATGCCCATCAGCCAGAACACGACCACCGGCCCGAAGAAGTAGGCGAGCCCGCCCGCCAGGGCGGCGGAGACCGCGTTGCCGGCGTGGTTGAAGCCCTCGTTCCGGCCGATCCGCTTGGCGAACATCTTCGGCCCGACGAGGCCGAGCGTGATCGCGGCCAGCGCCGGCGGGAAGATCGTCCCGGCGACGTGGGCGATCGATTGGGTGGCGGTGACGAGGTAGAAGTTCGTGATGAACGGCAGGACGAGGCAGCTGGCCGTCACCGCGATGGCGCCGCCGATCACCACCGCGCGCTTGTGGTTGGTGGCGTCGATCAGCGCGCCGGCGGGCGTCTGCGCCACGAGGCCGAGGATGCCCGCGATGGTCATCACGAGGCCGGTCGTGGCCTCGTTCCAGCCCTGGTCGGGGCCGCGCACGGCGATCAGGTAGATGGCGAGGTAGGGGCCGAGGCCGTCGCGCACGTCGGCGAGGAAGAAGTTGAGCGCGTCGAGGCCGCGCAGGGCCTTGGCCGAGGGTGTCCGGCCGCCGGCGCCGCGGGCGCCCGTCTCGATGCTGTTCATCCTGCCGCGATCCCCCGACCGACGGACGGCGCGGCCCCGATCCAAGCCGTACCGTCGCATGCGGGGCTCGACGCCCGCGCGCGCCATCGGTTCCCGCGCGGCGCGGGCCTCATGCGGGATGTGAACGGTTCTCCGGCCCGCACGGGCCTCAGGCCGTGTCGGTGCCGGCCGAAGCGTCGGAATTCCCGACAGCGTCTGTCGTCTCTTCCGACAGATCGGTGCCCGGCGCGCCGAGGCCGTAGCGCTCGATCTTGGCGTAGAGGAGCTGCCGCTGGATGCCGAGCCGGCGGGCGGCCCGGGCGCGGTTGCCGTCGGCCTCGCGGAGCGCGGCCGCGATCATGGTCCGCTCCAGGCGAGCCACGGCCCCGGGCAGGTCGCCGGCGAGCCAGTCGGCCGCGCCGTCCTCGCCGCGGCGGTCGAGTCGCGCGGCCGGCAGATCGATGGCCTCGGCCGCGATCACGCCGCCGCGCACCAGCATGGCGGCGCGCTCCACGACGTTGCGCAGCTCGCGGACATTGCCGGGCCACTCGTAGGCGAGCAGGCGCGAGGCGGCCCCACCGCTCAGGCGCTTGCCCGAAGGGACCAGGAAGTGCTCGGCGAGCGGCACGATGTCGGCCAGGCGCTCGCGCAGGGGCGGCAGGGTGATCGGAACGACGTTCAGACGGTAGTACAGGTCGGCGCGGAACCCGCCCGCGGCGACGAGCGCCGGCAGGTCGCGATGCGTCGCCGCCACGAGGCGGACATCGACCCGGGCAGGCCGGCCCCCCAGCGGGGTCACGACGCCGTCCTGGATCACCCGCAGGATCTTCGCCTGCATCGCCGCCGGCATGTCGCCGATCTCGTCCAGGAACAGGGTGCCGCCCTGGGCCTCGTGGAAGGCGCCCGCGCGGTCGGCGGTCGCGACCGCGAAGGCGCCCCGGACATGGCCGAACAGCTCGCTCTCCAGAGCCTCGGCCGGGATCGCCGCGCAGTTGACCGGGACGAACGGCCGCGCGCGCCGCCGCGAGAAGGCGTGCAGGGCCCGGGCGACCTCCTCCTTGCCTGTGCCGGTCTCGCCCTGGACCAGGATCGTGGACGCGTTGTCGGCGACGAGACCGATGGTCTTCTGGACCTTCCGCATGCCCGCGCTCGACCCGATCAGGACCGGGTGGTCCGGCGGCGGGGCAGCGCCGACGGGATCGGAGCGGGCATCGCGCAGCATCGCGTCGAGGACGGCGGCGAGGTCGGCCCGGCCGATCGGCTTGGTCAGGTGGTCGTGCGCCCCGAGGCGCATCGCCTCGATCGTGTTGGCCGGGCTCGCGAAGGCCGTCAGGACCGTCACGGGCGGCGGCTCCGGCAGGGCCCGGATCCGTTCCAGCGTGGCCATGCCGTCGAGGTCTCCGGGCATGCGCAGGTCGAGGAGCACCGCCGCCACCGGACCCTCGCCCAGCCGCGCCAGCGCCTCCGACCCGGAGGCGACCGGGAGCGCGGTGTGCCCGAGATCGGTCACCGTCTCGGCGAGCCCGTCGCGCAGGGCTCTGTCGTCGTCGACGATCAGGATGGTTGCCATGGCAGATCCAGGACAAAGGTGGTCTCCGGCGCGCCCTCGACCAGCCTCGCCTCGCCCCGATGCGCTACGGCGATCTCGCGCACGATCGCGAGCCCCAGACCGGTCCCGTCGGGCCGGCCGGTGACGAAGGGCTCGAACAGGCTGGCGCGGATCGCCGGGTCGACCCCGCCGCCGGTGTCGGCGACGCTGAGGCGCAGCCGCAGCGCGCCGTCGACCGTCACGCGCTCGGCGCCGAGGCGGACCCGCCCGCCCGGCGGCGCGTGTTGCAGGGCGTTCAGCAGCAGGTTGTCGACGGCGCGGGCGACCTGCGCCCGGTCGAGATGCGGGTGGTCCGCGGCGGGCAGCCCGTCGGCCTCGACCGCGATCCGGACCGCGCGCGCGCGCGCCAGGTCCTCGTGCAGGCCCGCGCACTCGGCCAGGAGCGGTGCCACGGGTGTGGGCATCCGATTGAGCGGCCGCGCCTGCGTCAGGTTGAGGAGGTCGCGCAGCAGCGTGTCGACCCGGGCGATCTGGCCGAGAACGGTCTCGAGGGCGACGGCGGCGCGCTGCGGATCACCGCTGACGAGGGCGTTCTCGGCCTTCAGCCGCATCGCCGCGATGGGATTGCGGATCTCGTGGGCGATGCTCGCCGCCAGACGGCCGACGGCGGCGAGGCGCTCGGTCGCCACGATCCGGGCCTGGGCCTCCCGCAGCCGCCCGCCGGCGGCGTTGAGGGCGTCGACCAGCCGGTCGAGCTCGTGCTCGCCGGTGCGGTCGAGATGGGGCAGGTCCTGGCCGTCCGGACGCGGCGCGGCGAGCGCGGCCTCGAGCCGGGCGATCCGCCCCGAGAACCCGTACAGGAACCAGCTCAGGAACGCGGCCGATCCGAGTACCGTGGCGGCGAGGAAGCCCAGGCCCGCGAGGAAGCGCGTGTAGGTGGGGCCGTCGTTCACGTGCGCGCGCGTCATCGACCACGCGGTCAGGCCGGCCTCCGGCCCGTGCAGCGGGCAGGCCTGGAGCATGAGAACCTGGGTCCGGCTCGGCCGCCGCTCCGATGCCGCGTGGTCGACCCGCAGGGCCTGCGCGTTCAGCGCCGCGATGGCGTCGCGCTCGGCCGCCGGAAAGTCGGTCTTCGGCCCGGATCCCTCGTAGGTCGGATAGGCGTAAGCCACCGACCCGCGCGCGGTGCTCCAGATCCCGCCCTCGATCCCCGGGAAGCGCGTCAGCGCGGCCGACACGGTGCCGACGAGATCGGCCTCCGCGATCCTCGGGCCGCGGGCTCGGACCAGAGCGGCGTACCGGTCGATGATCTCGCGGCAGGCCCGCCCGACCGCGAGATCGGCCTGCGCCACCTGGACGCCCGTCGACTGGTCGTAGACGCCGAGCATCAGGTAGGCGGTGGCGGCCGCGGAGGCGACCAGCAGGACCCAGAGCGCGAGCAGCCGGGCGCGCAGGCTGTAGGCCGTCACGGCGGTGTCCGACCCGGCATGGCGGTGGCTCCTGCGGCGGCGTCGCGCGCCCGGACCCCGTTCCTAAGCCATTGTCCGGTCCCCGACCACGCGGAGACTGCGCGGGTCCCACGGTGACGGGGCGACGCGCGCTTACGGCCCCGGGCCGGGCCCGGGACCGCCGGGAGAGGGGCGCCGCGTCCGGCACCCCGCTCGGACGTACGATCGATCAGTCGTCGGCGCGCGCGCTCACTTGCGGTTCGTGATGAGGCTGTCGACGTTCTTGTTGGCTTCCTTATTCTCCTTCCGCTGCATCACCACTTCGTGCTTGGTGTCCTTCATCGACATCTCGTCACGCTTGCCCTGGGGCATCTCCTTCGGGGCCGCCAGGGCCGGCGTGACCGACCAGAGACAGGCCAGGCAAAGAGCAGCGCGCGCCGTAGTCTTGAACATGATGCCTCCTCCACTCAATCGACATTGCAGGACGTCTTGGCGATGCCGCCGGTTCCTCATGCGCGGATCACGGGCGTGCGATCCGTCGCGCGGATGATCTCAGCTCAGGGCTGGCCCGACGGGTTGATCGGCAGGGCGTCGCTTCCGAGCTGCACGCAGGTCAGCATCGCCACGTAGGACGGGGTGCCGCCGATCTGGCTCTCCGTCGCGCAGGTCCGGCGCTCCGCCACGTCGAACGTCGCCCAGCGCTTGATCAGGGTGCGCCGCGCGGCGGCCTCGTCGGAGAGGCACCCGCGGTAGCTCGCCCGGTCGACGGCGGTCGATCCAGCCCGGTGCTCCGGCGCGCAGATCGCCCGGATGTTGAAGTCCGGAACCCCCGCCGTCCGGGCGGAGGCCGCCAGGGTCCCGCCGAGGAGGAGTTCGAGTCCCAGGATGGTCGAGATCCAGAATCGCCGCACGCGACCCTCCCTCCTGTGCGCCGACCGGGCCGCGCCCGAGATCCATCAGGCGCGGCCGTCGTCGGCGGTCGGTCACTTGCTGGTCTTGGCACCCGCCGTCGTGCCGGTGGCCTGCGGCGCGCCCTTGTCGGCTGTCGCGGCGGCCGCCTTCTGGGGCACCGCGATCGCGTCGATCACGTCGAAGCGCATGTTGTCCTGGGCCGACTTCAGGGCGGCGTTGGCCTCGTAATACTTGCCCTGATTGATCAGTGTCGCGGCCTGATCGACGTCGGTGATGGTCTTGTTCAGGGGCAGGACCGCCATGGTAAAGTTGACGTCGACATGGGCGAGCTTGAGCTTCTCCAGGGCCCCCTTCTGGTCGCCCTGAGCGAGGTTCTTGTTCGCCTCGGTCACCGCGGAGGCCTTGGCGGGCGTGGCCACGAAGTCGTCGCCGAGGGTCAGCTGCGCGTCGACCGGGACCCAGGCCACCTGCTCCTTGGAGGCCGTCTTGGTATCGGCCTTAGTGTCGGCCTTGGCGCTCGGCGCAGTCGCCTTGTGGGCGGCCATGTCGGCCGGCGACTTGAGGTCGGCCTCGGCCTTGGTGAAGACCGCGTCGTCGGTCTTGGCCTTGGCGAAGGCGGCCTGCGCCTTGGCGATCATGTCCTTGGCCTGGCCGGGATTGGCCTCGAAGATCGCGAGGCGGGTGAGCTGAAGATCCCTGAAGCCCTGTGCGCCGTCCTTCGAGAGCTTGCCGACATCCTTGTCGACCGCCGCCTGGCTCGCGCTGATCTGCGTGCCGTTGGTCTGGGCGGCCTGCTCCGCCGCGTAGGCGGTTCCACCGAGGATTGTGGTGAGCACGAGAGCCGCAGCCATAGATTTGCGATAGGACATAGTAATATCTCCCTCTAGTGCCGGAGATAAGGCCTTCATCTGCATTGGCCTCATTCATTCCGTGTTCAGATAATAGATCAGCCGCCATTTGGTCGCATGACCGGAAGATTAAAGAACGGCAATGCGCCGCCGGGCGTGGCGGGTGTCGGCGCGGCGGGTCTCAGCGCGGCAGGAAGCGGCCGGCGCGCGCGTCGAGCAGCGCCACCAGCGCCGGCGCCATGAAGTCGTGCACGTCGGGGATGTCGAGGCAGACGAGGCGGGTCCCGCGCAGGGCGGCCCCGAAGCGGCGCATCAGCTTGCGCCGGTGCGCGCGCTCCATGACGACGACGATCTCCGCCCAGGCGAGATGATCGGCGTCCACCGGCTCGTCGGCGTCGGGTGACACCCCCGCGCTGGCGGTCTCGATGCCGGGCAGCCGCGCGAAGATCTGTTCCGCGGTCGGGCTGCGGGCACGCGCCCGGCCGCAGACGAACAGGATCCTCACGCGCTCTCCGCGAGGTCGGCTTGCCGCTCGAACAGGGCGCGGTACGCCCCGTTCGGGCGGCGCAGCAGGGCGGCGTGAGGCCCGTCCTCGACGATGCGACCGCGGTCGAAGACGAGGATCCGGTCGAGGGCCCGCACCGTGGACAGGCGGTGGGCGATGACGATGGCGGTTCGCCCGCGCATCAGCCGCGCCATGGCCTCCTGCACCAGAGCTTCCGACTCGGAATCCAGGCTCGAGGTCGCCTCGTCGAGGATCAGGATCGGCGCGTCCGCCAGGAAGGCGCGGGCGAGCGCCACCCGCTGGCGCTCGCCGCCCGACAGCTTGACCCCGCGCTCGCCCACCAGCGTCGCGTAGCCCTTCGGCAGCCGCGCGATGAAGTCGTGCGCGTTGGCGAGGCGCGCCGCCCGCTCGATCTCCTGCGCCGAGGCGCCGGGCCGGGCGTAGGCGATGTTCTCGGCCAGGGAGCGGTGGAACAGCACCGGCTCCTGGGGCACGATGGCGACCTGCGCGCGCAGGCTCGCCTGGCTCGCCGACGCCACGTCCTGCCCGTCGATCGTCACGCGCCCGCCCGACACGTCGTAGAGCCGCTGGATCAGCTTGACGAAGGTCGTCTTGCCGGAGCCCGAGCGCCCGACCAGCCCGACGCGCTGGCCGGCCGGAATCGTCACGGTCAGCCCGTCGTAGAGGGGCCGCGTGTGGTCGCCGTAGTGGAAGCGCACGGTCTCGAACCGGATCGCCCCGCCCGTGACCGCGAGCGGGACCGCGCCGGGCCGGTCGGCGACGCCGACGGGTTCGGCCTCCAGGGCGACCAGCTCCTCCATCTCGTTGATGGCCCGCTGCAGGTGGTTGATGTGGCCGCCGATGTCGCGGAGGTAGCCGTGCACCACGAAGGTCGCGGTCAGGACGTAGGCGACGTCGCCCGGGCTCGCCCGCTCCCGCCACCACAGCCACAGGGCGATGGCGACGATGGCGGTGCGCAGGACGAGCAGCAGCCCGAGCTGGCCGGTGCCGCCCCAGGTGACGATCATCCACGTGCGCCGGGTCCGCCGCTGCCACTTCGCCAGCAGCCGGCCGAGCCGCGCCTCCTCCCGCGCCTCCGCGCCGAAGGCCTTGACGACGGCGTTGTTGCCGATCGCGTCGCTCAGCGCGCCGCCGAGGCGGGTGTCGAGGGCGTTCGAGAGCGCGGCCGCGGGCGCGATGACGCGGGTCGCGAGCAGCGCGGTCGCGCCGACATAGGCGCCCGCGCCGATCGCGACCGTCGCGCCGAGGGCCGGCCAGTGCAGGCCGAGGACCAGGGCCGTGCCCACGAGGACGACGAGCGCGGGCAGGAGCGACAGCAGCAGCGTGTCGTTGAGCCCGTCGATCGCCCACATGCCGCGGGAGATCTTCCGGACGGTCGAGCCCGAGAAGGTGTTGGCGTGCCACTCCGTCGAGAAGCGCTGGACCCGGGCGAAGCCGTTGCCGACGATGTCGCTCATGGTGCGCAGGGAGAGCGGCACCACGAGGCTCCAGGCGACGTGCCGCAGCAGCGCGGTGGCGAGGCCGAGCCCGGTCATCGCCAGGAAGGCCGGCCAGGCCGCGTCCAGCGCCGCGCGTCGGTCGCTCCCGGAGAGCGCGTCGACCAAGCGGCCCGCGAAGAGCGGCAGCAGCACCTCCGCCAGGGTGGCGAGCGTGATCGCGCCGGTGAGACCGGCGACGAGGGGCCAGCGCCTGCGCCAGCTGCGGACGACGAAGGCCAGGACGCGACGGACCGCGTCCGCCTTCCGGGGAGACGACAGAGACATGCGAGTGCCCGACGCGGGCGAGCGTCGGCTCCGGGTGACGCCGCGTCCCATCGCGAACGATGCGCGCCGGCGAGATCAGGCAGGATCGGGTTCAGAGGCGCCGGGCGGCAGGGCCGGGCGAGAGCGGGAAGCGGCTAGCCGACCCGCGCGGGGGCGCCGACGAATCCTGCTCGGAGGGTGGCAAACACAGCGATCATGCAGCTCCCTCCCTGGTACGAGCGCGACAGGAGCACGAGGCTAGGAGAGCCCGAACTGATTCGCAACGACCATCGCGAAGCTTCGGCCAGTCGCGACGGCCGATCCATGCACCCGGGTCAACCCTGCGGAGCCTGGGGAACGGTCACGCTTCGTTGAAAAGCTGACGCAACGCGGTGTAAACACTTCGCTGCAAACTGGGCCGTTGGGCGGCGCCTCGGTTGCGCGCCTCTCTCGGATCGCTGTCGCGGATCCGTACTTGGAGACCGACGGTGTCGCACTCCCTGGTGAACCGGGACGCGCTCGAGGAACTGACGGCCGTGATCGGCACGGAAAAGCTCGTCCGCATCCTCGATCGGTTCGTCGTCAGCCTGACCACCGCCTTCGAGGGACCGGATCGCGCGAACGACGATTACGGCCGCGAGGCGCACACACTGGTCTCGATGTCCGGCATGCTGGGCTGCGCCGAGCTGTCCCGGGCCTGCCGCGGCCTCGAGGAATCGGCCCTGTCGGGCGACGATCTGACCCGTTCGCTGGTCGACCTGAGGACCCTGCGCGACCGGACCGTCGCGGCCCTGCGGGACCTGCAGGCGGAGACCCGGCTGAGCGCCTAGGGCCGCGCGGCCGCGTCGGGATCAGGCGACCATCACCGCGTCGAGGGGCGCCTCGAAGGTCAGCACCGCCCCCTCGCGCGGGTAGCTCATGCGGGCGGTCCCGCCGAAGCTGTGGGCGAGGCTGCGGGCGATGAGCCGTGTGCCGAACCCCGTGCGGGTCGGTGGCGTGACCGGCGGTCCGCCGCTCTCCTCCCAGCGGAACCGGAGGGTCTGGCCGCCCTCTGCCTCGGCCACGTTCCACGTGATGCAGACCCAGCCGGCGGCCACCGACAGCGCGCCGTACTTGGCCGCGTTGGTTCCGAGCTCGTGCAGCATCAGCGCCAGGGTCATGCCGTGGCGCGGTCCGAGCGTCAGCTCGGGACCGGCGATGCGGAACCGGCCCGCGACGCCGTCCCCGTGGAGCGACACGGCGCCCTCGACCAGGCCACTCAGGGAGGCCCGGGTGAAGGAGCCCTGGAGCAGCACGTCGTGCGCCTTCGCGAGCGCCAGGAGCCGCGCGGCCAGGGCCTCGCCGGCTGCCTCCAGCGACGGCGCGTTGCGCATGGTCTGCGTCGCGACGGCCTGAACCATGGCCATGGTGTTCTTCATCCGGTGGGCGAGTTCCTGCATCAACAGCGTCTGGCGCGCCTCGGACAGCTTCTGGTCGGTGATGTCGCGCGACACCGCCAGGATCCGCTCGGGCCGGTCCGGCGCCGCGCCGATCGGCGTGACGGCCACGTCCCACCAGCGGAGCGCGCCGCCGGATTCCGACTGGGCCTGGAACCGGCTCGGGCGGCCGATCCGGGCCCGATCGAGCGCCTCGGCCACCGCCTCCCGGTCCTCGGGGCGCGTCCAGGCGTCGATCCAGGGCCGGCCGATGGCGTCCGCCTCGTCCCCGGCGGCGGACAGGGCCGGACCGTCCTCGCTGGCGGTGATCAGGCGCCCGTCGCGGTCCAGCAGTTCCAGGTAATCGTTCGGGGCCTGCGGCAGGCCGATCGCGCGCGCGCGGCCGGAGGGGCGCGTCCTCGCCTCGAGCCCGAGTCCGGCCGGTTCGCGGGGCGACGGCCCGCGGGGCGCCTCGACCCGCTCGGCCGCCATGCGACCGGCCTCGACGCGGCTCGCCGTCTCGATGATTCGGCCGAGCCGCCGGCTCCGCTGCCGCTCCCAGTCGGCCTGGGCGGTCGCCTGGCTGAGCAGGCTGCGCAGGCGGATGTTCTCCGCCTCGAGCGTCTCGACGCGGCGCTCCGCCCCGTCGATCCGCGGCCGTACGATGTCCACTTCCATCGCCCGCCCCCCTCGTCATCCCGACGGGGCGCCCGTGCGCGGCGCGCCGTCGGAGCTCCCCGACCGCGCGGCGCGGCAACGGATGTCGATGGCAGGGCCGCACCGGCGGTTCAGACCGCTTCTGGTGCCGGTTCCCCGCCCGCAGCCGAGCGAATCGTTGGATGTCTCACGCTAGCATGGCGCGCAGGATTATCAAATCAGCTCGGTATTCGCCTGCGGGTGAAAACTTATGTTGGAGCCCTGTGCGGGTGCGAAGACGGTTACTTGTTTCGCATCAGCAGCACGAGCCAGCCGATCCCGAGGATAAAAATTATCAATCCGATCGAGACGAAGACGGGCGTGCCGAGATCGATGAGGCGGGGTGCGAGCTGCGTGGCGAAGGCCGCCACCACCAGGGCCACGGCGACCCGCGCGGCCGCGCGCTCGATGCCGCGGGTGACCTTGTCGAGGCCCTTCACCTCGATCTCGACAGTGACGCGGCCCTGCTTCAGCCGCACCAGCATCAGGTGGATCAGGGTCGGCAGCTCCGAGGCGGCGCCGTAGAGGCCGACGCCCAGGGCCTCGGCCTTCTGCTTGAGGGCGGAGAGCGAGAACTGCGTCTGCATGCTCGCCCGGACCGTGGGGCCCGCGGCGGCGAACAGGTCGAAATTCGGGTCGAGGTGGCGCATGACGCCGTCGGCGGTGACCAGCCCCTTGAACAGGATGGCCAGGTCGGTCGGCATCGCGAGGTCGTTCTCGCGGGCCATGTTCATGAAGTCGGTCAGCACCAGCCCGAGGTTCAGCGGGATCGACGAGTGGCTCTCCACGAAGGACTGGGCCGAGACCTGGAGGCGGGTGAGGTCCGGGTTGCTGGTGCCGGTCCAGTCGAGGAGCACGGCCATGAGGCCGTCGGCGTCCTGCTTGAGCATGGCGCCAATCAGCACGAGCAGCTGCGAGCGCCGCCGCTGCGACAGCCGCCCGATGATCCCGAAATCGATGAAGCCGATCTTGTTGCCGGGCAGGGCCAGCATGTTGCCGGGATGCGGGTCGGCGTGGAACACGCCCTCGATCAGCGCCATCTGCAGGAACGCGTCGGTTCCCTTCTGGGCGAGCAGCTTCTTGTCGATACCCGCCGCGCGGAGGGCCGCCTCGTCGTTGGGCGGGATGCCGTGGATGAAGTCCTGCACCAGCACCCGCTCGGAGCAGTACTCCCAGTGGATCTTCGGGAAGACGATGTCGTCGCGGTCCTCGAAGATCTGGGCCAGCAGCTCGCAGTTGCGCGCCTCGTTGAGCAGGTCGAGCTCGCCGTTGAGACCCTCCGCGAGGTGGCGCATCTGCTCCCGCGGCTGGTAGCGGGCCATGTCGGGCCACTCGTTCTCGACGATGCGGGCACCGTGCGCCATGAGGCGCAGATCCGCCTCGATGATCTTGCGCAGATTCGGCCGCAGCACCTTGACGATGACGTCCTCGCCCGAGTGCAGTCGCGCCCGGTAGACCTGTGCGATCGACGCCGAGGCGATCGGGTTGGTGTCGAACTCGGCGAACACCTCCATGGGCGAGGCGCCGAGATCGAGCTCGAGCTGCGGGCCGATCTGCTCCCACGTCACCGGCACGACCTGGCTGTGGAGCTTCTGCAGTTCCTCGGTCCAGGCCGGCGACAGGAGGTCCGGCCGGCTCGCCAGCACCTGCCCGAACTTGATGAAGGTCGGCCCGAGCGCCTCGATCGCCCGGCGCAGCCGCTCCGGCTCGGACAGGCGCGTGACGTCGACCCGGGGCTGCCGGCGCGGCAGGAGCGGCAGGTAGCGCAGGCCGAGCCGGTCCACGACGCGGGTGACGCCGAAGCCGATGAGGATCGTCGCGATCTCCGACAGCCGCTGGCGGTCGCGGGCGGCAACGAAGGCTGTCTTCAGCATGAATGGAGCGATCCGGTCGGACGGGATTGGGCGTCCGGACAGCACGAGCATAAGGACTTTTTTGCGGTCGCGAACCCCGGTCCCACCCCGCCGCTTCAACTTAAGCGGCGCAGAGCGGGGCCGGAATGCGCGCGGTCGGGGGCGTCGGCCGCCGTCAGTAGGCCGGCTCCAGCCCGCTGGTCCGATAGGCCTCGGCCGCCTGCGGCGTCGTCAGCCCGGCGAGGAATCGGGCCGCGCCGTCCCGGTCCGTCGCGCCGCGCAGGATCGCCGCCGCGAAGGTCGTCATCTCCTGCACCGGGTCGGGGAGGGGGCCGACCACCTCGATGCCGGGCACGACCATCAGCTCGCTGATCTGCTGGACGGCGATGTCGGCCTCCCCGGAGACCAGCTTCTCGGCCGTGAAGCCCTGCGGGATGATCGTCGCCCGGGCGTTCACCGCGTCGGCAAGGCCGAGCCGCGGCAGCAGGCCGGCGAAGTAGATCCCGCTGGCGCCGGTCCGCGAGTAGGCCACCGACCGCGCCTCCACCAGGGTGCGCTTCAGCGCCTCGACGGTCGCGATGTCCGGATGCGGAGCCCCGGCCTTGACGGCGATGCCGTAGCGCGAGCGCACCACGTCGACCCGGCTCTCGGGCTCGACGCGGTCCTCGGCGACGAGCCGATCCATGGCATCCGACAGGACGAGCACCGCGTCGGCGGTCTCGCCCTCGGCGAGGGTCTTCATGATGACCGTGGTCGGCGCCCAGTGGATCGCCGTCCGGCCCCCCGCGGCCTCGAAGGCCGGGACGACGTGGGCGTCGAAGGCGCCGCGCACCACCAGGGCGCATTTGAGGCGTGTCTCGGGTCGCTCGTTCGGCATCGTGTGTCCAGTCTCTCGTCTCGGGAGGAGCGGTCGGGCGGCCGCGCGCCGAAGAAGCGGTCCGTCACCGCGGCGGCGCGGCGCGGGAATAGTCGATCGCCGTGAAGCCGCCGCCCTGGTAGCGCTCCACCACCGGGTTGCCGCTGGTCTTCCCCTCCAGCGCCGCCGCGTGGGAATCGGCGCTGTCCTGCGGCGTCCAGCCGATGACGGCGCGCCCGTCCTTCCGCCACCAGGTCATGCGGCTGTTGTTCGAGGCGCCCCAGATCACCACCGAGCCCGTCGGGCCGAGGTCCGGGGCCAGGGTGGCGCGGGTGATCAGCCGGGTCAGGTCGGCGTAGGACAGCCACGTGGCCAGCATCCGCGCGTCGGTCGGCTCCGGGAAGCACGAGCCGATCCGCAGGAAGACGCTCTCGACCCCGTGCTTGTCGCGGTAGAGGCCGCCCATCAGCTCGCCGTAGGCCTTGGACAGGCCGTAATAGCCGTCGGGCGCGAGGCCGCAATCGTCGTCCAGCACCTCGGACCGCGGGTGGAAGCCGATCGCGTGGTTCGACGAGGCGAAGATCATCCGGGCGCCCTCGCGCCGGGCCGCCTCGTAGGCGTGGTAGAGGCCGCGAATGTTCGGGCCGATCACGGTCTCGAACGGGTGCTCCACCGAGATCCCCCCGAAATGGAGGATCGTGCCGCAGCCCTCCGCCAGCCGGAGGATCGCCGGCCCGTCCTCCAGGTCGGCGACCTGGAACCGCGCCCCCTCCGGCAACGGGTCGGGGAAGGGGACGCGGTCCGTGAGCCGGAGCGTCCAGCCCTGCGCGCCGAGCGCGCGGGTCAGGACGCGCCCGAGGGCGCCGGAGGCTCCGGTCAGGAGGACGGGTTTGGGCGGGACGGTCTCGGGGCTCATGGGACGCTGCTCCAGATTCCGGCGGACTTGATCGGACAGCCTCGGTCAGACGGCCTTGGCCGCGGTGAGGGGGCCGGCTTCCGCCGGGTTGCGCGGCCGCCGCACGAAGATCGCCATCGCGACGACGCCGGCCGCCGCGATCAGGGCGGCGATCACGAAGGCGCTGGCGTAGCCCCCGAGATACTGCACGGCCAGTCCCGTGGCAGTCGGCCCGATGATGCCCGAGATGTTGCTCAGGAGGTGGATGAAGCCGCTGACGCCGCCGACCCGGGCCTCGGGCACCAGCTCGTGGATCGTCGCCCAGCAGGATTGCACCGAGCTGGTCAGCATCAGCACGGCGAGCGCGATCAGCGAGACCGCCATGGCGGTGCTGGTCGCGGCGTTGACCATGATCAGGGCCACCCCCGCGATGGCGAGCGGCACGATCGTGGTGATCTTCCGCGCGGCGAGCTTGTCGCCCATGCGCGTGTAGACGAAGTCCGCCACCACGCCCCCGCCGACATAGCCGACGAAGCCGCAGGCCCAGGGGATCGACGCCACGAGCGCCATCTCCTTCACCGGCATGTGCAGCGCGTCGGTGAGATAGCTCGGGAGCCACGAGAGGAAGATGTAGAGGGTGTAATTCACCGCGAACATGCCGAGCCCGAGCGACAGGGTGCTCGGCAGGAACAGGTACTCCTTCAGCGAGCGGGCATGGTCGGAGGGCGCGAGGTGCGTGACCGCCCGGCTGCGCTCCACGAGGGCGATCTCCTCCGGATGGACCCGCGGGTTGTCCTGCGGCCGGTCGGTCATCAGCATCCGCCACGCCACGACCCACAGCAGGCCGACGGCGCCGATGGCCACGAACGCCACGCGCCAGCCGTACTGGATCGCCAGCAGGCCGACGACCGGCGCCGCGATGGCGCTGCCCACCGTCTGGCCCGAGAAGGTGAAGCCGATGGTCCGAGCGGTCTCCTCGCGGGGGAACCACGTGGTGATGGTGCGGTTCGTGGTGGAGTTCATCGGCCCCTCGGCGAAGCCGAACAGGGCGCGGACGATGAACATCTGGGCGAAGCCGGTCACCGCCCCTGTGAGCATGCACAGGACCGACCAGGAGGCCGCCGCCCAGCTGTAGACGCTGCGCGGCCCGTAGCGGTCGGCGAGCTGCCCGCCCACGAAGGCGAACAGCGCGTAGCCGAAGAAGAACGTGCTGAAGATCACCCCCAGCTCCGAGGGCGACAGGTTCAGGTCCTGCTTGACGAAGGGCGCGGCGACGCCGAGCGCGGCTCGGTCCATGTAGTTGATGATACCGGCGATGAACAGCAGGAACGCGATCAGGAACCTGTAACGCTTGGCGAACATGGGCATCCTCCAGAATATTTATGATTTTCTTTTCTTGTTTGCTTGGTGCGGCCCGGCGGTCAGAGGTCACGGCTCGACCGCCGCCGGTTCCGCCTCTCTTGCCCCTTCGAGGGGCATGGTCGGGCCCGCGCGCGGCGCGGGCCTGAACGCGTCGGCGCCTCCTACAGGAACGCGATCGTGCAGGGACTGAGGCTCGGGCGCGAACCGGTCCGAGTGAGGTCTCCGCTCTCGGGATCGATGGCGAAGGCGACGAGGCAGTCGCCCTGCTCGTTGGCGACGAGCAGGTGGCCTCCGTCCGGTGCCAGGACCATGAAGCGCGGGTCGCGGCCGCCGGAGGACGTCCAGCCCGCGGGTTCGAGGCGCCCGGCCGGGTCCGCCCGGAACCGCGCGATCCCGTCCTGTCCGCGGTTCGACGCGTAGACGAATCGTCCGTCGGGCGTGACCGCGATGGCCGCGGCGGTGCTCGCGCCGAAGAAGTCCGGCGGCAGGGTCGAGACGAGGTGCAGGGGCGTCAGCGCTCCGGCGTCCGCGTCCCACCGGCAGGTGGCGACGCTCGAGTCGAGCTCGTTGACCAGGAAGGCGAGCGGCTCATGCGGGTGGAACGCGATGTGGCGCGGGCCGGCGCCGGGACGCATGGCGGTTTCCGAGACGATGGCGAGCCGCTCACCCGCGAGCTTCAGGACGAAGACGCGGTCGAGGCCCTTGTCGGGGACGATGACGTGGCGACCGTCGGGTGACAGGACCACGTGGTGCGGGTGGGCGCAGGCCTGCTCGGTTCGGTGCGGGCCCGGCTCGCCCGGGAGCGGCAGCACTTGGCACGCGGGCTCCAGGCCGCCATCGGCGCGCACCGGCATGAGGGCGACCGATCCGCTGGCGTAGTTGGCCACGATCAGGAACCGACCCCCGGGGTCGAGGGCCTGGTGCACGCTGTTGGTGCCGCCGGTGGCGGCGCTGCCGAGGCCACGCAGGGTGCCGTCGGGCTCCAGCGCGAAGGCGCTCGCTGCCTCGCCGTCGCCCTGGACCGTGTAGAGGATCGCGCGCGCCGGGTCGGTCACCAGGAAGGACGGGTTCGTCAGGTTCTCGACCCGGCCGAGATGCGTCCAGTCGCCGAGGTCGCGACCGGTCCGGTAGATGTCGATGCCCCGGCCGCGCGCCCGGCGCCGCTCGGTGGTGAAGCAGCCCACGAAGGCGAGGCCGCGGGGGGCGGGGTCGGTCATGCGGAGCATCCGGATCGGGGACGGGGCTGCGGGGACAGCCGGCGGGATCGACGGTGCAGGGATGCCGGGCGCCCGGGCGCGGCGGCCCCGGCGCCCCGGGCGGCTGTCCCGCTGCCGCTCGCCGGCGCGCCGCGCGTGTCCGGGAAGCCGATCACGGTCGATCCTCCCGCCATCGGCTCAGGCCCGCCGCGGGGTGCGGCGCAGGAAGTCGGGATTGAGTTCGGACAGGCGATTCACCCCGATCAGCGCCATGTCGCGGTTGAGTTCCTCCTTGAGGATCCGCATCGCGTGCTCGACCCCCGCGGCGCCCCCGAGCGCCGCGGCGAACATGAAGGGCCGGCCGAGCAGGACGAAGTCGGCGCCCAGCGCCAGCGCCTTCATCACGTCGGTGCCCCGGCGGATGCCGCTGTCGACGATGATCTTCAGCCCGCCCTTCCGGGCGGCGATCTCCGGCAGCACGTCGAGGGGGGCGACGGCGTAGTCGAGCTGGCGGCCGCCGTGGGTCGACAGGATCACGCCGTCGGCGCCGCACTCCCGCGCGATGTCGACGTCCTCGGGCGCCAGCAGGCCCTTCACCAGCAGGTTGCCGGACCACCGCTTGCGGATCGCCTCCAGGTTCTTCCACGAGAGCTGGTCGCGGGCGATGGTGTTGCGCACCGCGCCCTGGGACATCATCGGCGGCCCGCGCTCGGCCTCGGTGTTCTCGAAGTGCGGGGCCCCGTGCTTGAGGAAGGTCCGGGCGACGGTTCCGAGCAGCCAGCGCGGGTGGGTGGCGCTCTGCCACGCCACCTTCGGCGTGACCTTGATCGGCATGGAGAAGCCGCTGCGAATGTTGTGCTCGCGGTTGCCGAGGGTCGGCGTGTCGGCGGTCACCACGAAGGTCCGGTAGCCGGTGGCTTCGACCCGGTCGAGGAGGCGGTCGATCCGGTTCTGGTCGCCCGGCAGGTAGCCCTGGAACCAGGCCTGCGGGTTCTGGGCGTGGACGTCCTCCAGCCTGATCAGCGAGGACGCGCTCAGGCACATCGGCAGGTTCATCCGCCGGGCCGCCTCGGCGAGCACGAGGTCGCCCCGGTAGGCGATGAAGGCGGCCCCGCCCAGCGGCCCGATCCCGAACGGCGCCGCGTAGGTCTGGCCGAACAGCGTGGTGGCGGTGTCCCGCGCCGAGGTGTCCCGCATCAGGCGGGGGACCAGGGCGTAGTCGGCGTAGGCGCCGCGGCTCTGCGCCAGGGCCGAGCCGGTCTCGACCCCGCCGGCCACGTACTGGAAGATCATCGGCGGCAGGAGCTTGCGGGCGTGCCGCTCGAAATCGTCGAGGGCCAGCAGGTCGCGGAACCGGTAGGGCGTGACCGCGTCGCTGCGCTTCAGGCTGGTGATGATGGCCTGCGGGGCCGCGATGCCCGGCGCCGCGGCGTCCGCGCCGCCGACGGTCGGCGCGGCGCGCTCTGGGGCTCCCAGTCCGGAGGCCGGCCGGTCGAGCGTCGCCATCGGATCCTCCTGTGGGCCGCCCGATCGAGCAGCCTCTTGAAAGCGCTTTCAGATAGCCAGCGGTCGGGTGGGGTGTCAATATACTGCCGGTTCGGCCCGCTTCTGCTGGCCGGGCATCGCCGCGTCGCGTATCCGGGGCCGACGCGCTGCCCCGCGGGGCCGTTCGGGAGGAGGATCGATCTCAGTGCTGGACCTGCCGGAGGAGATCCTCGAGCCGCCGACGCGCAGCCCGGTTGCCCGGGACGTCGCCCGCCGCGCCGGCGTCTCGACTGCGACGGTGTCCCGGGTGCTGAACGGCTCCGCCGGCGTCCGGGCCGACAAGCGCGCGGCGGTGATGCGGGCCGCGCAGGATCTCGGCTTCGTCGCCAACGGGGCGGCCCGGGCGCTCTCGACGCGCCGCTTCATGGCCGTCGGCGCCGTCGTGCCGAACATCGAGAACGAGGCCTTCGTGCGCGTCCTGTCGAGCTTCCAGGACCGGCTGCGGCAGGCGGGCTACACCCTGGTGGCGGCCAATGCCGGCTACGACCTGGAGGACGAGCTCCGCGAGGCGACCTTCCTGCTGGAGCGCGGCGTCGACGGACTGATGCTGGTCGGCGACATCCACCACCCGGACCTCCACGCCCGGATCGCCCGCGCCGGCATCCCGATGGTGCAGACCTTCAGTCTGTCCCGCGAGCGCCCCTGCGTGGGCTTCGACAACGCTGCCTCGGCGGCCCGGGCGGCCAACTACCTGATGGATCTCGGCCATCGCCGGATCGGGGTGATCTCGGGCCTGCGCAAGGACAACGACCGCGGCGGCGCCCGGGTGACGGGCATCGCGGCGGCGCTCGCGGCCCGCGGCCTGCGGCTCGCCCCGGAGCACGACATCGAGATCTCCTACGGGATCGGCGGCGGCCGCGACGGGTTCCGCCAGATGCTGGCCGGCGGCCCGCCCCCGACCGCGATCATCTGCGGCACCGACCAGATCGCCTTCGGGGCGATGATCGAGGCGCGGGCAAGGGGGCTCTCCATTCCCGGCGACCTGTCGGTGATCGGCCACAACGATTCCGACTTCGCGCCCTTCCTCGACCCGGCGCTGACGACGATCCGCATCCACTCCGCCGAGATCGGCCACGCCGCCGGCGACCACCTGATCGCCCGGATCCAGGGGCGGCCGATGGTCCGTCTCACCGAGATCGACGCCGAGCTGATCCTGCGCGCCAGCACGGCTCCGCCGCGGCGTGCCGACGCCTGACCTGCGCTATCTTGCCACCCAGTTGAAATCGCTTACAACATGCGGACCGGCCCCGTCCGGCTCCGTAGACTCTCCGGAACACAGCATGGCTCCCCGCATCGTCCTCCTGCACGCGACGCCGGTCGCCATGGCGCCGATCCAGGCCGCCTTCGCCGAGCGCTGGCCGGAGGCCGAGACCGTCAACCTGCTCGACGACGGCCTGTCCCTCGATCGGGCGAGGGAGCCGGGCGCGATCTCGGAGACGATGATCGAGCGCTTCGTGCGGTTCGGCCGCTACGGCCACGACATGGGCGCCGACGGCATCCTGATCACCTGCTCGGCCTTCGGTCCGGCCATCGACCGGCTGATCGAGACCGTACCGGTCCCGGTGCTCAAGCCCAACGAGGCGATGTTCCGCGCGGCGATCGCGCAGGGCGCGCGCATCGGCATGCTGGCGACCTTCGGGCCCTCGGTCGGCACGATGACGGACGAGTTCGAGGAGTTCGTCGCCGAGTCCGGGCGCCCGGCGAGTCTGCGGACGGTCCTGGTGGACGACGCGATGGCGCGGCTGCGCGCCGGCGACGCCGAGACCCACAACCGGCTGATCGCCGAGCGGGCGCCGGACCTGCGCGACTGCGACGCGATCATGCTCGCGCATTTCTCCACCTCGCGCGCGGCCGAGGCCGTGCGGAAGGCCGTCGACGTCCCGGTTCTGACCGCGCCCCACGCGGCGGTGGACCGGATGCGGGCGATGATCGAGACCGGCGGGAGCGCCTGACCCATGAAGCTCGGTGCCTACAAGGATCGTCTCAGCGGCCATTGCGGCTTCCTGTTCACGGAGCTGCCGCTGGCCGAGCGCTTCGCGGCCGCGGCCCGTGCCGGGTTCCGCGCGGTCGAGCATCCCAACCTGTTCGCGACGCCGGCCCGGGAGGTCGCGGGCTGGCTGGAGCGGGCGGGCGTGCCGCTGGTCCAGACCGGCTTCCCGGCGGGGGACGCCGCCAAGGGCGAGAAGGGCTTCGCGGCGCTGCCCGACCGGATCGATTACTTCCGCTCCACGATCGAGCCGACCCTGGACTACGTCGCGCAGCTCGGCTGCCGGATGGTCCACCCGATGGCGGGCGTCCGGCCCGCGGGAGTCGAGCGGGCGCGGCTCTGGGACACCTATCTCGACAACCTCGCCTTCGCAGCCGACGCCGCCGGCGCGCGCGGCATGACGGTGATCGTCGAGCCGATCGGTCCCGGTTCGATCACCGACTACGCGATCGACGACCCGCTGCTGGCGGTCGAGGCGATCCGGGCGATCGGCCGCGACAACGTCAAGCTGCTGTTCGACGCCTATCACTGCGTGTGCCTCGGCCATGACCCGGCGGCGCTGATCCGCGCGCACGCGCCGCTCATCGCCCATGTCCAGATCGCCGACGATCCCGGGCGGCACGAGCCGGGGACCGGCACGATCGCCTTCGACCCGATCTTCGCCGCCCTGGAGGAGGTCGGCTATTCCGGCTTCGTCGGCTGCGAGTACCATCCCGCGGCCGGCACCGAGGCAGGGCTCGGCTGGATGCGGGCGGCAGCGGCGTAGCGCCGGGGCCTCAGAACCGGGCGGCGACGCCGCCGATGATCGTGCGGGGCTGCCCCGGCGTCGCGTAGCGGTTCTGGAACGCGCGGTCGTAGAACGTCGCGTCGAACACGTTGTCGACGTTGAGGTAGATCCGCACGCCCGGCGCGATCTGGTAGTACGAGATCAGGTTGACCAGCGTGTATTGCGGCAGGTTGAAGGTCGCGAGCGCCGTCCCCGCGGCGCGCCGGCCGACGAAGTCGAGGCCGCCGCCCAGGCCGAGCCCCTTCAGGTCGCCGCTCTGGAACTCGTAGACGGTCTGGAACGCGAGGCTGTTGGCGGGCACGTTGGCGATGCGCGTGCCGACCGGCAGGGTGTTGTCGCGGGCGACGGCCGCGTCGACGCGCGTGTAGGTCCCGATCACGCGCCAGCCCGGGGCCAGGTAGCCGGCGGCGGTCAGGTCGAAGCCGCGGCTGCGCACCGTGCCGGTGGCCACGCTGAAGTTCGGGTCGACCGGATCGGTGCTCAGGACGTTGGAGCGCCGGATCTCGAACAGGGCGGCGGTGGCGTCGAGGCGCCCGTCGAGCAGGCTGACCTTCGCGCCGGCCTCGTAGCCCTCACCCTCCTCGAACGCGAAGGGCCGGCCGCTGCGATCCGTGCCGATATTGGGCCGGAACGAGCGCGCGTAGTTGCCGTAGAGCGCGACCGTGTCGGTCAGGTCGTAGAGCAGGCCGAAGCGCGGCGTCGCAACCAGACCCTGGAGGCTGGTGGTGCTCTTCGTGAGGTTGTTCGTCGAGACCAGCCCGAGGTCCTCGACCCGGACACCCAGGAGGGCGTGGAGGCGGGGCGTGAGGTCGATCTGGTCCTGCACGTAGCCGGCGTAGCTCTCGGTCTTCTGCAGGAAGTTCGTGACCTGCGCGGTGATCGGCGGCAGCGGCTGGCCGTAGCGCGGCGCCAGCAGGTCGAGGAGGAACGGGTTCGTCGCCACGTTCGAGCGGTTGAACACCTCCCGGTAGCGGTAGCTGTCGTATTCCAGCCCGAGCAGGAGCGTGTGGCGGAACGGGCCGGTCTCGAACTTGCCCGCGAGATTCGCCTGCAGGTCGAGGTCGGACCACGTCAGGTCCCGCCATTCCAGGGTCCGCCGCTGGGTCCGGCCATCCGGCAGCAGGCCGATGGCGCCGACCCCGTAGCCCGACAGGTTCCCGCCGAGAACCTGGGCACCGACGTTCAGCACCCAGTCCTGGTCGAACCGGTGCTCGACGCGCAGCTGGCCGAGGGCGTTGTCGACATGGGCCGGCGGCAGGCCCGGCTCGCCGATGAAGCGGCTGCGCGGCAGGGCGCGCACGTTGCCCCCCAGCGGGACGATGCCGCGGTCGAAGGTCTGCGCCGTGCTGACGAAGTCGCCCTCCAGGGTGACGGTCGTGTCCGTCGTCGGCTTCCAGGCGATGACCGGGGCGAGGGCGTAGCGGTCGCTGGTGACGAAGTCCCGGAAGCTGCCGTTGTCCTCGACAGCGCCGGTGACGCGGGCCAGCACCTGCCCGCTCTCATCGAGGGCGCCGGTGGCGTCGAAGGTGCTCCGCTTGGCGCCGAAGCTGCCGTACTGCGTGCCGACCGTGAGGGAGCGCGCCGCCAGCGGCTGCTTGGTCACGATGTTGAAGGTGCCGCCGGGATCGCCGCGACCGTACAGGAAGGCCGAGGGGCCCTTGAGGACCTCGATGCGCTCGATGGAGACGATGTCGGGGCTGTTGGGGTAGCCGCGGTTGATCGGGAACCCGTTGCGGTAATACTCGCCGGTCGCCACGCCGCGGATCGTGAACTCGGTCAGGCCGAGACCGCCGAAATTGTTGCCGCGGCCGACGCCCGCGAGGTCGAGGGCGCTGTCGATCCGCGTCGCCGCCGCGTCCTCCAGCACCTCCTGCGGCACCGCCACGATGGTCTGCGGCACCTCGCGGACGGGCGTGTCGGTCCGCGTGGCGCTCACTGCCCGCGTGGCCCGGTAACCGTCGACGCGGGACGTCCCGTCGCCGGTCCCCGCCACCGACAGCTCCTCCAGCTGGACTTCCTGGGAACTGTCAATGGCAAGTTGAGCCCAGCCTGGAGACGGGAGCAATACCGGAGCGAGGAAGAGGGAGATTCTGGCTGCGCGCCCGGAAACGCCGCGCGAAGCCCGCGTGCAAGACCTTGCACAGTTACGCCGTACCACGATGTCGACCATTCTGTTTCGAGTGGCGCCAGATACGGTGCGGAAACATTCACGGTCAAGCTTGATCGCCGGCGGAGCCTCCAGACTAGATTTTGAATAACTACAATCTGATCGGGATCGACGGTGCGCCCGCACGAAGCGCGCGAAGACGCCGTCGTCGCCGGTTCGAGCGGTGAGGGAAGGGGAGGGTCGCTCCGGCGCACGGGCTCTCAACACGCCGGGTCGCGGGGCATCTGCACAGACGACGCCTCTCGCGTCGTCCGAGCGATCGTGACCGGTTCGCGCGCCGCCCAGAAAGGGCGGAGCGGGACCTGTTCCCGCTCAGGCGCCGCCGAGCAGCCGCGCCCGGCGCTCGAGGACCGTGGGCCAGACCTCGGGATTGACGAGCCGCGGCGGCGTCTCGCCCCGGAGCAGGCCGACGATCTGCTCGGCCCCCCAGGCGGCCACGTTGCGCCGCGCCTCGTGGGTGACGCCGGCGGTGTGGTAGGTCGCCACCACGGTGTCGAGCTGCAGCAGGGCCGCGTCGAGGCACGGCGGTTCCGGCGACCAGACATCGAGGCCCGCGCCGGCGAGATGGCCGGCGGTGAGCGCGGCGGCGAGCGCCGCCTCGTCGTGGACCCGGCCCCGGGCGGTGGTGATGAACAGCGCCCCCGGCTTCATCGCCGCGAAGGACGCGGCGTCGAAGCTGCCCCGGGTGGTGTCGTCGAGGGGGCAGTGAAGGGACACGATGTCGGACTCGGCGAGCAGCCGCGCCCGGTCCACCGGCTCCGCGCCGCGGGCCCGGATCTCCGCGTCCGGGAGGAGGGGATCGTGGGCGAGGACCCGCATGTCGAAGCCGCGGGCCAGCTTGGCGACCTCCCGGCCGGTATGACCGATCCCGATGAGGCCCAGGGTCGCGCCGCCGATCTCGTGGCCCATCAGCGATTCGCGGGTGAAGCCGCGCGCGGTCCGGAGCAGGCGGTCGGAGACGCAGATCTTGCGCGAGACGGCGAGCATCAGGCCGATCGCCAGTTCCGCCACCGAGCGGGCATTGCCGCCCACTTGGTTCACCACCGCGACGCCGGCCCGGGTGCAGGCGGCGGCGTCCACCGTGTCGAAGCCCGCCCCGGCCGACGAGACCGCGAGCAGATTCGGGCATTCGGCGAGCAGCGCGTCGGTCACGTGCCAGCGGCGCGGCAGCTCGTCCCGCGCCGGCGATACGTGGAGGACGTGGGCCCGCGCCAGCAGCGCCGCGAGCGCGTCCTCCGGTCCCTGCAGGTCGCCGACCTGCAGGTCGATGTCGGGCTCGGCCCCCAGGCGCGCGTCGAAGACCGGATTGATCCAGACGTTGAATCGGCAGACGCGCTTGGGGGCCGACACCCGGTTCAGCCCTTCACCACCGCGTCGATCGCGTCGATGACGTGGTCGATGTTGTGGGTGTTGACGGCGGCGACGCAGATCCGGCCCGTCTCCAGGGCGTAGACCTCGTGGTCCTCGCGCAGGCGGGTGGCCTCGGCGGGGCTCAGGCCCGTGTAGGAGAACATGCCCTTCTGCGCCTTGATGGCGTCGAAGCCGCGCTCCGGGTGGCGCTGCTGCAGGCTGTCGGCCATCCGCTCGCGCATGGCGCGGATCCGGTCGCGCATCTCGCCGAGTTCCCGCTCCCAGTCGGCGCGCAGCTCCGGGTCGGTGAGCACGATCTCGACGATCGCCGCGCCGTGGGTGTGCGGGTTCGAGTAGCTCGCCCGCACCAGCCGCTTGGCGAAGGCCTCGACCTTGGCCTTCGCGGCCGGGTTCTCGGCCACGATGGTGAGCGCGCCGACGCGCTCGCCGTAGAGCGAGAACGACTTCGAGAACGAGGACGCGACCAGGAATTCCTGGCCGGACTCGGCGAACAGGCGCACCGGCTCGGCGTCGGCGTCGAGGCCGTTGCCGAAGCCCTGGTAGGCGATGTCGAGGAACGGGATCAGGCCGCGCTCGGCCATCAGGGGCACGAGGTCCCGCCACTCGTCGAGGCCGAGATCGGCGCCGGTCGGGTTGTGGCAGCAGGCGTGCAGCACCACGATCGAGCCCTTCGGCAGATCCTGGAGATAGGCCTTCATGGCCGGGTAGTCGGCGCCGCCGGTCGCGGCCGAGAAGTAGGGATAGTCGACCACGGTGAAGCCGGCCTGGCCGAACAGCGCCTTGTGATTCTCCCAGCTCGGGTTGCTCACCGCCACGGTGGCGTTCGGGTAGAGCTTGGCCAGCAGGTCGGCGCCGGTCTTCAGCGCGCCGGTGCCGCCGATGCTCTGGAGCGTCGCGGCCCGGTTCTGGGACAGGATCGGCGCGCCCTTGCCGAACAGGAGCTCCTGGACCGCGTCGCGGAACGGCTTGGTGCCCTCGATCGGCCGGTAGGTCTTCGGCAGGCCCTTCTCGATCCAGCGCTTCTCGGCGGTCTGCACGGCGCGCAGGCGCGGCACCTTGCCGTCCGCGTCCGTGTACACGCCGACCACGAGGTTGAGCTTCTTGGGGCTCGGGTCGGCGTTGAAGGCCTCGAACAGGCGCATGATCGGGTCGAGCGGCGCGTCCTGGATGCCGGCGAACAGCGAGGTCATGATCGTCAATCGTCCCAGAGGGTCTCGGCCGGCGACGCGTGGGAGGGCGCCGGCACGCCCGGCGACGGGCCGGGCCGACGCCCTTATTCCGCACATCGCGCCCGCCCGCCAGCGCTTCCGCGCGCATCAGCGTCCCGATCCGCTCAACGATCTGCGCGACGCTGCGCCCGACGATAGGCCGGGCGATCCCTGTCCGGTGCCCTTCCGGTCGGGGCGCCGACGGTCCTAGAGTGCCGCCATGATCCGTCGCCTCCTCCCGTTCCTCGCCCTTCTCCTCGCGGCCGCCCCGGCCGTCGCGCAGGCACCGGTGCGGATCGGCCTGTCGGCGCCGCTGACCGGTCCGGATTCCGCCTTCGGCCAGGGGCTCCGGCAGGGCGCCGAGCAGGCGGTGGCCGATCTCAACCGCGCCGCGGGCGGCCGCCCGCGCTGGGTCCTCGTCCCGGCCGACGACGGCGGCGAC
This sequence comes from Methylobacterium sp. 1030, assembly GCF_040544715.1. Classification (NCBI taxonomy): domain Bacteria; kingdom Pseudomonadati; phylum Pseudomonadota; class Alphaproteobacteria; order Hyphomicrobiales; family Methylobacteriaceae; genus Methylobacterium; species Methylobacterium sp. 1030. The sequence goes on along the minus strand of NZ_JBEPKM010000012.1, from coordinate 170,901 downwards.
GCGCGGCAGGCCGTCGCCGTCGCGAGGAAATTCGCCGCCGACGGCGTGCGCCTCGTCGTCGGGCCGCTCGAATCCGGGGCGGTCGCGGCCGCGGCGCCCGTCTACGAGGAGGCGGGCGCGGTCATGGTCGCGCCCGCGGCATCCTACGGGCCGCTGACCGGCCGGGGTCTGTGGAACCTGTTCCGCCTCGGACCGAGCGACGCCCAGCAGGGTCGGGCGGCCGGGGCCTACCTGGCGAAGGCCTTCGCGGGACGCCGGGTCGGGATCCTCAGCGACCGCTCGACCTTCGGCCGCGGCCTCGCCGACGCGGTGGCGGCGCGGCTGAAGGAGGCCGGCATGCCGGAGGTGCTGTTCGACGGCTTCCCCCGGGGCACCCGCGACCTCGCGGACCTCGTCGGGCGGCTGAAGGCGGCGCGCCTCGACGCGGTGTATTTCGGCGGCCTCGCGCCCGAGGCCGTGACCCTGCTCCGCGCCATGCGCGAGGCCGGCCTCGGCGCGACGCTGGTGGCGAGCGACGGCATCCTCGACCCCGCCTTCGCCGCCGCGGCCGACGGGGACGGGGAGGGGACGGTCATGACCCTGGTTCCCGATCCGCCGCGCCTGCCCGAGATCCGCGGCGCCCGCCCGGCGCCGCGCTCGCCCGAGGCGGAGAGCGTCGCGGCCAACGCCTACGCGGCCGTGGAACTCCTGGCGCAGGCGACCGAGCGCGCCCGCGCCGCCGACCCGAGGACCGGCCGCATCGCGGACGGCCACAAGGTGGCCGAGGCCGTGCGGACGGGGCCGTCCCGGACGCTGCTCGGATCGGTGGCCTTCGACGCGCGGGGCGACCGCGCCGCAGCACCGATCGCCCTGCGGATCTGGCGCCGGACGCCGGACGGGCGCCTCGACTACGCCGGCAACGACGCCGAGCCCTGAGAGCCGGCAAATCGTGTCGATGACGGAACGTGTTCGGTGTCCGTGACTTGCGGCCGGTTCCCGCGGGGACTACATGCGAGCGGTGCTGCTGAGCTGGCGCGGGCGGTCCCCCGGATCGGATCCGCGCCCTGCGGCGTTTCCCGAGCTCGATGACAGCCGAACACGCATTGCCGGAACGCCTGCTGCCGGACGGTCCGACTGGAGAAGGTGCATGGCGAAAGAAGAATTGATGCAGTTCGATGGTCTCGTGATCGAGATCCTGCCGGATGCGCGCTACCGCGTGCAGCTCGACCAGGGCCACGAGATCGTGGCCTACACGGCCGGCAAGATGAAGAAGAACCGCATCAAGACGCTGGCGGGCGACCGGGTGACGGTCGAAATGTCGCCCTACGACCTCGAGAAGGGCCGCCTCGTGTTCCGCCACAAGGACGAGCGCTCGTCCGGACCCCGCCCGCCGGTGCGCGGCGGTCAGTTCCGCCGCCGTTGACGACCGGGCGCGCGCGCCGGGCTTCCCCGGCGGCGCCCGCCTACCTGCTCTTGACCGTCACGGCGCTGCTCTGGGCTGGCAACGCCGTCACCAGCCGCTGGGCGCCCGGTCACGTGTCGCCCCAGGTCATCACGACGCTCCGATGGGCGGTCGCCTGCCTGGTGCTCATGCCCTTCGCCGCGCGCCGGCTCGCCGCCGCGTGGCCGCTCCTGCGGCCGCACTGGCTGCGCATCCTGCTGATGGGCGGCCTCGGCTACACGGCCTTCAACTGCCTGTTCTACGCGGCCGGCGTGCATACCGGCGCGATCAACCTCGCCCTGTTCCAGGGGGCGATCCCCGTGCTGGTGATCGTCCTGAACCGGCTCGCCTACCGGGTGCCGGTCACGCCGGGGCAGGTCCTGGGCGTGGCGCTGACCCTGGTCGGCGCCGGCCTCGCCGCCACGCACGGCGACCTGTCCGTGCTCACGAACCTCGCCTTCAACCGCGGCGACGTGCTCGTCTTCGGCGCCTGCCTGCTCTACGCGGGCTACACGATCTTCCTGCCGACGCGCCCGAAGGTGCCGGCCCTGGTGTTCTTCGCCGCGATGGCGGTCGCGGCCTTCGTCACCTCGCTGCCGCCGCTCGCCGTCGAGTGGGCGACGGGCCATGCCGTCTGGCCCAACCGCGAGGGCTGGCTGATGGTCGCCTTCGTGGGCCTCGGGCCGTCGCTGCTGGCGCAGCTCTTCTTCATGCGCGGCGTCGAGATCATCGGCCCGAACCGCGCCGGCCTGTTCGTCAACCTCGTGCCGATCTTCGGCGCGATCCTCGCCGTCCTGCTGGTCGGCGAGCCGTTCGGCGCGACGGAAGGGGTCGCCCTGGCCCTGGTGCTGGCCGGGATCGCCTGCGCCGAGCGCCTGAAACCGGCGCCCGCCGCAGAGGCCACTCCGGAAGCCGCCTACTCGCAGACGCGGACGCGGCGGATGTAGACGTCGCCGTAGGCATCGTAGGTCCGGCGGCGCTCGAAGTGGCAGACCGGGCCGTAATCCTCCTCGACGTAGACCGGCGGCGGGGCGCGGTAGACCGGGCGGCCCGGGTAGTAGCCGTTGTTGGCCGACGCGATGGCGCCGCCGACGGCCAGGCCGCCGAGCACGCCGAGGGCCGCGGCGCCGCCGGCGCCGATGCCGTCGCGGGCCTGGGCGGCCGGCGCGAGCGTGGCGAGGCTCCCGACGACAAGGCTCGTCGCGAGAAGGTACTTCATGACATCCCCCTGAAAGCAGGCGATTCGTGCCGATCGATCGGCACAGAGCTGCTAGCACACCCGAGCTTTGGGGCGTTTGTTCGGCCGCACGTGCCGGCTTGACGTGAGGTGCTCCGCCGCACCAAACCCGGGGGCGAGCCGGAGGGCGAGCGAGAGGAGCGGCGACCGTCATGGTGACACGGGGCTTCGTCGGACGCAGGCAGCCGCCCGAGACCGGCGCGCGCCTGCCGCCGGGTCAATATCTCACCGACGATTTCCCGATCCTCCAGATCGGCCCCAACCCGACCGTCGACATGGCGACGTGGCGGTTCACGCTGCGCGAGGGATCCCGGCCGATCAAGGCGTGGAGCTGGGCGGAGTTCGAGGCGCTGCCCCGCACCACCTGGCGCGGCGACATCCACTGCGTCACCAAGTGGTCGAAGTTCGACACGACCTGGGAGGGCGTCAGCTTCGACGACATCCTGGCCGATGCCGGGATCACGGCACCGACCGGCTACCTCCTGGCGGAATCCCACGACGACTACACCACGAATGTCCCGGTGGCCGACCTCGTGGGCGGTCGCGCCCTGGTGGCGACGCGCTACGAGGGTCAGCCGATCCATCCGGATCACGGCGGCCCGGCGCGGCTGTTCGTGCCGCACCTCTATTTCTGGAAGAGCGCCAAGTGGGTGAAGGGCCTGCGGTTCACTCAGACCGACACGGCCGGTTTCTGGGAATTGCGCGGCTACCACATGTACGGGGATCCCTGGCGTGAGCAGCGCTACATCGGTGACTGAGGCGGTTCCTGAGGTGGTGACTGACGCGGTGACGGACACAGTGACTGACCCGGCGTTCGAGCCCATCGTCTTCCGCTGGCACGAGGCGGAGATCACCGCGATCGCGCCGGTCACGCCGCACGTGAAGAGCGTCCGGCTGCGCTGCGGCCTCGCCGAGTCCTACCGGGCCGGGCAGCACGTCGATGTCCGGCTCACCGCCGAGGACGGCTACCAAGCGCAGCGGAGCTATTCCATCGCCTCGGCGCAGGACGGCAGCGGCACCCTGGAGCTGATGATCGAGGCCCTGCCGGACGGCGAGGTCTCGGGCTGGTTCTCGCACTGCGCCGAGGTCGGCGACCGGGTCGAGCTGCGCGGGCCGATCGGCGGCTCGTTCTCCTGGGACGGGTCCGACGGCGGGCCGCTGCTCCTGGGCGGCGGCGGGTCCGGCGTGGTGCCGCTCCTGGCGATGCTGCGGCGGCGGGCGCAGCACTGGCGGGCGATCCCGGCGGCGCTGATCTACTCGGCCCGCACCCGCGCGGAGGCGATCGCGGTCGCCGAGCTGGAGCGGCTCGCCGAGACGGATCCCAACTTCTCCCTGCATCTCGCCACCACGCGCGAGCCCGGCGGCAAGCGGATCGACGCGCACCTCGTCGCCGACGCGCTGGCGCGGATCGGGGCGCCCGGGAAGGTGTTCCTCTGCGGCTCGAACCGGTTCGTGGCCGCGGCCTCGGACCTGATCCTGGCGCAGGGCGTCGCGCCGGGCCTGATCCGCACCGAGCGCTTCGGCGCCTGAACGAGGCCTGGCGCTTTCCGGTCGAGGATCTCGGCTCTGTCGTCGTTGCGAGCGAAGCGAAGCAATCCAGAGTGCGCCACATTCTCCAACGTCGCGCCGCCCCGGGTCGCTTCGCTGCGCTCGCGATGACGGAGCGGGTTGCGCCGACCGAAGCGTTCAGCCGGAAGCCGAATCAGGGGCTGAAGATCAGCACGAGGTAGACGAAGAACAGGACGAGGTGCACCGCGCCCTCCAGCACGGTGGTGCGCGAGCCCGAGAAGGTCTGGGCGCTGAGGATCAGCGTCACGGCCAGCAGGGTCATCTCGGTCGGCTTGAGGCCGAGCACCACGGTCTGGCCGGTGAGCAGCCCGATGGTCAGGATCGCCGGCACGGTGAGGCCGACCGTGGAGGTGGCCGCCCCCAGGCACAGGTTGATCGCCCGCTGGAGCTCGTTGCGGGCCACCGCCTTGAGCGCCGAGATCCCCTCCGGCGTGAACACGATGGCGGCGATCAGCACGCCGCCCAGCGCCGTCGGCGCACCGAGCGCCGCGATGCCGTGGTCGAGGATCACCGCGAGGCTCTTGGCCAGGATCACGATCGGCAGGACGTTGGCGAGCAGCAGGCCGACATGCTTGGCGACGCTGCCGCCCGAGACCGGATCCGCGCCGTGCGGCGGCTCCGTCGCCTCGGGGATCTCCGCGTCGATGAAGAACTCGCTGTGGCGCCCGGTCTGGATGAGCAGGAACACGCCGTAGAGGGCGAGGGTGAACACCGAGAACGTGACCGCCTGAAGCGTCGTCAGGGTCCCGTCGCTGGTGGAACTGGTGAAGTTCGGGATGATCAGCGCGATCGTGGTGAGCGGGATGATCACCGCCATGAAGGCCGAGGCACCCTGGAGGTTGTACCGCTGCTGGTGGTGGCGCAGGCCGCCGACCAGGAGGCCCAGCCCGACGACGCCGTTCAGCACGATCATCAGCACCGCGAACATCGTGTCGCGACCGAGGGTCGGCGCGTCCTTGGCCGACAGCATCACGGCGGAGATCAGCGCCACCTCGATGATGACGATCGCCAGCGTCAGGACCAGCGTCCCGAGGGGCTCGCCGAGGCGGTGTGCCAGTTCTTCGGCCTCGTGCACCACGCCGAAGGCGGCCCAGACGATCACGGCGAGCAGCCACGCGAACAGGCCCCCCGCGAACAGGGGCTGCGACAGGTCTCCGAGCCAGTCCTTGCCGAACCACGTGAAGGCGAGAACCGTCGCCCAGGCTACCGCCACCCGCAGGGCTGCCATCATGATGAACGTGTACTCCGCTCGGTTCGCGTCGGGCCTCGACGTGCGCGATTCACGGGAGCCTTAGCAGGTCGTCGGACCAGTGTCGGCGTCGACGGCCGATCGGCCGCGAGTCCATTCGCGCGCCGATGAGGCGTGCCGGATCCAGGATCGAGTGCGCGCAACCGCCCCATGCTGCGACGGGAGTGGTCAGTCGGCCCGGTTGGCGTTACCTTCCAGGCACCCGAATAAAGTCCGGCGCCTGATTCCCCCGCCGCGCGATGGCGCGCTGCCGGGCGCGGCACGGCCGTTGAGAGTTCCCGAAGCTTGCCTTTCCCGACCCTGCCCGCCCCCCTCGCGCGGGCCCTGAGCGACCGCGGCTACGCCGACCCGACGCCGGTCCAGGCCGCCGTGCTGGAAGCCGCCGCCGGCTCCCGCGACCTCCTCGTCTCGGCCCAGACCGGGTCCGGCAAGACCGTGGCCTACGGCCTCGCCATGGCCAGCATGCTGATCGGGGAGGCCGAGCATCTGCCGCCCCCGGCGGCGCCCCTCGCCCTGGTGATCGCCCCGACCCGGGAACTCGCCCTGCAGGTCCAGCGGGAGCTGTCCTGGCTCTACGGCCCGGCCGGTGGCCGGGTTGCGGCCTGCGTCGGCGGCATGGATCCGCGCCGGGAGAGCCGGATGCTCGCGGACGGCACCCACATCGTGGTCGGGACGCCGGGCCGCCTGCGCGACCACCTCGAGCGCCGCAATCTCGACCCGACGGCGCTGCGCGCCGTGGTCCTCGACGAGGCGGACGAGATGCTCGATCTCGGCTTCCGCGAGGACATCGAGTTCATCCTCTCGGCCACGCCCGCGGAGCGGGCCACCTACCTGTTCTCCGCGACCCTGCCGAAGGCGATCGAGACGCTGGCCGAGCGCTACCAGCGCGGGGCCCTCCGGCTCGCGATCAAGGGCGAGACCAAGGGCCACGCCGACATCGCCTACCGCGCGGTGCGGATCATGCCGCGGGAGACCGAGCACGTGGTGCTCAACCTTCTGCGCGAGGCGGACGCCAAGACCGCGATCGTCTTCTGCAACACCCGCAACGCCGTCCGGCACCTCCAGGCCAGCCTGACCGAGCGGGGCTTCTCGGTGGTGGCGCTCTCGGGCGAGCTGGGGCAGGGCGAGCGCAACGCCGCGCTCCAGGCCCTGCGCGATGGCCGCGCCCGCGTCTGCGTCGCCACCGACGTGGCCGCCCGCGGCATCGACCTGCCGTCGCTCAGCCTCGTCATCCACGCGGATCTCCCGCACGACGCCGAGGTGCTCCAGCACCGCAGCGGCCGCACCGGCCGCGCCGGCCGCAAGGGCACCTCGGTGCTGCTGATCCCCAATTCCCGGCGGCGCCGGGCCGAGCAGATGTTCGCCATCGCCAAGGTGAGCCCCGAATGGTCGGGACCGCCCTCGGCCGACGAGATCCGCCGGCTCGACGGCGAGCGCATGCTCTCCGACCCGCTCTTCGCCGAGCCGCCGGCCGAGGAGGACGTCGCGCTGGCCGAGACGCTGCTCGCCGGCAAGAGCCCCGAGGAGCTCGCCGCGCTCCTGGCCCGCGTGTACCGCACCCGCCTGCCGGCCCCCGAGGAGGTCAGCGATCCGGGCGAGGGCCGCGCGCCCCGCGGCGAGCGTCCGCCCTACGACCCGATGGACCCGGAGCGGATCGCCGCCATGGGCCCGGCGGTCTGGTTCCGGCTGAACCTCGGCCGCCGCGACAACGCCGACCCGCGCCGGCTGCTGCCGATGCTGACCCGTCGGGGCGGGATCGGGCGCCAGGAGATCGGCGCCATCCGGATCTTCGACCGCGAGACCAAGTTCGAGGTGCGTGGCAACGCGGCGGCGCGCTTCGCCGAATCCTTCGCCCGCAACGGCTCGCCGGAGATCCAGGTCGAAGCGCTCGCGGGCGATGGGGCGCCGGCCGAGCGCCGGGGCCCGCCCGCCGGGCCGAAGGGATTCGCGAGCCCGCGGGCCGGCAAGCACCAGCGCAAGGCCGAGCGCACCGGGCCGAAGGGCGACAAGGCCGGGCGCCAGACGGGCCGGGCCTGAGCGCCGGCCCCGGCAGACGTCCGGCCCCGTGAGCGGGGCCGCCGCGGCGGATCAGAAGACGTTCTTGACGGCGTCACCGAGGGCGTCGACGCTCTCCTTCAGCTTCCGCCCGGCCGGCGCCAGGGACGGGAGCTTGATGCCGAGCACCTCGGTATCCTCAGCCTCGGCGGGCTCCGCCTGGGCAACGGTCGCGGTGGCGGCGCCCTTCGCCTTATCGGCGGTCCGCGTCGGCGCGGGCGTTTGGCGGGTCGCCGCCTTGGGCACGGGCTTCTCGGGGCGCTCGATCTTCTCGGCGCGCTCCGTCCTCTCCGATTTCCCGGAGCGCTCCGTCTTCTCGGCCCGCTCCTTCTTCTCGGGACGCTCGGCCTTCTCCGCGCGCTCGGTGCTCTCCGCCACCGGCTTCGGCGCGGCCGGCTCGACGAGCTCGCGGGCCCGGACCGTCTCGGAGGCGCGGGGCGTCTGAAGCGCGGCCGTGCGGCCCGGCGCCAGCGGCGCGACTTCCCGCGCGGCCGCGACCGGCGTGACGGGCGTCGGAACCGGGATGCGCTGCGTCGGCGCGACGGGGGCGGCGGCGACCTTCGCGGGCCGCGGGGCCGCCGGCCGCGGGGCGTCGGGCGCGGGCGGCGTCGGCGCGGGCGTGATCGCCGCGAACGCCTCCGGCAGCGACACCATCCTGAGCGCCGGTGTCTCCGGCTTGGCGGGCTGCGCCGGGGCGGCCGCCGCCTGGACGGAGCCCTTGATGGCGGGCAGCCCGTCCTTCAGCTCCGGCCAGTCCGCGGCCTGCCGGGACGCGATGATCTTCACGGGGGTCGGCGCCGCCAGGCCGGCCATCACCGTCGAGGCGGCGACGCCGAAGCCGACCAGCGCGCTCGCGCCGGCCACGCTGAACAGCACGACCTTGAGGTTCAGCGACGGCCCGGGCTTGGCCGACGGCGTCCGGTCAGGCCGGGTCTCGGACGGGTCGAGGTTGAGATCGATCATAGGCCGGGGTCTCTGACACGATACACGCCGCGCGCGACCGGGCTCCCCTTCACCGGCCGCCACACTCCGAGGATTCGAAGCTGGTTCGACTCTGGTGGCGATAGAGGAGCTGCAATACGGCGCAATGATGTCGGTCCGAATTGCCTGCCCAGCCAGTCCTGGCGCGGCTATCCACAAGATTACGCCACGCCGCTTAAGAATCGGTGTTCGCCCCGTCCGCGGCACTGGGGGCGGGGCGGCCTGAGCACGTCCGGGTCGCCACTCCGCCGGCCGCCCGCGGCGGGCGCCATGGACTTCGCCGGCGCGGTCGCTATGCGTCAGCGCGTGGATACCCGCCCGAACCTGTCCCCGCGTACCGAGACGGCCGAAGCGCCGGACGCTCCCCGGCTCCGCCGCTGGCCCTGGTCGGCGTGGTCCACCCGCGCGCGGCTCGTCGCGGTGGTCCTGCTGATCGACGCCTTCGCGGCCGTGATCTCCTGCGCGGTCATCGTCCTGAACGCCCGGTCGGCCGTGCGCGTCGAGACCCGCGCGTCGCTCGCGACCGTCGAGTCGCTAGTGGCCGACACGATCCGCCTGTCCGACACGGCCGCGCCCGACACGCTGCTCCAGACCCTCGACCTGCGCTTCAAGGTCCTCCGGCACGTCCGGGTCGCTGTGCTCGACGCGGACGGCGACGAGGTCGGCCGGCCGCTGCCGCCGCCGCGCGCCGACCGGGAGGCGCCGCGCTGGTTCGCCGACCTGATCATGCCGCCGATCGAGCGCCACGCCCTTCCGATCGTCGTCAACGGGCGGCGGCTCGGCACGGCGCAGATCACCACGCAGCCGATGGACGAGATCGACGAGATCTGGGGCTACGCCCGGGCGCTCTCGCTGACCACCCTGGCGATCAACGCCGCGATGCTGATCGCGCTCTACATCGCGCTGGGCCGGATCCTCGCGCCGCTGCGGCGGCTCGGCGCCGGCCTGACCCAGCTGGAGCACCACGACTACACCGCCCGCCTGGAGCCGCCCGGCGCCCGGGAGCTGGCCGTGATCGCCGAGCGGTTCAACAAGGTCGCCGAGGCCCTGGGCGAGGTCCGGGCCGCCAACGGCCGCCTCAACCGCCAGCTCCTGACCGCGCAGGACGACGAGCGCCGCCGGACGGCCCTGGAGCTGCACGACGAGTTTGGTCCGTGCCTGTTCGCCCTTGAGGCCAACGCCGCCTCGATCGGCCGCATCGCCTCCGGCACGGCCGAGCCGAGCCGCGAGAAGCTCGCCGCCCGGGCGGCCGAGATCAGCGCGATCGTCGGGCAGGTCCAGACCGTCAACCGGGAACTCCTGAACCGCCTGCGGCCGCACGGCCTCGGGCAGGCGCCCCTGGCGACCTGCCTCGACCTACTCCTGCGCGGCTTCGAGCAGCGCCATCCCGGCATCACCTTCGCGGGCCGCTTCGACGGGCTGGCCCGGGGCTACGGCGACCTCGTCGACCTCACGGTGTTCCGCTGCGTTCAGGAGAGCGCCACCAACGCCGTGCGGCACGGCGCCGCGACCCGGGTGGAGGCCGAGGCAGCCGAGACCGGCGGCCGGATCGACCTCACCATCCGCGACAACGGCACCGGAATCCCGCCGGAACACGGTACCGGGCTCGGTCTGTCGGGGATGCGCGAGCGCGTGGAGGCCCTCGACGGCACCTTCGCCCTTGACAATGCCGGCCCCGGGGCGATCGTCCGGATCACGATCCCCGTTCCGCCCGACCGGGGCGACGAGAACAACACCGCGCCGAGCGCATGAACGCCATCGCATCCCAGATCGACGCCGCCGCCACGCGCCTGCCGGTTCTCGTCATCGATGATCACCCCATCGTCCTGCAGGGCTGTCGACGCGTGCTGGAGGATTCCGGCGTCGAGACCATCGCGGAGGCGACGACAGTCGTCGGCGGCTACCGGATCTTCCACCGGCTCCGCCCGCCGGTCGTGATCTGCGACCTGACCTTCCAGGGCAGCGGCATGGCCGGGCTCGGCCTGATCCGGCGGATCCGGGCGGTCGCGCCCGAGACGCGCATCCTGGTCTTCAGCATGCACAACGACCCGGTGATCGTCGCCCGCGCCCTCGAGGCGGGGGCCCTGGGCTACGTCCTCAAGGACCACGCCTCGGCCGAGCTGTTCGAGGCCTTCGCCAAGGTCCGCGTCGGCGAGGTCTACCTCGACCGGCGCCTCGCCACCGAGGTGGCGATGCTGCGCGCCGACGCCCGCCGCGCGCCGGAATCGCAGCTGACCCCCCGCGAGCAGCAGATCCTGGCGCGCCTCGCGCAGGGCCGCTCCTACGGAGCCATCGCGGCCGACCTGTCGGTGAGCTACAAGACCGTGACGAACGCCTGCTCGCAGATGCGCCAGAAGCTCGGCGTGCGCACCCTCGCCGAGCTGATCCACGTCGCCGTCACCCACGCGCAGCGGCAGGGCTAAGCCGTGGCATCCCCCGGACCTGACGACGCCTTCTCCTGGGAGGCCTGGGCGCGCAACGCCGCCGCCTACGAGACCATCCGGTCGATGCCGTTCAACGCCGAGCTCGCCGCCGGCACGCTGCCGCAGGACCGGTTCCGGCACTACATCGTGCAGGACGCGCACTACCTGATCGGCTTCGGCCGGGCGCTGAGCCTCGCCGCCGCGAAGGCGCCGGATCCGGACACGATCGTGCAGTTCTCCCGCGCCGCGCAGGAGGCGATCGTGGTCGAGCGCGCCCTCCACGGCGGCTTCTTCCGCGACTACGGCATCGGGCCGGACACCTTCGCGGCCACGCCCCTGACGCCGGCCTGCGACCACTACGTCAGCTACCTCACGGCCACCGCCTACGCCGAGCCCTACGCGGTCCTCTGCGCGGCCCTGCTGCCCTGCTTCTGGATCTACAAGGCGGTCGGCGACGACATCTTCGCCCGCGCGCAGCCCGACAACCCGTATCGCGCCTGGATCGACACCTACGCGGGCGACGATTTCGCCGCAGCGGTCGCGGCCATGATCGCCGCCACCGACTGCGCGGCGCGGGACGCGTCGGAGGCCGAGCGCGCGCGGATGCACCGGGCGTTCACGCAGGCCACCCGGCTCGAGTGGCAGTTCTGGGACAGCGCCTACCGCGACGCGGCCTGGGCCCTGTGACCCGCCCGGCGCGCCCGTGACCGCGCCGGACGCCAGCCGCCGCGATCTCGTCGCCGCCGCGCTCGCTGCAGCCCCGCCGCGCCGCTCCGTCCGGCCCTGGCCGCCGGCGCCGGCGATCCGGCGCCGATCCCGCCGGATCGGCCCGTCCGGATCGCCATGCTGGTCTATCCGGGCCTCACCGCGCTCGATCTCGTGGGGCCGCAGACCTTCCTCGCCGGCCTCGCCCCCGGCAGCCTCCACCTCGTCGGCGCGGAGCCCGGGCCGGTGACGAGCGACACCGGCCTCGTCCTGGTGGCGACCCACGGCTTCGCGACCTGCCCGGCGGACCTCGACGTCCTGTTCGTCCCCGGAGGCGACGGCACCCCCGCACAGATGGGCGACGCTGCGCTCCTCGCCTTCCTGCGCGACCGCGCCGCGCGGGCCGGCTGGATCGCCAGCGTCTGCACCGGGTCGCTGATCCTCGGGGCGGCGGGCCTGCTGCGCGGCTACCGCGCGACGTCCCACTGGAGCGTGCGCGACGCGGTGCTGCCGCTCCTGGGCGCCCGTCCGGTGGCCGAGCGCGTCGTCTTCGACCGCGACCGCGTCACCGCGGCCGGGGTCTCGGCGGGGCTCGATCTCGGGCTGGCGCTCGCCGCGCGCCTGCGCGGGGATACCTACGCCCGCACCGCGCAGCTCGTCGCCGAGTACGCCCCGGCGCCGCCCTTCCGCGCCGGCACGCCCGCCGAGGCCGGGCCGGCGACCGTCCGGGCGGCCGAGGCGATCCTCGCGCCGCTGGTGACGGGGGCGGAGGCCGCAGCGCGCCGGTGAGCGCCGCGCCGGCGATGCAACCGGGACACGGTCCGGCGCGACGTGCGGCGGCGTGCTTGACGGCGCGCCGCCGGGGCCCGAACTGTTGCGGTGCACGATCCCCCGGAGCCGCCATGTCCCTGATCGCACGCCTGCGCGCCTACGCGGCCGAGGCTCTCGGCGTCGGCACGCAAGAGACCGTGGACGAGACGCATCTCGCGGCCACCGCGCTCCTCGTCCACGTCGCCCGCGTCGACGGCATCCTGGCGCCGGCCGAGAGCGAGCGCCTCTCGCGCCTCGTGCAGGGCCACTACGCCGACGGTCCGGATGCGGCGCGGGCGCTGATCGAGCGCGCCGCCGCCATGGATTCGGAGGTGCGCGACGTGGCGAGCCTCGTGGAGATGATCCCGCACGAGGCCGACCGGTCCGAGCGCGAAGAGCTGCTGACCATGGCGTGGTCGGTGGCGGCGGCGGACGGCAACGTCGACGAGTTCGAGGAGGCGCTGGTCGAGCGCCTCGGCCGCCTGCTCGGCTTCGACGAGGCCGCCATCGCGGCGGCCCGCCGCAGCGGACAGCAGGGCGTCGCGGCCGCGTAGTCCCGGCCGCCCGCGATGATCGCCAGCCTGGCCCTGATCCTGCTCGCGCAGTTGCTGGGCGAAGCCCTCGCGCGCGGCGCGGGCGTCCCGATCCCGGGGCCGGTGATCGGCATGGGCCTGATGTTCGCGTTCCTGCTGCTGCGCGACAATGCCCGCCTCGGCCTACCGCGCGTGCTGCCGAAGCCGCTGACCGACGGGACGCTCGAGACGACCGCGCGCGGGCTGCTGATGAACCTGTCGCTCCTGTTCGTCCCCGCGGGCGTCGGCGTCGTCGGCCGCCTCGACCTGCTGCGGGCGCAAGGCGCCAAACTGGCCCTCGTGCTGGTCGTCTCGACCGCCCTGTCGCTGCTGGTCACCGTCCTGGTGTTCCGCGCCGTCGCCGCGCTGGTCGAGCGGCGCGGGACCGACGGGGAGCCCTGACGGGTGGCCGGCGACTTCTCGCTCTGGGTCTACCTCGCCAAGACGCCGCTCCTGTGGCTGACGGTGACGCTGACCGCCTACGTCCTGGCGGACCGGATCGCCGCCGTGACCGGCCGGCACCCGATCGCCAACCCCGTCCTCATCACCGTCGTCCTGGTGGGGGCGGTCCTGGCCGTCACTGGCACGCCCTACGGGGCCTATTTCGAGGGCGCGCAGTTCGTCCACTTCCTGCTCGGGCCCGCCACCGTGGTGCTGGCGATGCCGCTCTACGAGCGGCGGGCGACCGTCCTGCGCGCCCTCGCGCCGATGCTGGCGGCCCTCGCCGCCGGCTCGGCCACCACCCTCGCCGTGGTGATCGGCCTCGCGCGCCTCCTCGACATCCCGCAGCCGATCCTCGTCTCGCTGGCCCCGAAATCCGTGACCTCGGGCGTCGCGATGGGCATCGCGGAGGCGCTCGGCGGCGACCCGACGCTCACGGCGATCCTGGTGATCCTCACCGGCATCATCGGGGCGATCCTCGTGACGCCGATGATGAACCTCCTGCGGATCCGCGACATGCGCGCCCGCGGCTTCGCGGCCGGGCTCGCGGCCCACGGCATCGGGACGGCCCGCGCCTTCCAGGTCAGCGAGGTCGCCGGCACCTTCGCGGGCATCGCCATGGGGCTCAACGCCTTCCTGACGGCGATCCTCGCGCCCCTGGCGCTGCACCTGCTGTTCTGAGGCCTCAGGCGTCCAGCCGGTCGGCCACGGCCTCGGCGAGCGACAGGCTGGAGGTCAGGCCGGGGCTCTCGATCCCGAACAGGTGGACGATCCCCGGCAGGCCGTGCTCGGCCGGCCCGTCGATCCGGAAGTCGGCCGCCGCCTCGCCGGGCCCGGTCAGCTTCGGCCGCAGGCCCGCGTAGTCCGGGTACAGCGCCCCGTCGGGCAGGCCGGGCCAGTAGCGCCGGATCGCGCCGTAGAAGGCCTCGGCGCGCGCGGGATCGACCCGGTAGTCGAACCCGTCGACCCACTCCACGTCGGGCCCGAAGCGGGTGCGGCCGGCGAGGTCGAGGGTGAGATGGATTCCGAGGCCGCCGTCGATCCGCGGCGCCGGGTAGATCAGCCGCGAGAAGGCCGGCTTGCCGGTGCAGCCGAAGTAGTTGCCGCGGGCGAGGCGCAGCGTCGGGACGCGCTCGGCCGGGTAGCCCTCCGTGCCGGCGGCCAGGGCCGGGGCACCGAAGCTCGCGGCGTTGACCACCGCGTCGAAGGCCATCGTGCCGGGCTCGGCGCCGCCGAACGCGGCCCGCCACTGCCCGTCCCGCCGTGCCAAGCCCTCGACCGGGGTGCGCAGGGCGAGCGCGCCGCCGTGATCCTCGATCGCCCCGAGCAGGGCGAGCATCAGCGCGTGGCTGTCGACGACGCCGGTGCGTGGCGAGTGCAGCGCCACCGTGCAGGCGAGATTCGGCTCCAGCTGCCGGGCGGCGCGTCCGTCGAGGAGTTCGAGGCCCGGGACGCCGTTGGCCTCACCCTGGCGTCGGATCGCCGCGATCTTCTCGGCCTCCGCGTCGTCGGACGCGACGATCAGCTTGCCGCACGCGCGATGCGGGACGCCATGACTCGCGCAAAAGTTGTATAATTGGCGGGCGCCCTCGACGCAGTGGTGCGCGCGCTCGGATCCGCCCGGGTAGTACATGCCGGCGTGGATCACTTCCGAGCTGCGGGACGAGACCCCCGTTCCGAAGGCGTCCTCGGCTTCCGCCACGATGACGGCATGCCCGCGCAGCGCGAGTGCCCGCCCGATGGCGAGTCCGACGACGCCGGCTCCGACGACCAGGGCCTCCATGTCTTCGCGTTCTCCAACGCGCCCGGTTGGGCAGGTGAGTCCTCAATACCGCACTTGAGCCGGAACAACGACGCGCCCGTTGATTCGTCGTTGACCCTAAATCTCAATCCTAAGTAGAAATATCGGCGCGATAAATGCGCGGCTCGGTTGTAGCGGCGGCGGACTGGCCCATAATGAGGCCATCCGCCGCCTCCGGCCGAGGCCGAGAACGTCTCAGGGACATGCACCGGCCGTCGGCGGCGAAGAGCCCGACGGAAACCGACGAGAGCCACATCCGAAACACGTAGAATCGAGGTGACGACCATGCAGATGACATCGCCGAGCGTCGAACTCGCCGCAAAGATCCTGAGCGCCTACGTCACGCGCAACAGTGTCCCGGCGGGAACGCTGCCGGACCTGCTCTCCGAGGTACACCGCTCGATCACCGCCCTGGACCAGCCCGCGGAGCCGCAGGTCCGGCGGCCGACCGAGGCGCAGATCCGGGCCTCGATCCGGCCGGACACGCTCATCAGCTTCGAGGACGGCAAGCCCTACAAGGCCCTGCGGCGTCACCTGACGATGCGCGGCCTCACGCCCGAGGCCTACAAGGCCAAGTGGGGCCTGCCCGTCGATTACCCGCTGGTCTCGGCGGTCTACAGCGCCCGCCGCTCGACGATCTCCCGCCAGATCGGCGAAGGCCAGCGCCTGCGGATGCAGCAGGCCGCGGAGTAAATGGGCGTCGGTCGCCGGCGCGCGAGCCCGGCGACCGGTCCTCACGGCCAGCCCGGGTTCTGCGCCTCGGCGGCGGCGGTCGCCACTTCCTGGATCAGCAGGGCCACGAGCCCGGACCATCCGGTCTGGTGCGACGCGCCGACCCCGCGGCCGCTGTCCCCGTGGTAGTACTCGTAGAACAGGACGTGGTCGCGGAAATGCGGATCCTCCTGCTCGATCCGGCTGTCGCCGTAGACCGGCCTGCGCCCGTCCGGGCGGCGGGTCGAGAGGCTGATCAGCCGCCGTGACAGGTGGGCGGCGATCTCCCGGAGCGCGTAGGTCCGGCCCGACCCGGTCGGCGCTTCGACTCTGAAATCCGGGCCGTAATAGTCGTGGAAGCGGTTCAGCCCGGCGATGAGCAAGTAGTTGACCGGCATCCACACCGGTCCCCGCCAGTTCGAGTTGCCGCCGAACAGCCGCGAGCGCGACTCGGCCGGCTCGTAGGCGAGCCCCAGGTCCCGCCCGTCCCAGGCGAAGCAGAACGGCTCGTCCGCGTAGACGCGGGACACGGCGCGCAGCCCGTAATCCGAGAGGAACTCGTTCGGGTCGAGGGCGCGGTGGAGCAGCGCCTTCAGCCGGTGCCCGCGCAGCAGCGACAGCAGCGCCGTCTGGCCCTCGCCGGGCTCGTTCCAGCGCGAGACCAGGGTCGCGAGGTCCGGGCGGTTCTTGAGGAAGAACACCATTCGGCTGCGCAGGGACGGCAGCCGCGCGAGGTCGCACTCGTTGATCACCGCCACCGCGAAGATCGGGATCAGGCCGACCATGGTCCGGGCGCGGATCGGGAGGCGCTGCCCGTCGCGCGTCTCGATGACGTCGTAGAAGAAGCCGTCCGGCTCGTCCCACACGCCCGCTCCCGTGGCTCCGGCGATGAGGAGGAAGTGCTCGAAGAACTTCTCCGCCATGTCCTCGAAGGTCGGGTCGTCGAGCGCCAGCTCGATGGCGATCCGCATCAGGTTCAGCGCGTAGGTCGCCATCCAGGCCGTCGCGTCGGACTGGGTCAGCGTGGCGCCGTCGCCTACCGGCTTCGACCGGTCGAAGATCCCGATATTGTCGAGGCCGAGGAAGCCGCCCTGGAACAGGTTGCGGTCGTCGGAATCCTTCCGGTTCACCCACCACGTGAAGTTAAGGGTGAGCTTGTTGAAGATCCGCTTGAGGAAGGCGTGGTCCGGCTGGCCGGTGAGCGCCCGGTCCAGCTCGAACACCCGCCAGGCGGCCAGCGCGTGGACCGGCGGGTTGGCGTCCCCGAAGCCCCACTCGTAGGCCGGCAGCGCGGCGTTCGGGTGGGTGTAGGCCTCGTCGACCAGCAGCAGGAGCTGGTTCTTGGCGAAGTCCGGGTCGATGAGCCCGAACACGATCGCCTGCAGGGCGAGGTCCCAGGACGCGAACCAGGGATACTCCCAGGCATCCGGCATCGAGATGATGTCGTTGGCGCGCAGGTGCGACCAGTCGCTGTTGCGGCCGTGTCGCCGCTCCGGCGCCGGCGCGGGCTGCGCTGGGTCGCCGGCGAGCCACTCGCGCACGTCGTAATGGTAGAGCTGCTTCGACCAGAGCATGCCGGCGAGCGCCTGCCGCTGCACGAGCCGCATCTCGGGATCGGCGATCGGCGCCTGGAGCGCCCCGTAGAAGTCGTCGGCCTCGCCCTCGCGGGCGGCGAAGACGGCGTCGAAATCCGCGAAGGGCGCGCCCGGCGCGGTCTCGGCGCGCAGGCGCAGGCGCACGGTCCGAGTCTCGCCGGGGCCGAGATGCAGGTCGTAGCGGGCGGCGCACTTGGTGCCGGACAGGGCGTTGACGGCGGCCCGGTCGCCGCCCACGACGCACCGGTCGATCCCGTCCTTGTAGAAGCCCTCGGCGGGGCCGCTGCCGAACAGCCGGTGCGTGTTGGTCTCGTTCTCGGTGAACAGCAGGTCGCCCGCGCCCTCGGCGAAGAACCGGAAGGTCGGCAACTCGGGGTGGCGCGCCCAGACCGAGCCCTCCGACCCGGCCATCAGCTCCGGCTTCGGCGTGCCCTGCTTCCACGACCACGTGTTGCGGGCCCAGAGCTGCGGCAGCAGCGTCAGGGCGGCCGGGTCCGGGCCGCGGTTGGTCGCGGTCACCCGCATCAGGATGTCGTCGGGGGCGGCCTTGGCGTAGGCGATCTCGACGTCGAAGTAGCGGCCCTCGTCGAACAGGCCCGTGTCGAGGAGCTCGAATTCCGGATCGTCGAGGCCGCGCCGCGCGTTCTCATCGACCAGGCGCCCGTACGGGAAGGCGGCCTGCGGGTACTTGTAGAGCATCCGCATGAAGGCGTGGGTCGGGATCCCGTCGAGGTAGTAGTAGAGTTCCTTGACGTCCTCGCCGTGGTTGCCCTCCTGGTTAGTCAGGCCGAACAGCCGCTCCTTCAGGATCGGGTCGCGCCCGTTCCACAGCGCCAGGGACAGGCACCAGTTCAGGTGGCGGTCGCCGAAGCCGCCGATCCCGTCCTCGCCCCAGCGATAGGCGCGGGACCGGGCGTGGTCGTGGGGCAGGTAGTCCCAGGCGTCGCCCTTCGGGCTGTAATCCTCCCGCACCGTGCCCCATTGCCGGTCGCTGAGGTAGGGCCCCCAGCGGCGCCACGCCGGATCGGAGCGGGCCTCCACGAGACGGCGGCCCTCGGCGGTCTCGAAGAGGTGCGGCGGCACGCCGTCGGGCTTGGTCATACGCGCGCTGCTCCTGCCCCCGCGGATCCGTACCGGATAAAGCCGCGACGCCGGCAGGGAAAGTCAACGCCCCGCCGCAACCGGATCTCCGCGGGGGATCGCGCGACGCGCGATCACACGATGCGGATCGACAGGTCCGGCAGGCCCTCGATCGAGCCGGCGAGCACGTCCCCACGGACGACCGGCCCGACATTCTCGGGCGTTCCCGAGAAGACGATGTCGCCTGCCTTCAGCTCGAAGGCCCGCGACAGCTCGGCGATCTGCTCGGCGACCGACCAGATCATGTCCGACAGGTCGGCGTCCTGCCGCACGGTGCCGTTCACGGCGAGCCGGATGCGGCCGCGCGCCGGATGGCCGACCCGGGCGACCGGCAGGATCGGCGTGATCGGCGCGGACTGGTCGAAGCTCTTGCCGATCTCCCAGGGCTTCTTCTGGTTGCCCATGCCGCGCTGGAGGTCCCGGCGGGTCATGTCGAGGCCGGTGGCGTAGCCGTAGACGTGGTCGAGCGCCTGCGCGGCCGGGATGTCGCGCCCGCCCGACTTCAGCACGGCCACGAGCTCGATCTCGTGGTGGTAGTTCTGGGTGAGCGACGGGTAGGGATGGTCGGCGACGCCGCCCGCGACGACCTGCACGGCATCCGCCGGCTTCTGGAAGAAGAAGGGCGGCTCGCGCGACGGGTCGGAGCCCATCTCGCGGGCGTGGGCCGCGTAGTTCCGGCCGATGCAGTAGATCCGGCGGACCGGGAAGACCTGCGCCTCGCCCAGGATCGGGATGATGGCCTGCGGCAGCGGGAACAGCGGGGCCGGCTGCGCCTCGGCGGCCGCGGCGGGGCCGAGGCCCGCGGTGGCGCCGGCGGCGACCGCCCCGAGCGCGCGGCGTCGACTGATCGTCACCATGGCCGTGTCCCTTCACCGCGATCCGCGCGGCGCAAGCGGGCGATACGACCGGGCGGGGCCGGCCGCCAGCGGATCCGCGGCCGGGATGGAGAGGCTCAGGCGGTCCGTGTCACCCGGATCCCCTCCGGGGCCGCCGCGACGCGCAGCCCGGTGTAGTCGGCGATGGTGGGATGATTGGTCCTCACCGGCTCGTGATGGGTCGCGGTGACGACCACGACGGCCGCATCCGCGGCCTCGGCCGCCCGGATGCCGGCCGGGGCGTCCTCGAACACGAGGCAGTCCGGCGCCGCGACGCCGAGGCGCCCGGCCGCCAGGAGGAAGCAGTCCGGCGCGGGCTTGCCCCGCGCCACGTCCTCGGCGGCCACCAGAAGGTCGGGGACCGGCATTCCGGCCGCCGCGAGGCGGCGCTCCGCCAGCCGCCGGGGCGCCGAGGTGACGATCGCCCAGCGGTGGCGCGGCAGCGCCTCCAGGAAGGCCTGCGCCCCCGGGATCGCCACGATGTCGTCGACATCCGCCATCTCGGCCTCGGTGATCGCGGCCGCCTCGGCCACGGGATCGACGCCCGGCAGGTTCAGCCGCCGGATGGTCTCGACCGACTGCACGCCGTGGATCGTCGGCAGGAAGGACGCCGCGTCGAGGCCGTGCGCCTCGGCCCAGCGCGACCAGATCCGCTCCGCGGAGGCGATCGAGCTGATGATCGTCCCGTCCATGTCGAACAGGAGCGCCGCCAGGGGGCGCGACGGGAGGGCTGACTCGGGCATGGGCGAGGGCTAGGCCGGCGCCGCCGTCCCGGCAACCGGCCCGCGCGCATGGCCGCGTCTCGCGCGTGGCCGGGCCTCCGGGACGCCTTCGCCCGCGGTCGCCGCGGGCCCGCCCGCTTCACGGGCCGGTGCCTTTGGTGTAGCGCGGGGGCAATCCCGGGCCGTCGGCGGCCCTGCAGAAGCGAATATCGACCGACCATGCCGAGCCGCATCGACGCCACCTTCGCCCGCGCCCGCGCGGAGAACCGGTCCGTCTTCGTCACCTACGTGATGTCCGGCGATCCCGATCCCGCGACCTCGCTCGAGGTCCTGAAGGCGCTGCCGGGCGCCGGCGCCGACATCCTGGAATTCGGCCTGCCGTTCACCGACCCGATGGCGGACGGCCCGGCGATCCAGGCGGCCGGCCTGCGGGCGCTCAAGGCGGGCCAGACGGTGTCGGGCACCCTCGACCTCGTGCGCCGCTTCCGCGCCGGCAACGACACCACGCCAATCGTGCTGATGGGGTACTACAACCCGATCCACACCTACGGCGTCGACCGCTTCCTCGACGACGCGCTGGCGGCCGGCGTCGACGGGCTGATCGTCGTCGATCTCCCACCCGAGGAGGATTCCGAGCTGTGCCTGCCGGCCCTCGGCAAGGGCCTCGCCTTCATCCGCCTCGCCACCCCGACCACCGACGAGCGGCGCCTCCCGGCCGTCCTCGCGAACACGGCGGGCTTCGTCTACTACGTGTCGATCACCGGCATCACCGGGACGGCGACCCCGGATTTCGGCAAGGTCTCCGAGGCGGTCGCCCGCATCCGGCGCCACACCGAACTGCCCGTCGTCGTGGGATTCGGCGTCAAGACCGGCGCCCACGCGGCGGCGATCGCCGAGGGCGCTGACGGCGTCGTGGTCGGCTCCGCGCTCGTGGACGTCCTGGTGCGCTCCCTCGACGGCGAGGGCCGGCCGCAGCCCGGAACCGTCGAGGCCGTGACGGAGCTGGTGCGCGAACTCGCCGCGGGCGTGCGGTCGGCGGGCGTCGGGCGGGCCGCCTGACGGGCGGACCGGGCACCCCTGGCGGCGGAGCGCGCCGCACCTGATATCTGCGCGGGCTTGAAGCGGACGGACGCAAGTCGATGGTCGAACCGATGAACTGGATCTCGGAGGTGGTGCGCCCCCGGATCAAGACCTTGTTCAAGCGCGAGACGCCCGAGAACCTCTGGGTCAAGTGCCCGGACACGGGGCAGATGGTGTTCCACAAGGAGGTGGAGGCCAATCACTGGGTCATTCCCGGTTCCGAGCATCACCTGAAGATGGGCGCCCAGGCGCGCCTGAAGATGATGTTCGACGAGGGCACGTGGATCGACGTGGCCCTGCCCGAGGTCACCCCCGACCCGCTGAAGTTCCGCGACGAGAAGCGCTACGTCGACCGGCTCAAGGAGGCCCGGGCCAAGACCGGCCTGCAGGACGCGTTCAAGATCGGCTTCGGCCGGGTCGGCGGCCTTCCGATGACGCTGGCCGCGCAGGAATTCGGCTTCATGGCCGGATCGCTCGGCATGGCGGCGGGCGAGGCCTTCGTGCGCGGCGCCGAGACGGCGCTGGAGAAGCGCACGCCCTACGTGCTGTTCGCGGCCTCCGGCGGCGCGCGCATGCAGGAGGGGATCCTGTCGCTGATGCAGATGCCGCGGACCACCGTGGCGGTGCGCCGGCTCAACGCGGCCCGGCTCCCCTACATTGTGGTGCTCACGAACCCGACCACGGGCGGCGTCACCGCCTCCTACGCGATGCTGGGCGACGTCCACCTCGCCGAGCCCGGCGCGCTGATCTGCTTCGCGGGACCGCGGGTGATCGAGCAGACGATCCGCGAGAAGCTGCCCGACGGCTTCCAGCGGGCGGAGTACCTGCGCGAGCACGGCATGGTCGATCAGGTGGTCCACCGGCACCAGCTCAAGGAGACGATCACGCGTCTCTGCAGCCTCCTCACCAACGCGGCCCAGGCCGGCGCGCCGGCCGCGGCTTCCGAGGCGGCCTGAGCCCGGCGATGGCCTCGTCCGACGCTCTGATGGCGCGCTTCCTGGCGCTCCACCCCCGCACCATCGACCTGTCGCTCGGGCGCATCGAGCGGCTGCTCGCGCGGCTCAACCATCCCGAGCGCCGCCTGCCGCCCGTGATCCACGTGGCCGGCACCAACGGCAAGGGCTCGACCATCGCGTTCATGCGGTCGATCCTGGAGGCCGGGGGCCTGGCCGCCCACGTCTACACCTCCCCGCACCTCGTCCGCTTCCACGAGCGGATCCGCATCGGCGGGATCGGCGGCGGGCATTTCGTGGACGAGGACCGGCTGGCCGACGCCTTCGCGCGCTGCGAGAGCGCCAATGCCGGCGAGCCGATCACGATGTTCGAGATCACCACGGCCGCGGCGTTCCTGCTCTTCTCGGAGAGCCCGGCCGACGTCCTGCTCCTGGAGGTCGGCCTCGGGGGCCGGCTCGACGCCACCAACGTCATCGACCGGCCGGCCTGCGCGGTGGTGACGCCGATCGGCCGCGACCATGCCGAGTATCTCGGCGACACGGTCGAGTCGGTCGCGACCGAGAAGGCCGGGATCTTCAAGCGCGGCTGCCCGGCGGTGATCGCCGCCCAGGACTACGCCGAGGCCGACGCCGTCCTCTGCCGGCGCGCGGAAGCCCTCGGGGCCGGGCCCGTGCTGGTGGGCAACCAGGACTTCTCCGTGCACGAGGAGCGCGGCCGGCTCGTCTACCAGGACGAGACCGACCTGTTCGACCTCCCGCGGCCGCGCCTCGCCGGGCGTCACCAGCTGGTCAACGCCGGAACCGCGATCACCGCGCTGCGCGCCGCCGGGTTCGGCGACATCGGGATCGCGGCCCTGGAGCGGGGCCTGACCGAGGTCGAGTGGCCGGGCCGGCTGCAGCGCCTCGGCCGCGGCCGGCTGGCCGCCCAGCTCGATGCCGGCACCGAGCTGTGGCTCGACGGCGGCCACAACATCGACGGCGGCCGGATCCTCGCGGCCGCCATGGCGGATCTCGGCGAGAAGAGCGACGTGCCGCTCGTCCTCGTGGTCGGCCTGCTCGGCACGAAGGACGCCGACGGGTTCCTGCGCAACTTCGTGGGCCTGGCCCGGGCCCTGGTGGCCGTCCCGATCACCGGGACCATGGCCGCGCGCCCGGCCGAGGAGGTGGCCCGGATCGGCGAGGATGTCGGCCTCAAGACCTACGCGGCGCCGAGCATCGAGGCGGCCCTCGCCCTCGTGCGGGACATCGCCTTCGAGCGCCCGCCGCGAATCCTGATCTGCGGATCGCTCTACTTGGCCGGCATGGTTCTCGCCGCCAACGACACGCCGCCGGTCTGAGTCGTCTCCAGTCTGGGAGCGCCGCGCGCGGCCGCTGTATCAAGTGGCCGGGAACCGGAGACCTGTGAAATCCGGATTCTGCATTCGAAAATCCGTCGAATCGCCGCAATCGCCCGGACGGACACCCGTCCACGGCCACGCTTTCCTCCCGCTGTGGCAGCTAAGCTACATCCTCGCGGGGCCCGATCGCATAGTTTCACCGGCGATCGGGCTTATGCTGGGGATCACAGTAATGAAGAAGCTTCTCACCTCTCTCGCGGCGTTCACCGCGCTCACGGCCGCCGCTTCGGCCGCCGACCTGCCGCGCCGCGCCGCGCCGCCGCCGGTGTTCACCCCCGTTCCGGTGTTCACCTGGACCGGCGCCTACTTCGGTATCAACGCCGGCTACGCGTTCGACGCCAGCAGCAACTCCACCCGCGGCTTCGTCCAGACGCCCGGCAACCCGGTCGCTCTGGTTCCGGGCGGTCTCGTCCCCTACCAGGCCCTGCTGCCGAACGGCTCGTCGCTGGTCTACAGCAACGACAGCCGCGAGGGTTTCTCGGGCGGTGGCCAGATCGGCTACAACTGGCAGCTGACCCCGGGCTCCGGCGCCGTGATCGGCTTCGAGGCTGACGCGCAGTACCTCGACTTCGGCCGTCGCGCCCGCTTCGCCACCAACGCCGTGGCGATCAACCCGGGCTTCATCCCGGTCAACGGCACGCTCAACACCATCGACTTCTTCGGCACCGTCCGCGGTCGTCTCGGCTGGGCCTTCGACCGGACCCTCGTGTACGCCACCGGCGGTTTCGCCTACGCCACCGGCACGGATGACGGCGCTCGCGTCGGCCTGCAGAACTTCGCCGGCCGCCGGAACGACTTCAAGACCGGCTGGACGGTCGGCGGCGGTGTCGAGTACGCCCTGCCCACCGACTCGTTCCTGAACTTCTTCCGCTCTTCGGCCGTCACGCTGAAGGTCGAAGGTCTGTACGTGAACCTCGACAACAACAACGGCCGCGCCCAGGCGCCGCTGGTTGGTGCTGCGATCTCCCCGGTCGGCCTCGTGCCGGTGTACTCGCTCGCCGGCGCCAGCCGGAACGAGAACGCCTTCGCCGTCGTCCGCGCCGGCCTGAACTACAAGTTCGGCTCGTACTGAGACGGAATACGGGATCCCGGGCCGAGCACCGGGATCCCGAAATAAAAAACTTGGGCTCGAAACCGAGAAAGCCCGGCCTCGCGGCCGGGCTTTCTTTTTGTCGTTCGGAGCCGTGACGGCAGATCAGGCGGTCTGGGCGCCGATCCAGCGCGACAGGTCGCCCTTCGGTGCGGCGCCGACCTTCTGGTCCACGCGCTCGCCGTTCTTGAAGAGCAGCAGCGTCGGGATCGAGCGGATGCCGTACTGGGCGGCGATCTGCGGGTTCTCGTCGACGTTGACCTTGGCGATCTTCACCTTGCCCTGCAGGTCGGTCGCGATCTCCTCGAGGGCCGGGCCGATCTGACGGCAGGGGCCGCACCACTCCGCCCAGAAATCCACCACGACGGGCTCGGCGGACTTGAGAACGTCCTGCTCGAAGCTCGCGTCGGTTACTTTCACCGTCGCCATAACGTCACCTTTCGGAATCCGCCGCCCGTCGGGCGGCGTCGAACGGGCAGAGGCCCGCGCGGTCCGGTCAGAATTGGCGACGGCCCGGCGCCCGGTCAAGAAGTCCGGTCGCCGGGGGAGGGCGGGGGTGCCCGGGACGCACGGCTCTCTCGGTGAATCGCCCCACCGCGACGTGCGCTGGCGCATGCGGACCGCTTCCGGGCACGCGCCCCGGGGCACGGGTCACGCCTCGATCCCGATCCGGTCCAGGGCCGTCGCGACGTCGTCAGAATCGAGGGCGCGGATCACCGGCCCCGAGGTCCAGACGAGAATGGGCCGGATCGTCCGGCCCGGGTAGATCTGCGCGAGGAGGCGCGCATAGAGGGCGATCTGGCCGGCCTCCGCGGCGGGCAGCGGCGCGCCGGGCTCGGGCGGGCGCCCGGTCTTGAAGTCGGCGAGGTGCACCATGTCCGCCGTCACGGCGAGGCGGTCGACGCGCCCCTGGACCACCCTCTCTGTCCCGCCGGCACGGACACGCCCCGACAGCGCCACCTCCGCGCGGGCGTCCCGGGCGAAGAGCGGCGCGAGGTCGGGGGCGTCGATGATCCGGAGGACCGACCGGACGATCGCGGGGGCGGCCGCGCGCGGCAGACCGGGCGCCCGGGCCTGCACGAAGGCGCGCCCCGCCGTCTCCCGGCGGTCCGGCTCGACCCGGGGCAGGTGCTGCAGCAGGGCGTGGGTCAGGATCCCGCGGCGCCGGGCCTGCGCGTCGGCGAGGCGCAGCGGCGGCACGCGCGTTCCGTCCGCCGCCTGCAGGGCGCCGGAGGGGTTCAGGGCCTCGGAGGTCGGTTCCGGCGGCACCGGGCCGCGCAGCCAGTCGGGCTCCGGCCCGGCCTCCGCTCCGGCCGACGCGGCACCCGCGGCGGGGGCGGAATCCGGCGGGGCGCCGTCCTGCCAGAGAGTCGCGGGCCCGTAGGGGAGTTCCAGCGCCCGGCCGGCGCCGAGTGCCGCCTCCAGGCCGGCCTGGATCATCCGGCACCACGCCGCCTCGGTCTCGCGCTCGTGGCCGCGGAAGGGCGCGACGATCAGCCGGTCGGCCGCGCGGGTCATGGCGACGTAGAGCAGGCGGTTGTGCTCCTGCCGGGCCTTGGCGAGCAGGGCCGCCCGCGCCGCGTCGGTGGCGGCGCAGTCCTGCGTCCGCCCGCCCGACCAGACCGGCGGCAGGGCGATCTCCGTCGCCGGGAGCGGCAGGAGGGGCGGGTCGTTGCGGCCGAGGGGCTCGCACCCGTCGAGGATCACCACGACCGGCGCCTCCAGGCCCTTGGCGCCGTGGACCGTCATGACCCGGACCTCGTCGCGGCCCGATTCGAGGTCGCGCTTGACCGTGTGGCCGGCCTCGGCCCCGACGTAGCGGGCGAGGAAGCCGCCCAGCGACGGGGCGTCCTCGCCGGTCTCGGCCTGGGCGGCGGCGGCGAGGAACACGTCGATCGCGTCCCCGGCCTCGCCGCCGAGGCGGGCGACCAGCTTGGCCCGGCCGCCCTGCGGCCCGAGGAGCCGGGCGTAGAAGCCGAACGGGCCGTGGAGCCCCGCCAGGGCGATCCAGCCCGACAGGGCCTCGAGCCCGCGCCGCGCGGCCGCGTCGCCCGCCGCGGCGTGGCGGTGCAGGGCATCCTCCAGGGTCTCGGCGAGGTCGCGGCGGGCGGCGATCCGCACGAGGTCGTCGTCGGTGAGGCCGACGAGCGGCGTCTTGAGGGCGGTGGCGAGGGTCAGGTCGTCGGCCGGCAGGAGGCCCGCCCGGCCGGCGGCGACCAGGTCGGCCACCGCGATGTGGGCGGAGACCTCGAGCCGGTCCTGCCCGGCGACCGGGACGCCGAGCCCCTTCAGGGCGCGGATCACCTCCTCGAAGGCCGGCCCGCGCTTCCGGACCAGGATCAGGACGTCCCCGGGGCGCCAGATCCGGCCGGTCGCGTCCCCCGCGGTGGTCCAGGCGCGCACCGCCTGCGCCACCCGCCGGGCGGTGACGATCGCGGGAGCGCTGGTCTCGGGCGCGTCCACGGGGGCGGTCCAGGCATCGGGCTCCGCGGCCGGCTCAGGCTCGGCGATCGGCCACAGCTCGACGGCGCCGGGCGCGCCCGGCCGGGCGCTGGCGTGCACGGTCGTGCGGACCGTGTCCTCGAACGACAGGCCCTCGTTGTGGGCGTCGAGGGCGAAGACCGCGTCGACGGCGCGCAGGACGAGGCCGGTCGAGCGGAACGACAGGGTGAGCGGCACGTCCTCGAAGGTCAGTCCGGCCGAGCGCGATTCCGCGATCCAGGACGCGCGGGTCAGGGCGAATTCCCGCGGCTCCGCGCCCTGGAAGCCGTAGATCGACTGCTTGGGGTCGCCCACCGCGAAGCGCGTGCGGCTGCCGGACCGCGCGCCCTCGCCGGCGGCGAATTCCTGCGTGATCGCCCGCAGGATCGCCCACTGCTCCGGGTTCGTGTCCTGCGCCTCGTCGACGAGGACGTGGTCGATGCCGCGGTCGAGCTTGTACAGGACCCAGCCGGCGCCGACGCGGCCGAGCAGGTCCAGCGCCTTGTGGATCAGGTCGTCGAAGTCGAGGGCGCCGAGGCGCGCCTTCTGCGCCTCGACGCGGCGGTGGATCTCGGCCGCGATCTGGAACAGCGCCTGCGTGCGGGCATGGGCCCGGGCGGCGCGCAGGCGGTCGAACAGGGGCTCCAACCGGTCCCGCTCGGCGAGCAGCGACGCCTTGACGCCGGCCGGCACGCCCTTGGTCCCGAGGCTGCTGTCGGCCTTGGGCTCGTCCTTCTGGGTGAAGAAGACCGCGCGGTAGAGCGCGAGCGCCTCGGCCCGGTCGGGAAGGTCCGCGGAGCGGAGCCGCTCGGCCTCGGCGGCTTCGAGCGCGTCGGCGAGCTTCTCGTCGTTGGCCTTGCCGGTGCGCAGCGCCGCGACCAGCGCGGCGCGCTCCTCCGGGCGGCAATCGGGACCGCCCTCGAGGATCGCGGCCTCGATCCGCTCGGCGGATTCCTCGGCCGCCAGCCCCAGCGCCCCGTGCAGCCGCCCGAAGGCCCGCTCCAGGCCGGCGGCGTCGCCGATGAAGCTCCGCGCTCGCACGGCCGCCCGGATCGCCGCCCGCAGGGTGTCGCCCGTGGCTTCCGGCGTGACCCGCGCGAGGGCCGCGCTGAGCGGCGTGTCGCCGTTCGCGACGGCGTCGGCCAGGACGTTGGCCATCTCGATGTCGAACAGTTCCCGGGCCTTGGCCTCGTCGAGCACCACGAAGCGGGCCGGCACGTTCGCCTCGAAGGGGAACATGTGGAGCAGCCGCTCGCACAGGGCGTGCAGCGTCTCGATCTTGAGGCCGCCCGGCGTCTCGACCGCCCGGGCGAAGAGGCGGCGCGCCAGCCGCAGGCGCTCGGGCCCGGCGCGCTCGCCGGTGAGCTCGGCGAGTTCGGCGGCGAGGGTCTCGTCGTCCAGCGTGACCCAGCGGCCGAGCAGCCGGAAGACGCGGATCGCCATGTTGGCCGCGGCGGCCTTGGTGAAGGTCAGGCACAGGATCCGGCCGGGCGGCGCCTCGTCGAGGAGCAGCCGGACCACCCGGTCGGTGAGGACCTTGGTCTTGCCCGCGCCGGCATTGGCCGAGACCCAGGCGGAGGCGCGCGGGTCGGCCGCCCGACGCTGGTTGGCGCGGGTCAGGTCGTCGACGACGAAGGGGGCGGGGGCGTGCGGGGTGGCGCTGCTCAACGGTCCGGTCCGGCTCGGCTGCCGGCACTCTCTACAACAGAAACGCGCCCGCGGGCCCGCCAAGGCGTCACACCGGCCCTCGCGGGATTGCCCCGGGCGCGGCGCCGTCCCATGGATGCAGACGATCCCTTCCGCGCACACCGAACACGCCCGTGACCCAGCCGACATCCGAGCCGGCGCGCCCGCCGATCCGCTTCCGCGGCCGCTCCTTCATGGCCACCGTCCTGGCGCCGATCCCCCCGGTCGCCGACTGGTTCGGCGACCTCGACGCCCTCAACCGCCGTGCCCCGAACTTCTTCGCCGGCCGGCCGGTGATCCTCGACCTGTCCGGATTGCAGCTCAACCGCGAGGATCTCGACGGTCTGCTCGCCGAGCTGGCCGCCCGCAACATCCCGATCCTGGGGATCGAGGGCGCGGCGCCGTCGCTCCTGGATTCCGCGACCCCGCCGGCCCTGTCGGGCGGACGGCCCGCGGGGGAGGTCGCCGCCCCGGACGAGTCGGCTGCGGACGCGCCCGCGCCGGCCGAGCCGCAGGCCCGGGAGACGGTGCGGTCGCTGATCCTCGACGCGCCCGTGCGCTCCGGCCAGACCGTGCTGCACCTCGAGGGCGACGTCACGGTGCTGGGCGCCGTGGCGTCGGGCGCCGAGGTCATCGCGGGCGGCTCGATCCACGTCTACGGCGCCCTGCGCGGCCGCGCGATCGCGGGCGCGGCCGGCAACCCGACGGCGCGGATCTGGTGCCGGCGGTTCGAGCCGGAGCTGGTCGCGATCGACGGTCTCTACCGCGCCGCCGACGACCTCGACCCGGCCTTCCGGGGGCAGGCCGTGGAGGTGCGGCTGCTGGAGGACGCGATCAAGCTGAACCTGTTCGAGCGAGGTTGAGAGGCTTCGCAGCTCCGGCGTTCAGGCCGTCGGTTAACGGCCTTTCAGCCCGCGCAGAACCCACGGAGACCGGGGCCGAGCCCCCCGCGACGCGCGCCCGAGGGCGTGAGACCATCCTCCGCTGCCCCGATACAAGGATCCCGGCAGAATTTGCCGACCGGATCAGAAACTTAACCCTTCGGTAACCATACCCGCCGTCAATGGTCCGGTAAGGACTCTTAACGGGCGGACATGAGCGACACCCTCCCCGAGCCGATCGACCCGGAGACCGCCACAGCGGCGGCTCCTTCCGCGCCCCGGCCGCTCAGCCTGCGCGGGCGGGCCTTCAAGGCCCTGGCCCTCTCCCCCGAGCCGCCGCTCCCCGAGTGGCTCGCGGGCCTCGACGCGGCGCTCAAGCGCTCGCCGACCCTGCTGAAAGGCCGGGCCGTCATCCTGGACTGCGCCCAGCTCAAGCCCGAGCCGGACGCGCTCGAGACGCTCATGAACGAGCTCAAGGCCCGCGGCATCGCGGTCCTGGGCATCGAGGGGGCCGACGCGGTGGTGGACGGCCTGCCGCCGCTGCTGGTCAAGGGGCACCCGTCCGAGACGATCGAGATCCCGAGCGTCCCGGCCGAGCCGGAGCCGCAGGTGGTCACCTCGATCACCGTCGAGGGCTCGGTCCGCTCCGGACAGAGCGTCATCAACCCGACCGGCGACGTGACCGTGATGGGGTCCGTCTCCTCCGGGGCCGAGATCCTGGCCGGCGGCTCGATCCACGTCTACGGCGCCCTGCGCGGTCGCGCGATCGCCGGAGCCGCGCGCAACCCGCGCGCACGAATCTACTGCCGCAAATTCGAACCCGAGTTGCTGGGGATCGACCGCCTCGTGCGGACGGCGGAGGACATGGGCACGGCCCTGCGCGGCAAGGCCGCCCAGGTCTGGCTCGATGGCGGCAACATCCGAATGGCAAGCCTGGATTAAGGGAGATCGACGCGTGGCAAAGGTTCTCGTCGTCACATCGGGCAAGGGCGGCGTCGGCAAGACGACGACGACCGCGGCCCTCGGAGCGGCCCTGGCCCAGGGCGGGCAGAGCGTGTGCGTCGTCGACTTCGACGTCGGCCTGCGCAACCTCGACCTCGTCATGGGCGCCGAGCGCCGGGTCGTCTACGACCTCATCAACGTGGTCAACGGCGACGCCAAGCTCCCGCAGGCGCTGATCAAGGACAAGCGGCTCGAGACCCTGCACCTGCTGCCGGCCTCGCAGACCCGCGACAAGGACGCGCTCACCGATGAGGGCGTGGCCCGGGTGATGGACGAGCTGCGCGCGAAGTTCGACTGGGTGATCTGCGATTCCCCCGCCGGCATCGAGCGCGGCGCCCAGCTCGCCATGCACCACGCCGACGTGGCGGTGGTCGTGACCAACCCCGAGGTCTCCTCGGTGCGCGACTCCGACCGGATCATCGGCCTCCTCGATTCCAAGACCGCCAAGGCAGAGAAGGGCGAGGACATCGAGAAGCACCTGATCCTCACCCGCTACGACCCGATGCGGGCCGACCGCGGCGACATGCTCAAGACCGAGGACGTGCTCGACATCCTGTCGATCCCGCTGCTCGCGATCATCCCGGAGAGCCAGGAGGTGCTGCGCGCCTCGAACCTCGGCTGCCCGGTGACGCTGAACAACCCGCTCTGCGCGCCGGCGCGGGCCTACGCCGACGCGGCCCGCCGGCTCAAGGGCGAGTCCGTGCCGATGAGCCTGCCGGTCGAGCGCAAGTCCTTCCTCGACAAGCTGTTCATGCGGAGGGCGGCGTGAGCATCCTGGGACTGTTCCAGAAGCGCAGCTCCGGCGCGGTCGCCCGCGACCGCCTGCAGCTGATCCTCGCCCACGAGCGCGCGGAGTCGGGTCGCCCCGACCTCGTGATCCAGCTCCGGGAGGAGATCCTGGCGGTGATCGCCAACCACGTCGCGGTGGAGCCCGACAAGGTGAAGGTCACCCTGGAGCGCGGCGAGGGTGTCTCGACCCTCGGCCTCGACATCGAGCTGCCGCTCGGTGCCTCGGGCAAGCTCGACGCCAAGCTGGCCGCGAAGCTCGCCGAGGTCGCCGCCAACAAGGGGGCCGCCAAGCCGGCCTCCTCCAAGAAGGCCGCTTGAGCCGGGCGGGGAGCGTCCCCGCCGGCACGGAAGATCGCAAGCCGCGCCCGGTCCGCCGGGTGCGGCTTCGTCGTGCCCGCCACGAACTCCGGTCGCGACTCTCGACCGGGCGCCCCGTCGCGCCATCTCGGAGACCCGGGGGAGGTCGATGAGAGGATCGCGATGCCGAGCGCCACGACGGACGACGGGATACGGCTCCACTACGAGGAGAGCGGCCGGGGAACGCCGCTGATCTTCGTCCACGAATTCGCCGGCGATCATCGCAGCTACGAGGCGCAGCTGCGCCATTTCGGCCGCCGCTACCGCGCGGTCGCGTTCAACGCCCGGGGCTACCCGCCCTCCGACGTGCCGGAGGCCGTCTCGGCCTACGCGCAGGCGCGCGCCGCCGACGACATCCTGGCCGTCCTCGACCATCTCGGCGCGCCGAAAGCCCACGTCGCCGGCATCTCCATGGGCGCCTTCGCGACCCTGCATTTCGGCCTGCGGCACCCCGACCGGGCGCTGTCGCTGTGCCTCGGCGGCTGCGGCTACGGCGCGGAGCCGGAGCGGCAGGCGCTGTTCCGCGCCGAGGCGGACGCCACCGCCGCGATGCTCCTCCACGACGGCATGGCGGCCTTCGCGGAGCGCTACGCCGTCGGGCCGACGCGGGTGCAGTTCGAGACCAAGGACCCGCGCGGGCACGCCGAGTTCAGGCGGATGCTCGCCGAGCACTCGGCCCTCGGCTCGGCCAACACCCAGGCCGGCGTGCAGAAGGGGCGGCCGTCGCTCTACGATCTCACGGACGAGCTGGGGCGCATGACCGTCCCGACCCTGATCGTCGCCGGCGACGAGGACTGGCCCTGCCTCGCCCCGAGCCTGATGCTCAAGCGGGTCATCCCCTCCGCCGCCCTCGCCATGCTGCCCAATACCGGCCACGCCCTCTCGGTCGAGGAGCCGGACGCCTACAACCGCCTGCTGGACGACTTCCTGGCGCAGGTGGAGAGCGGCCGCTGGCCGATGCGCGACCCCCGGGCGATCTCGGCGACGATCACCGGGATCAGGGGCTGAGCGGCTCGCGGGGGATCAACCGGAAGCGCGCGGGGCGATCCGGCTGGGTCGTCACGACCGCCTGGGGCAGCACCGGCTCGCTCTCGTCAAGCACCAGCCGGAAGCGCTGCAGCACCCGCGCCAGGGAGAGGACGGCCTCGCTCAGGGCGAACTGCGCGCCGATGCAGACCCGCGGGCCGGCCCCGAAGGGCAGGTAGGCGAAGCGCCGCGGGGCCTGGGCGCCGGGCAGGAAGCGGCCCGGATCGAACGCGTCCGGGTCCGGCCAGAGCGACCGGTGGCGGTGCAGCACCCAGGGGCTCACCATAACGATGTCGCTCGCCTTCACGGCGTGGCCCGCCACTGTGTCCGGGCCCAGCGCCCGCCGGACGACCACGAAGGCCGCCGGGTACAGGCGCAGGGTCTCGTCGATCACCGCGCGGGTGAGCGGCAGCCGCCCGTCGCTCTGGCAGCCGGTGGGGTCGGCGAGGTCGGCGGCCCGCGCCTCGGCGGCGACCCGCTCCTGCACCTCCGGCGCGAGGGCCAGCAGGTAGGCCGCCCAGAACAGCGTGCCGGCCGTGGTCTCGTGGCCCGCCAGGATCATGGTGGCGACCTGGTCGCGCAGCTCGTCGGGCGTGAAGGCGGCGCCGGTATCGGGATTGCGCGCGGCCGCGAGCAGGTCGAGCAAATCGCCCGAGCGGGACCTGTCCCCCTCGGCCCCCCGGCGCGCCGCGATGATCCGGTCGAGGAAGGGGATCCACCGGCGCCGGAACCGGCGGCGCGACCAGTCGAGGGGCACCGGCCAGCCCGGGGGGGTGACGATGTCGAGGAGGTGCGGCCGCCCCATCCGCTCGGCGTACTCGGCGATGAACTGGCGCAGCTCGGCGCCGTGCTGGTCCATCCCCACCGAGAACATGGCGCGCCCGGCGATCTCGAGGGCGAGCCGGTAGAAGGACGTGAACAGGTCGACCGGCCCCGCTGCGGCCTCGGCGGCGATGCGCTCCATCCCGTCGGTCACGGCGGCGGCGATGTGGGGCACGAGGCCGTCGATCGCCCGCGGCGTGAAGGCCGGCGCCAGGGTGCGCCGCTGGTGCCGCCACGCCGAGCCCTCGCTGATCAGGAGCCCGTCACCGAGGATCGGGCGCAGGATGCGGGTCGTCCCGGTGGTGCGGGCGTAGTTCGCCTGATTCTCGACGAGCACCCGGCGGATCGCCTCGGGGTCGTTCAGCACGAAGCTCGACCGCCCGAGCAGGCCCCGGCGGGTGACCGGCTCCTCGAAGGCGCGCCGGGGGAAGCCCGCGAGCGCGTTGTCGCGGATCGACCGCAGGTAGGCGGGCAGCGGCAGCTCGCGCTCGGGCGGGGCGCGGTGCGGCGGCACCACGCGCGGCGTCCCGGCGAGGCTCGGGATCGTCCGGTCCGGGGTCGCGGTGGCGTCCGAGAATGTTGGCATGGGGTGCCATCCTGTGCCGGAGACGGGCAGCCCTGTAAACCGCCGGCCGCGCCCCGCGCGGACCGGTCACGCTTACGTCATTCCGCCGCCGCGCGCAGGCGCGCTTCGGCACTCCGGTCGGCACTCTGGATCGGCAGGCGCGCGGGGAACCGGGCCGGGTCGGATTCCGGCGACAGGCTCGCCACGAGGCTCGCCCGGGGCAGGGCGGTCTCGGTCACGTCGAGCAGCGTGTCGACGCCCCGCTCCAGGTGCTCGTCCACCCGGTCGACCACGAGGATCTCCGGCTCGCGCAGGATCGCCCGCGCGAGGCCGACCCGCACCCGCACGCGCTCGGCGAGCGCCTGCCCGCGGTTGCCGACCTCCTTCTCGAGGCCGCGCCGCTGGATCGGCCGCTCCAGGTCGAACTCCCGGAACACCGCGCGGGCCTCCTTCTGGATCAGCGCCTCGCCGTGCATCCGCGCCGTGTCGATGCGGCCGAAGAGCAGGTTGTCGAGGACGGTGCTGCGCGGGTTGATCCGGTTCGGGTCGTAGGATTCGACGTCGCAGCCGTCGTCGCCGTGCATGAAGCCCTGCACGACCGCCCGCGCGCCGACCATGCGCTTGGACAGGGTCTCGTCGAGCAGCCCGAAGCGCATCCGCGGCTCGACATAGGCGAGGGCCAGCGCCAGGAAGGCCACGCTGTCGGTCTCGCTCAGCCGCCCGTCCTCGGGCAGGCGCGCGAGCCGGCGCAGGTAGTCGGGCAGCGCGTCCGGGGTGATCAGCGAGAACCGCCGGAACAGCGGGTGGCCCGGCGGCACGTCGGCGAAGATGTCCTTGAGGTTGCTGGCGATGGCGACGCCCATCCGGTCGAGCTCGTCGAGGAGCTTCACCTTCTCCAGCGCGTCGCGGAACAGGGGGACGCCGGCGAGGCGGCGCGGATCCGTCAGCGTCGGGTCGCGGGGGACGCCGAACAGCAGGTTCTCCCCGACGGTGGCCTGCTCGTTGTAGTGGCCCCGAGCGAAGGGGATCACGAGGTCGGCGAGACCCTTCTGGGCGAAATGCTCGCGCAGGTGCTCCCGCGCCGCGATCATGCGCTGGCCCACCGGCGTGTCGTGGGCGACCGAACTCAGGGCGCCGAGCCCGAACCGGTAGAGCTCGTCGCCGAGGTCGAGCCGGCCGAGCAGGTCGAGCAGGCGCTCGTCGAGCTCGTCGGCATCCCGGACGCCGAGGCGCTTGAAGTCGATCCAGGGGTCCTCGACGCTGTCGCAGGGGTTGCCGGTCTTCACCGCCTCGTTGATCCGCGCCTTGCTGAGGTCGAGGCTCTTGGTGCGCAGCGGGTGCACGCGCAGCCCGTAGAGGACGTTGTCGCGCAGCGTCCCGGGGAACAGCACGGGCTGGACGCCCGCGTAGGCGATGCGCCGCGCGTGGTCGCGGCGCGGCAGCGTCGAGAGGTCGTGCTCGCCGATCCGGACCGTGCCCCCGGGCGGCGACTGGAGCCCGGCGAGCACGCGGACGAATTCCTGCGCGATCGCCCCGGGCGGGACCAGGGCGACCTGCCCGGGGAGGCGCACCTCCGCGTCGCCGACCTCGATCAGGGACCCGCCCTGCGGATCGCGCAGCTGCAGGCCCTCCAGCCGCAGCGGCCCGCCGAGCCGGGGCGCCGCGCGCTCGGATTCGTGCTCGGCCGGCAGGAGGCGCTGCGGGCCGAAATGCGCCGCCACGGTCTCGTACTTGACCTCGACGTCGAGGCGCTGCTGGTCCCAGTCGATCAGCTCCTTGAGGGGCGGCGGCAGGTCCCGGTAGGCGGCCAGGACCGCCACGAGCTGGCCGATGTCGAGCTGGCCCTTCAGGGCGAAGTAGCCGCCGATCGCGTAGAACAGGAACGGCGTCACCTGCGCCAGCAGGTTGTTGAGGTATTTGACCGCGAACTTGCGGCGGTAGATCCGCAGGCGCAGGTCGTAGAGCCGGTAGAGGCGGCCGCCGATCTCCGCCCGCTCCCAGCGGCCGGTGTCGTTCAGCGTCACCGCCTGCAGGCCGTCGAGCACCTCGGCCACGCGCCCGGCCAGGGCGCGGGACGCGATCTGGCGCTGGCGGCTGAGACGGATGATCTCCCGCCGCAGCCGCGGGATCACGGTCATCTGCACGGCGACCATGCCGCCGGCCGCGATGCCGAGCCAGATGTTCTGCATCATGATGAAGGCCAGCGCCGTCGCGGCCTGCGTGCCCAGGAACACCGGCACCACGATCGCGTCGCCGATGAAGGAGCCGATCGGCTCGACCTCGTCCCGGATGATCGTCGCGGTCTCGGAGGATTTCACCTCCCGCTGCGTCTCCGGGGAGAAGCGCAGCATCAGCGAGAACAGCTGGAACCGCAGGCGGCGCAGCATCCGCTCGCCGAGAATGCCCTTCTGGAGGTTGATCCAGAACTTGAACGCGCCGTTGATCAGGACGAGGCTGAGGAACAGCGTCGACAGGCTGAGCAGCAGCTCGAACCGGTCGAGCTGGAACCCCTCGAACAGGTGCGTCTTGCCGCCGCCCAGGAAGGCGGGCCACTCGACGGTGAGCTCGAGGAACGGCGCGGTCGCCTCGCCGTGCGCGTAGGCCTTCCCCGTGATCGCGTCGTTGACGATGCGCTTCGGCAGGTCGAGCGAGGCGAAATAGAACGGGAGCGACGCCAGCACGACGGCGCAGATCCGGAGCTGCGCGACCTTGGAGTAGCGCCAGATATACGGGAACAGCCGCGGCTCAAGCGCGCGCATCGTGTCCTTCCGACGAAAGCCCGCCCTGGCGGCCCGACGGCCGAATCGCCGCAGCCGGACGCCTGACCCTGGTCGATACGCTACCCGAGGGATCCGGTTTCATCCAATACAGCCCGATAGGCGCGGATTCCCGCCGGCCGCGGTGTCATCGCGCCGTCATATAGGGCACTCGGCGCCGGATCCCGACGCCGATCTTCCCCCAGCAATCCCGGTCACGCGAGGCCCCCATGACCTCAGCGGCCTTGCCCAAGCGCGCGCGTCCTTATATTGCGACGCAACCATCACGACTCCGTACCTGAACCGGCGCGGACGGCCGCGCCGCGCGGCCGCCAGGGAGCCGGCACAACCCGTTTCGGGCCGCCATGAAACTGCGCAACATCGCCATCATCGCTCACGTCGACCACGGCAAGACGACCCTCGTCGACAAGCTGCTGGCCCAGTCCGGCACCTTCCGCGAGAATCAGCGGGTCGAGGAGCGGGCGATGGACTCGAACGACCTCGAGAAGGAGCGTGGCATCACGATCCTTGCCAAGGCGACCTCGGTCGTCTGGAAGGACACCCGCGTCAACATCGTCGACACCCCCGGCCACGCCGATTTCGGCGGTGAAGTCGAGCGCATCCTGTCGATGGTCGACGGCGTGATCGTGCTGGTGGACGCCGCCGAGGGGCCGATGCCCCAGACCAAGTTCGTGGTCGGCAAGGCGCTCAAGATCGGCCTGCGCCCGATCGTGGCGATCAACAAGGTCGACCGTCCGGACGCGCGGATCAACGAGGTCGTGAACGAGGTGTTCGACCTGTTCGCCGCCCTGGACGCCACCGACGAGCAGCTCGACTTCCCGATCCTCTACGGGTCGGGCCGCAACGGCTGGATGGCCGACAGCCCGGACGCGGACCCGTCGGTCGGCCTCGAGCCGCTGTTCGACCTCGTGCTCAAGCACGTGCCGCCGGCCCGGACCGAGGAGGGGCCGTTCCGGATGCTTGGCACCCTGCTCGAGGCCAACCCGTTCCTCGGCCGCATCATCACCGGCCGGATCGCCGCGGGCTCGGTGAAGCCGAACCAGCAGATCAAGGTGCTCGACCGTCACGGCAAGGTCGTCGAGACCGGCCGCGTGTCGAAGATCCTCGCCTTCCGCGGCCTGGAGCGCGCGCCGATCGACATCGGCGAGGCGGGCGACATCGTGTCGATCGCCGGTCTGATCAAGGGCACCGTCGCCGACACCTTCTGCGACCCGCAGGTCGAGACCCCGATCCAGGCGCAGCCGATCGACCCGCCGACCGTGACGATGTCGTTCATCGTCAACGACAGCCCGCTCGCCGGCACCGAGGGCGACAAGGTCACGAGCCGCATGATCCGCGACCGCCTGTTCAAGGAGGCCGAGGGCAACGTCACGCTCAAGATCGAGGAGGCGGCCGACAAGGACAGCTTCTACGTCTCCGGCCGCGGCGAGCTGCAGCTCTCGATCCTGATCGAGACCATGCGCCGCGAGGGCTTCGAGATCGCCGTGTCGCGGCCGCGGGTCGTGTACGAGCGCGACGAGGCCGGCGGCCTGCTGGAGCCGATCGAGGAGGTCGTGATCGACGTCGACGAGGAGCATTCCGGCGTCGTCGTCCAGAAGATGTCCGAGCGGAAGGCCGAGATGCTGGAGATGCGGCCGTCCGGCGGCAACCGCCTGCGCCTCGTCTTCCACGCCCCGACCCGCGGCCTGATCGGCTACCAGGGCGAGCTGCTCACCGACACCCGCGGCACCGCGATCATGAACCGCCTGTTCAAGGCGTACGAGCCCTACAAGGGCGAGATGCCGGGCCGTCGCAACGGCGTGCTGATCTCCAACGACCAGGGCGAGGCCGTGGCCTACGCCATGTGGAACCTGGAGGATCGCGGCCCGATGATGATCGAGCCGGGCTGGAAGGTGTACCAGGGCATGATCGTCGGCGAGCACAACCGCGAGAACGACCTCGAGGTGAACGTGCTCAAGGGCAAGAAGCTCACCAACATCCGCACCACGTCGAAGGACGAGGCCGTGCGCCTCACCCCGCCGATCCGGATGACCCTAGAGCGCTCGCTGGCCTGGATCCAGGACGACGAGCTCGTCGAGGTGACGCCGAAGTCGATCCGCCTGCGCAAGGCGATCCTCGACCCGAACGACCGCAAGCGGGCCGAGCGGTCGAAAGAGAACGCCGCCTGAGGCGCGCGACCGTCACCGATCGTGAACGACCGGCAACCGGGCGCTCAGGCCCGGTTGCTGATGTGGCCCTTATTCCTGGCCGCTCTCGGACCCATCGAACCCTTATGCCGGGGGCAATACTTCGATGGGGCGGACCCGAGAGGCCCGCGTGAACCCCGTGACACCGATGCCCGTCGCGCTGAACCCGCTTCCGTCGCTCGCGCAGGCCGCCGCCGCGCCGCCCTCATACCTCGTCGGCCAGGACGGCGAGGGTCACTGGGTCGCC
The DNA here is from genome assembly GCF_040544715.1 of Methylobacterium sp. 1030. Classification (NCBI taxonomy): domain Bacteria; kingdom Pseudomonadati; phylum Pseudomonadota; class Alphaproteobacteria; order Hyphomicrobiales; family Methylobacteriaceae; genus Methylobacterium; species Methylobacterium sp. 1030. The sequence continues at coordinate 131,256 of NZ_JBEPKM010000012.1, read as the reverse complement.
GTCGAGACCGGTGGGCGTGCCGGAGGCATCTTCCGCAGCCGCCAGGACGCGATCCGCTACGCCTGTGTCGAGACCGGCTGCCGTCCCGGCGACGTCCCGCTGGCTTCCGGGCCGATCCCCTTCCGACTCTCCTGAGCCGCGCGCCGCCGCGCGGGGGATGCCGCCGCGGCGGCATCCCGGTCGCGTCAGCTGCCCCCGGGATCGGTCTCGTCGTTCTGCGTTCCGCCGGCGGGCGTCCCCTGGCCGGGCTTGCCCTCCGTCTTCTCGTTCGGGTCCTTGACCGCGTCGGGGGCGACGTTCTTCGGCTTGTCCGGCTGCGCGCCGGTCTCGCGACGCTCGGTCATTCCCGATTCTCCCGCTCCGCCCGGTAGTGCCCGCCCGCGACCTTCGTGTCGGCGGCCGGACCCCGCGAGGCCTTCTGGTCCGAGTGGCCGCCCGAGGAGCCGCCGACCGCCGGCGGCGCGCGCCCGGGCTCTCCGGCCGCGCCCCATCCCTCCTTCGGTTCGGTCCGCGGCGCCTCGCCGGAGCCCATGTCGGTGATCGCCGCCTGATCGGCCGTCTGATGGCCGCCCCCGGCGGGCGGGCTCCCGCGCGAACCGACCTTGTCGTCGGGCTTGCGGGTGACCGTGCCGGATTCGCTCGTCGGCCTGACCATCAGCGCTTCCCGTCGTCCTGGCCGACGGCGGCGGTGGCGCGGTCGATCGCCTCGCCGAGATCCGTGTCGGACCGCGCCTTGTCCTCCATCTGGCCGAGCTTCTCGCGCGGCGTCTCAGTCTTCGCGGCCACCGGGGCCTCGGCCCCCTCCCGCGCGGGTCGTCCGGTCTGGTCTGTCATGGCTCGCCTCTCTTCCTCTTCGGGGGACAACGGAGGCGGCCGATGAGGGTTGCGCGGACCGGGCGACCGGAGGCGGTCGGTTCAGGTCTCCGGCCCGACGATCCGGGGCAGGACGGCCTGCATGAGGCGCCGCGCCGCATCCTCCGCGGCCCCGCGATCCGATGCCCGGGCCTCGATCGTCAGCAGATCGCCGTCCCGGAGGATGACCGCGGTGGCACCCGCGCCGCCGTCCAGCGCGTACACGCTCAACCAGCCGATCGCCGGGCCGGCGGGCAGGGCCGAGAGCCGGCAATCCGGATTGCGCCGCACGCAGAGCGCCTCGAGCGCCGCGAGGGTCGTCCTGCCGGAGCGGACCCGGGCCTCGGTCCCGTCCGTCAGGCGCCCGATCCGCAGCTCGATCGCCGGGGTGCCCGCGCAGGCGGCGCAGTGCAGGCCGAGACGTTGGGCCTCCGCCTGCGCGGTGGCTGCCGGTCCCAGCGCCAGTCTGGCGGCCTCGGCCAGCCCGGTCAGGTCGTGGACCGCGAAGCCCAGGGCCATCGCCGACTGAGCCCAGAGGCCGAACACGAGAAGCAGGAGGCCGCGCATGAGAGAATCGCTGTCCGTTCGCCGATCGGCGTTAGCGGAGAGTTTTTCTGGCGTCCAGGCACGGGAGATCGCAGTGTTGATCCGAAATTTTCGCCCAAAACTCAGTATTGTGCTGCGAATAAATTTTAAAAGAGACAGATACTGATCAAGGAAAAATAATTGTATGACTGTGATAAAATGAAAAATTCCGTGGGTCGCGACGATCGTGTCCGTCCCCGGCGGACCGGAAGCGCGCGCGGATCCACATCGCCGCGATCCGCCCCGGTGCGATTCGATCGGTGCTCCGTAGGGGAGCGGCCCGAAGGCCGCTCCGATGGCCGGTTCAGCCGATCCCGTCGAACAGCGCCGAGGAGATGTAGCGCTCGGCGAACGAGCAGGCGACCGTCACGATCCGCTTGCCCTGGAACTCGGGGCGCTTGGCCAGCTCCAGCGCCGCCGCGACGTTGCCGCCGGTGGAGATGCCGCCGGGGATGCCCTCCAGCCGGGCGAGCGCCCGGGAGGTCTCGAACGCGGCCTGGTTGGTGACCTTCAGGACGCCGTCGAGGATGCTCGTGTGCAGGTTGTCGGGGATGAACCCAGCGCCGATGCCCTGGATCTTGTGCGGGCCGGGCTGGCCGCCGGAGATCACCGGGCTGTCCTCCGGCTCCACCGCGAAGACCTTCAGGTTCGGCAGGCGCGGCTTCAGCACCTCGCCGACGCCCGTCACGGTGCCGCCGGTGCCGACGCCGGCCACGAACGCGTCGAGCTGGCCGCCCGTGTCGCTCCAGATCTCCTCGGCGGTGGTCTTCCGGTGGATCTCGGGGTTGGCCGGGTTGGAGAATTGCTGCGGCATTACCGAGCCCGGGATCTCCTTCAGGAGCTCCTCGGCCTTGGCGATCGCGCCCTTCATGCCCTGCGCGCCCGGCGTGAGCGCCAGCTCCGCGCCCAGGAAGGCGAGCATCTTGCGCCGCTCCAGCGACATCGTCTCGGGCATCACCAAGATGAGCCGGTAGCCGCGGGCCGCCGCCGTGAAGGCGAGGGCGATGCCGGTGTTGCCCGAGGTCGGCTCGACCAGCGTGCCGCCGGGCTGGAGCTTCCCGGAGGCCTCCAGGGCGTCGATCATGTTGACGCCGATGCGGTCCTTCACGCTCGCGATCGGGTTGAAGAACTCGAGCTTCAGCAGGATCTCGGCGTCGACGCCGTGCTCCTTGGGCAGCCGGTTCAGGCGCACCAGAGGGGTGTTGCCGATCGTCTCGGTGATCGAGCCGTAGACACGGCCGTGGCCGACCTTCGCCGGTGCGTTGAGGGTATCGGCCATCGCGGAACTCCTGCTCGTGGTGACGGATCGGACAGATGTCGTATCCGGGAGTGGCCCCGCCAAGGGATCGCCCTCGCGTGGGGAGGCTTGACCGGCCCGGACGGGAGGCTGCGATATCGCGTTGCCGCGGCCGGAGCAATCGGGCTAAGTGCCGTTGCCGAAAGTTCTTTCCGGAATTGGGCGAACTTTCGCGGCGGGGTGGAAGACCTTTATTGAGCGGCCCGTTCCTGATGGAATTCTATTCTCCTGCCCGTCCGGCCGCGGCCGGCGCTGCCCGACCATCCTGCCCGACGGGCGGACGGGGCCTCCCTCTTCGGCCGACTCGTCGGGCCGCTCTTCTGGCGGGCCTCGGGCTGGTCCTGGCGCGGCCGGCGCGCGCCGCCGAGGCGCTCCGCGTCGTGCTCGCCACCGCGACGCCGGGGGGCGGCTTCCCGGCCTTCGGGGAGGCCTTCGCCGGCGCGGTCGCAGCCGCGGACCCGGCCCTGACCGTCGAGCGGCGCGCCACCGGCGGGTCGTCCGAGAATGTCGGCCTCCTCCGCGCCGGCCGCGTCGATCTCGGCCTCGTGCAGGGCGAGTACGCCTACCCGGCCCTCGCCGAGGGCGGCGGCCTGACCGTCCTGGCGCCGATGTACCCGACGCCGGGCCTGTTCGTGGTGCCGGCGGCCAGCGCGATCCGCTCGGTGGCGGACCTGCGCGGGCGCAGGGTCGTGCTCGGCACGCACAAGTCCGGGCTGACCGTCATGGGCCGCAGCGTCCTCGGCGCCTCGGGCCTCGATCCCGAGCGCGACATCAGCCCGATCCTCCTCGACCGGGCCGGCGACGGCCCGGCCCTGGTGCGGGAGGGCCGCGCCGACGCGCTCTGGGGCGGCGGCCTCGATTGGCCGGGCTTCCACGCGCTGGCCGCGGATCCGGGCGGGGCCCGCTTCTTCGGACCGTCCGAGGCGGCCATCGCGCGCCTCGCGCAGCCCGGCGCGGCGACGCGGCGCCTCACGGTTCCGGCCGGCAGCTTCGCCGGGCAGGCGGAGCCGATCGCGACGGTGGGGTCCTGGAGCTTCGTGATCGCGCGGCCCGGTCTCGACGAGGAGACGGCCTACCGGATCGTCCGGGCGCTGGCGCGGACGGAACTCACCGAAGCGCAGCCGAGGAACCTCGTCGGCCTCGTCCCGGCGGACCGGGTCAATCCCGGGACCGCCCGCGTCCTCCGCGAAGCCGGCGTGACGCTGCGCTGACGGCGCGGCGGCTCAGCGGAACGAGGCGACGCGGCGATCGCGCTTCCGCTCGGCGGCGGGCTGGTAGGCGATCTCGGCGTGGTGGGTGCAGTACGGCAGGCCGGTGATGGAGCGGGCGCCGCAGAAGCGGAATTCCGGCGTCGTCGGGTCGCCGAGGGGCCAGCGGCACATGGATTCCCGGAGGTCCATGATGGTGACGCGCTCCGACACCGCGAGGGCCACGGGCGCGGGCGCCGCGGCCGGCGCGGGCGCCGGGAAGTCCGGGGCCGGACGGTGGGCCAGGATCGCGACCGGCTCGGGCGCCTGCGTCTCGACCACCGCGATGGCGGTCTCGATCTCGACCGTCTTCGACGGCGGGACGGCGGTGGCGGCTTCCTCGCCGCCGCGGGCGCGACCGGCCAGACCCAGGCGGTGGACCTTGCCGATCACCGCGTTGCGGGTGACGCCGCCGAGTTGCGCCGCGATCTTGCTGGCGCTCTGCCCGTCTTCCCACAGGCGGCGCAGCAGCGCCACGCGATCGTCCGTCCAGCCGAGACCCGCTTCCATCATCCCCTCCGCCCCCTGCGGCTCGGCCGCGTTCCCGAAGGCCAGTCCGCGTCTTCCAAGCCGACAGGAGCCGTTATCCCGGCCGACCGTGTCGCCGCGCAGACCGCGCCCCCGCGCACCGGCTGCCGCATCGCGTGCGACACCCTGTCTCGCCAGGCCACGGGGGAACCCTAGCGCGGCGCTCGCGAACGTTGCAAGGGCGGGCGGTCGCCGGTCACGGGCCGCCGCGACGCCTGTCCACCGGCAATGACCCGGGCCGGCCCGGGTCGGCCGGGTCCGGCGCGATCCTGCGCGGCCCCGGCGCGGTCCCGCCGGTGTCCGGTACGGCGCCGCACCGTCCGGGCCGCCGGCCGCAGCGGCCACGCTTGCGCCCCGATCGCGTGGGATCGTGACCCCACCGCAACAGCGCGGCCTTATCGTTCCTCCGAAGCCGGCTAAGACGGAACAGGCGATACGGCCAAGCTCGTTCCGTGTGGCAGAGTGGGCGCGTTTCGCGGTTCGAGGAAGTGACGATGGGTGTTCGTCAGGTCAGCCTGCGCATGGCGGTGGCGTTCGGGCTGGCGGGTCAGGTCGCGGCCTGCGGCAGCGTTCCGCGGACCCCCTACAGTGCCGAGCAGGCGGCCTTCGCCACCGTGCCGGGCATCCCCGGCGCGCGCGTCTTCGCGGACGCGTCGGTGGACACGATCGCGGCGCTCGCCGCCAATCCGGAGCGGCGCCTCAAGGGCTTCACCTACCTGGCCCTGTCGGGCGGCGGCGGCGACGGCGCCTACGGGGCGGGCGTGCTCAACGGCTGGACGGCGTCCGGCAAGCGGCCCGAATTCACCCTGGTCTCCGGCGTCTCGACGGGCGCGCTGATCGCGCCCTTCGCCTTCCTGGGCCCGGCCTACGACCCCTACCTGACCGAGTTCTACACGAGCGGCGTCGCCAGCGAGCTGGTGGCCTCGCCGAACCTGGCCAACGTGCTGTTCGGCTCGGGCCTGTTCGGCGACGGGCGCCTGCGCAACCTCATCGACCGCTACGTCACGGACGATCTCCTCAAGGCCGTGGCCGAGGAGCACGCGAAGGGCCGGCGCCTGCTGGTCGTCACGACGAACCTCGATTCCCAGCGCGCGGTGATCTGGAACATGGGCGCCATCGCGGCGAGCGGGGTGCCCAACGCCCGCCAGCTGTTCCGCGACGTGCTGGCGGCCTCGGCCAGCATCCCGGCGGTGTTCCCGCCCCAGTTCATCGACGTCTCGGCCGGCGACGCGCGCTTCCAGGAGATGCATGTCGACGGCTCGGTGGTGACCCCCGTCTTCACCCTGCCGCAGACCCTGCTGCTGCGCGACGGGCGGATCCGCACCGGCGGCAAGGCCGAGATCTACGTGGTGATCAACGGCCGCCTGGAGCCGGAATTCGAGGTGACGAAGGACAACACGCTCTCGATCGTCGAGCGCTCCTTCACCACAGCGAGCCGCGCCCGCTCCCGCGCGACGCTGACGGCGACCTACGCGCTGGCCCGCACCAACGGCATCGGCTTCAATCTCACCTACATTGACGAGAACGGCCCCAAGGCGTCCGCCGCGAAGGGCTTCGACACCGCCTACATGCGGGCCCTGTACGAGGCCGGTTACGAGAAGGGCCGGACCGGCACCTTCTGGCAGCACTCGATCCCGGCGGCGCCGGTGCTCAAGGCGACCGCCAGCGCCGTCGCGAACTGACCGCCTAACGGTCCGCCGCGCGCCCGGCTCGGGCGCGCGGCGAATGGCGCGGGCGGACGGCGCGCCTACTTGCCCAGGATCTTCGTCACGAGGCGGCCGAGCGGCGTCGCCGTGCTGGCGTTCCGGTCGTCCCGGTCGACGGGGCGGTTCTCGTTGCCGAGGATCTTGGTGACGATGCGTCCGATCAGGTTCATGGGTCGGCCCTCCGGTATCGCGCCCAAATGGCGCAGCTTCCCCAACAACGGGTCAGGCGCGGGCCGCGTTCCAGCCCGGCGCCCGATCGGGCGCCTCAGACCTGCATCAGGCGGATGTTGTTGGTGTTGCCCGCCGTGTGGAACGGGATGCCGGCGGTGACCACGATGACGTCGTTCGGCCGCGCGAAGCCCTCGTCCTGGGCGTGGTGGCAGGCCTTCGAGGTCATCTCCTCGTAGCTGTCGACGTCCTCCGTCAGGACGCTGTGCGCCCCCCAGAGCAGGCTCAGCCGCCGCGAGGTCGCGACGTTGGGGGTCAGGGCCAGGATCGAGGCCGCGGGCCGCTTGCGCGCGACCCGGGCGGCCGTCGTCCCGCTCGCCGTGTAGGCGACGATGGCCGCGGCGCGCACCGCCTCGGCGAGGTCGGCCGTGGCGGTGGCCACGGCGTGAGGCGGCGTCTCCTCCTCACCCGGCTCCGAGGCCGCGACGATCGAGTGGTAGAGCTTGTGGCCCTCCACGCTCCGGATGATCCGGTCCATCATCGCCACCGCCTCGACCGGGTAGCGGCCGGTCGCGGATTCCGCCGAGAGCATCACGGCGTCGGCGCCGTCGTAGATGGCGGTGGCGACGTCCGACGCCTCCGCCCGGGTGGGCGCGGGCGCATTGACCATCGAGTCGAGCATCTGGGTCGCCACCACGACGGGCTTCACGGCGAGCCGGCAGGCCCGGATCAGCTCCTTCTGCCGCCCCGGCACGTCCTCGTGCGGGATCTCGACGCCGAGATCGCCGCGGGCGACCATCACGGCGTCGGAGAGCCGGATGATGTCGTCGATCCGCTCCAGCGCCTGCGGCTTCTCGATCTTCGACATGATGCCGGCGCGATCGCCGATGATCCCCCGCGCCTCGATGACGTCGGACGGCTTCTGGACGAACGACAGGGCGACCCAGTCGACGCCGAGATCGAGCCCGAAGGCGAGATCCGCCCGGTCCTTCTCGGTCAGCGGCGACAGGTCCAGCAGCGTGCCCGGCAGATTCACGCCCTTGCGGTTCGAGATCGGACCGCCGGTGACGACCTCGGCGGTGATGGAGGTCCGCTCGGGTCCGGTGACCCGCACCCGCACCCGGCCGTCGTCGATGAGGAGTTCCTGGCCCGGCACGACGGCGTCGAAGATTTCCGGGTGGTGCAGCGGGATCGCCTGCTTGTCGCCGTCGGCGCCCTCGAGGACGAAGCGCACCGTCTCGCCGGCCTGGAGATCGAGCCGTCCGCCCTGGAGCGTGCCGATGCGGATCTTCGGCCCCTGGAGATCTTGCAGGATGCCGATCGGCCGGCCGACTTCCTTCTCGAGGGCGCGGATGGCCGCGTGGACCTTGGCGTGATCCGCCTGGAGGCCGTGGCTGAAATTGAGCCGGAACGTGTCGACGCCGGCGAGGAACAGGGCGCGGAGCTGGTCCGGGGCGGAGCTGGCGGGACCGACGGTGGCGACGATCTTGGCGTGGCGGTGACGGCGCATGCGGGTCTCGGCCTCCTGAGGCTGCCTCTGGGAATCGAGCCGGGCGCTCGGTCGCGCCGACGGCGCTCACATCGGTCCGCGACGGCCCCGCGGCGAGGCCTCGCGGCGCCCGGCAGGCGATTTTTCGCGCGGCTGGCCGATTCGGCAGGGGGCTATCTGGCCGCCTCCCGGGCGATCCCGGCAAGCCCGGCGTCGAACACGCCCGTGATGTCGGCGACGGCGTCGGCATCGCTCATGCCCTCGGCGTCGAAGGTCGCGCTCCAGATCACCGTGGAGCCCGCGCCGTCGCGACGGACCGCCAGCGTCGCGTTGTAGGCGCGCACCGGCAGGGGCCCCTGGATGAAGCTGTAGCTGTAGCTCATGCCGGTCTCGTCGCGCGCGGTCTCGACCTCGGCGATCGTGCCCTTGCCGCCCTTCACCACGAGGCCGCGGATCTGCGCGCGGATGCCGTCATCCTCGTCCTCGCCCGACAGGATGCAGCGCTGGACCTGCGGGTGCCAGTTCTGGATCGCGCAGAAATCGCCGACCAGCGCCCAGACCGCGGCGGGCGGAGCCGGGATGTCGCGGCTGCGGGTGACCTCCAGGGCGCTGGCCGGTCCGGCGGCCAAGAGGGCCGCGCCGATCGCCGTCAGGTAAGCGGGATGCATCACGGGTCGGTCTCCGGGCCGCCGGGCTGATGTGACGCGACTTGGGGCGCCGCCCGGCCGCGGCGAGCCCCGGGGCCGCGACGGACCGCGTCTCGAAGGTGTCGCTGACGGCGCGGTATGCTACGCCGCGCCCGTCAGGATCACCGGAGATGCCCATGGACGATCGCGCCGCGCCGAAGCGGCCCGCGCCCCGGAGCGGCGCCGCGCGCGCGGTCCTGGCGACCGGCGCCGCACTCGTCATCGGCGCGGCCGTGCCGTCGCTCGCCGCGGGGCCGGACCCGTCGCCGCCGGCCGCGCCGCAGGCCTTCGAGGCCTGCCGGGCCGACCTGATCGCCTGGGTCACGGCCCGCGCCGTGCCGCAGGGCCTCGCCGAGGCGCAGCTCGCCCACCTCATGCCCGACCCGGACGTGGTCGCCGCGACCCAGAGCCAGGGCGAGTTCGTCCGGCCGATCTGGGACTACATCGAGGCCAGCGTCACGCCGGCCCGCGTCGAGGCCGGTCTGCGCAAGCTCGCCGAGCACGCCGACACGCTCGCGGCCATCGAGGCCAAGTACGGGGTCGACCGCCACATCCTGGTGGCATTCTGGGGCGTCGAATCGAGCTACGGCGCCGTGCTCGACAACCCGGCGGTGGTGAAGCCGGTCGTCCGCTCGCTCGCGACGCTCGGCTGCAGCGATCCCGCCCGGGCGACCTACTGGCGCGACGAGCTGGCGGCGGCGCTCCAAATCCTGGCCTGGAACCAGGCGCCCCTCGACCGGATGCCGGCGGGGCTGACCGGATCCTGGGCCGGCGCCATGGGGCACACGCAGTTCATGCCCAGCGTCTACCAGCGCGAGGCGGTCGATTTCGACGGCGACGGCCGGCGCGACATCTGGACCTCGGTGCCGGACGCCCTCGCGTCAACGGCGAACTACCTGCGCAGCCACGGCTGGAAGCCCGGCGCGGGATGGGGCAGCGAGGCGGTTCTGCCCGAGACCTTCGACGCGGCGCTCGCCGACGAGACGACGGTCCGCACCGTCGCGGCGTGGCGGGCGCTCGGCGTGAGGCCCGCCCGCGACCGCGCCCTGCCGGACACGGCCGAGGCGACCCTGATCCTGCCCGCCGGGATCCGCGGCCCCGCCTTCCTGCTGCAGCCGAACTTCGCGGTGATCCTCCGCTACAACACGGCGCTCGCCTACGCGCTGACCGTCGCGCTCCTGTCGGACCGCCTGCGCGGCGACCCGGGCCTGGTGCACGACTGGCCACGGGGCGACCGGCCCCTCACCGGCGACGAGCGGCGCGACCTGCAGACCCGCCTGACGGAGCGCGGCTTCGCCACCGGCGGGGTCGACGGCAAGATCGGCCCGAAGACGCGGGCGGCGCTGCGCGCCTTCCAGGGGTCGGTCGGCCTGCCGCCGGACGGTTACGCCGACGCCGCGCTGCTGGACCGGGTCCGGGCCGCGCCCTGACGGACGCTCACGCCAGGAAGGCGGGCTCGTCCCGGGCGAGCACCCGCTTGACGCTCTCCAGGTGGAGGCGGGCGCTCTCGGCGCGCCCGGCCGCCTCCTGGGCCGCCACGCGCTTCACGATCGCCTCGGGCACGGCCTTGAGCGCGCGCCCCGTGCTCATGGCCAGGACCTGCGCCTGTGCGGCGCGCTCCAGGTAGTAGAGGTCGTCCCAGGCCTCCGCGATCGTCTCGCCCAGTACCATCACGCCGTGGTTCTTCAGGAACACGACGTCCGCCTCGCCGGCGCTCTCGGCGATCCGCCGGCCCTCGGACGAATCGAGCGCGAGACCGTTGTAATCCTCGTCCACCGCGATCCGGCCGTAGAAGCGCAGCGCCGTCTGGCCCGCCCACACCAGGGGCTCGCCCTCCAGCATGGCCAGGGCCGTGGAATAGGGCATGTGGGTGTGGAACGCGGCCCGGGCGCGGGGCTTCAGCCGGTGCAGCTCGGCGTGGATGTGGAAGGCGGTGGCCTCGGGCTGGCCGTCGCCCTCGAGGACGTTGCCGTGGAAGTCGCAGAGAAGCAGGCTCGACGCGGTGACCTCCGCGAAGGCGAGGCCGTAGGGATTGACCAGGAACAGGTCGGGCCGCTCCGGCAGCACCGCCGAGAAATGGTTGCAGATGCCCTCTTCCAGGCCGTTGCGCGCGGCCCAGCGCAGGCAGGCGGCGAGGTCGATCCGGGCGCGGCGCACGCTATCGGCGTTCAGGGGCTCGTTGCTGCGGGCGGGCGGGGTTCCCGGGGCGGTAACGGCGTGCGCCATGCGTGCGGGCTTTCCTGTGTCGGGGTTCGGGCCGGGGACTCGACCGGTCCCGCACTCTAGACGCTCGCTCGCCCCTGCGCAGCCGCTCCGCGCTCAGGCGCGGCCGTCGGTGACGCCGCCGACGAGATTGAGGCCGAGCAGGAAGTCCGACGCGAAATCCGTGCGGATGACCGGCTCGCGCGGGATCGCCTCGCGCAGGAGATCGCGCTCGGCGCGGCGCGCCGCGACCGCCTCCGCCACCGTGACGCGCCGGAACGACAGGCTCGCCCCGCCCCGGACCTGCGCCAGCCGCCCGAGATCCGGGCCGATCACCGTGGCGATCTTCGGGTAGCCGCCGGTGGATTGCCGGTCGGCCATCAGGATGATCGGCAGGCCGTTACCGGGCACCTGGATCGCCCCCATGGCGACGCCGTCCGAGACGATGTCGTGCCCCTTGGCGTGCCTCAGCGGCGTGCCGTCGACGAAGCAGGCCATCCGGTCGCCCCGCGGCGAGACCGTCCAGGGACCGGCCAGGAAGGCCTCGACCTGGTCGGGCGCGAAGTAGTCGTCCTGCGGGCCCAGCACGACCCGGATCTCCCGGCCGTCGCGCTCGAGCCAGGGCGCGACGAGCCGCTGCGGCGGCCCGTCCGGGGTTCGGCCCTCGGCGACGGGGAGGCGGTCGCCCGCGGCGAGGCCGCGCCCGTCGAGGCCGCCGAGCCCCGAGCGGGTATGGGTCGCCGCCGAGCCGAGGACCGGCGCCACGTCGACCCGCCCGGCGACCGCGAGGTAGCCCCAGGCGCCGGCATCGCCGGCCCGCACGACGAGGGTCTGGCCGGGCTCCAGGGCGAGCGCGACCGTGTCGGGCAGGGGCACGCCGTCCAGCGCGACGCGGAAGCCCGGCGCCAGCAGGGCGAGCCCGACGGCGCCGTCCTGCGCCGAGACGGTGATGCCGCCCGTGGAGATCTCGATGGCGGTGGCGTCGAGGGCGTTCGACGCCGCCCGGTTGGCCGCGGCGTGCATCAGCGGGTCCATCGGGCCCGCGGCCGTGATGCCGTAGCGCAGGTAGCCGTGCCGGCCCCCGTCCTGCAGGGTGATGCCGGGCCCGGCGGAGTCGATGACGAGGGCGGGCATCAGCGCGCCTCCCCGCGGCGGGCCACCGGCTCGCCCGCCGCCTCGCGCGCCGTGAGGGCGTCGAAGGTCGCGGCATCCACGGGCTCGAAGCGGATCAGGTCGCCGGCGCCGACGAAGAAGCTCGGGTCGCGCTCCGGCGCGTAGAGGCGGGACGGCGTCGCGCCGATCACGTACCAGCCGGTCGGCATCGGCACGGTCGCCACCGCGGCGAGGCCGCCGCCGATCATGATGGCGTTGCGCGGGTGCGGCGGCCGCGGGCTCGCCCGCCGGGGCACTGCCAGGGGCTGCGGCAGGCCGCCGAGATACGCGAAGCCCGGCGCGAAGCCGTACATGTAGACTCGGAACGTCGTGGCCGCGTGGGTCGACACCACAGTCTCCGGGCTCAGGCCGCTCCGCTCGGCGACCTGCGCGACGTCCTCCCCGTGGGGCGCGTCGTAGCAGCAGGGCAGCGTCCAGAGTATCGGGCTCGCCGCGCGCGCGGTCGCGCCGGCGACCAGCCCCCGGACCCGCTCGGCGAGCGTCCCGCGGTCGAGCACCAGCGGATCGTAGTGCAGCATCAGGGATCGGTAGGTCGGCACGCGCTCGCGCAGCCCCTCGGGCGGGTCCGCCCCGAGTGCGTCGTCGAGGGCCAGGACCCGGTCGCTGATCGCCGGGTCGACGGTGCTGCCGTACTCGACCACGAGGGCCGCCTCGCCGGCGTCGAGGAGGCGGGGCTCGTCCAGCGCCGCGCTCACGGCCGGAACGGCGCCAGCGTGACGCCCGCGCCCTCCAGCCGGGTCCGCACCGCCCGCGCCGTGGCGACGGAGTGGTCCGAATCGCCGTGGACGCAGATCGAGCGGATCGGCGTCGGCAGCGTTTGACCGTCGGCCGTGAGGATCGCGCCCGCCTCGACCATGCGCAGGACGCGGTCGGCCGCCTCGCCGGCATCGGTGATCATCGCGCCGGGCTCGCTGCGGGGGATCAGGAGGCCTGTCGGCGTGTAGCCGCGATCGGCGAAAATCTCCTGGTGAACGTCGAGGCCGCAGGCCTCGCCCGCCGGCACCTGGGCGGTCAGCGCGATGGCGAGCAGCGCGAGCTCCCGGTCCACCGCACGGACCGCGCGGGCGATGGCGTCGGCCACCGGCCGCTCCTCCGCGGCGACGTTGGCCAGCGCCCCGTGCGCCTTCACGTAGGTGATGCGGTGGCCGGCATAGGCGGCGAGCGCCTGCGCGGCGCCGATCTGGTAGGCGACGAGTCGCTCGATCTCGGCGGGGCTGTAGGGCATCCGCCGCCGCCCGAAGCCCCAGAGATCCGGGAAGCCCGGATGGGCGCCGACCGCCACGCCGCGCTCCTTCGCCAGCGCGAAGGTTCGGGCCATGATCTCGGGGTCGCCGGCGTGGAGGCCGCAGGCGACGTTGGCCGAGGTGACGATCCCGAGGATCGCCGCGTCGTCGCCGCAGGCGTAGGCGCCGTAGCCCTCGCCGAGGTCGGAATTCAGGTCCACGCTGGTCATCGCCGCCGCTCCGCGTGCCGATCGGGTCTCATAGGGCCGCAACGGGTTCCGGCTCGGCCGGATCCGCGCTGCGAGAATCGAGCGCGCGGCCCGCCGTCTCCGGCAAGAGAAGCGCCGCGACGATCACGAGGCAATAGGCGCCCGCCGCCACGACGCCGATGGCGATGCCGAGTGTCAGCGAGCCGCTGAGGTGGCCCAACACGGCGGGGCAGATCGCGCCGGTGGCGCGGCCGAAATTGTAGCAGAAGCCCTGCGCGGAGCCGCGGATCCGGCTCGGGAACAGCTCGCTCAGGAAGGCGCCCATCCCGGAGAAGACGCCGGAGAGGAAGAAGCCCAGAGGGAAGCCCAGCACCAGCATCACCGGGTCGGTGATCGGGATCAGCGTGTAGGCGAGGACGAGGACGCCGGCGCAGAAGCCGAACAGGACGAAGCCCAGGCGGCGCCCGATGCGGTCGGAGAGCCAGGCGCTGGTCAGGTACCCGACGAACGACCCGAAGATCAGCATCAGCAGGTAGCCGCTGGTGTTCAGGACCGAGAGGTTGCGCTCGGTCTTCAGGTAGGTCGGGAGCCACGTGGTCACCGCGTAGTAGCCGCCCTGCATGCCGGTCGCCAGCAGGCTCGCCAGCACGGTCCGGCCGATCAGCGGCCGGGAGAAGATGTCGAGGAAGCTGCCGGTGTCGCCGACGTCCCGCATGGCGGCGCGGGTCTGCCGGTAGACTTCCGGGTCCTCGATGTTGCGGCGGATCCAGAAGATCAGCACCGAGGGGAGGGCGCCGAGCCAGAACAGGATCCGCCACGCCACCGCCGGCTCCGCCAGGGCGAACACGGCCCAGAAGGCGATCGCCGCGCAGGCCCAGCCGACCGCCCAGCTCGACTGGACGAGCCCCACCGCCTTGCCGCGGTAGCGGGCCTGGATCGTCTCGGCGATCAGCACCGAGCCCACCGACCACTCGCCGCCGAAGCCGAAGCCCTGCAGCGCGCGGGTCACGAGCAGCTGCTCGTAGGACTGGGTGAAGCCGCTGAGCACCGTGAACAGGGTGAACCACGCGACGGTGCCCTGCAGGACGACGACCCGGCCGTAGCGGTCGGCCAGGATCCCGGCCGCCCAGCCGCCGATCGCCGACGTGACGAGCGCGGCGGTGGCGATGTTGCCGGCCTCGACCTTGGTCAGGCCCCAGACCACGACCAGGGTCGGGATCAGGAAGGTGTAGACCATGTAGTCGAACGCATCGACGCCGTAGCCCGCGAAGGCCGCGCCCAGGACCCGGCGCTCCGCCGGACTCGTGTCTCTCACCCACATGGCGCAACTCCTTTGCGGAATGGCCGCCGCGCGGCCGGGATGGTCACAGGAACGGCAGGTCGCGGTTGAGGAGGTCGGTGATCAGCATGTGACCGGGCGCGTGGGTGATGCAGAGCGGCAGCCGCGCCGCCATCGCCACGGCCTGCGGGGTGACCCCGCAGGCCCAGAAGACCGGGAGCTCGTCGGGCTCGATCGGCACAGGGTCGCCGAAATCCGGTCGCGCGAGGTCGCGGATGCCGATCAGGCCCGGATCTCCGAGATGGATCGGCGCCCCGTGGACCGCCGGCATCCGGGCCGTCACCTGCACGGCCTTGATGGCGTCCGCCGCCTTCATGGGCCGCATGGAGACGACGAGCGGACCGTGGAACGGGCCCGACGGCTGGGTGGCGATGGAGGTCCGGTACATCGCGACGTTGCGGCCGAGGGCGATGTGCCGGAGCGGGATGCCCGCCTCGATCAGGCCGGCCTCGAACGAGAAGGAGCAGCCGAGGACGAAGGTGACGAGGTCGTCCCGCCACACGCCGGTCAGGTCGGGCAGCTCGGCCACGAGCGCGCCGCCCTCGTAGACGCGGTAGCCGGGGACGTCTGTGGCGAGGTCGAGATCGATCCCCAGCGTCGGCAGTGCGCGGTCGCCGGGCCGCGAGACGCCGAGGATCGGGCAGGGCTTCGGGTTCTGCTGGCAGAAGCGGTGGAAATCCTCCGCCATGGCCCGCGGCAGGATCATCAGGTTGCCCTGCGCGTGGGCGGGGACGAGACCCGAGGTGTGGCCCCGGAACCGACCCGCGCGGATCGCGCGCCGCGCGTCCGCCGCGTCGGCGAAGACAGGTGGCGCGCCGTCGGCGCCCGCGTGCTGGCTCACCGCGTTGATCTCCCTGGCTGGTCGTCGCGCGCCGGCGCGGCCGCGTCGGCCGTCCGTATTCCGCGAGATCCCGATCGCTTCAGCGATTCATTTCCTGCGGCAACGATCCCATCGCGCCGCGGAGCAGGCCAATCGTGATTGCGAATGGGGCGCGATAAACCGGACTTATCGGCCGGCGGCCCAGGTCTCGGCGGCCCAGGTCCCGGCGGCCCAGGTCTCGGCGACGTCCTGGGCGAGGCGGGCCGCGTCCGCCACGAAGTGATGGGCCGGCCGCTTGGTGTGCATCGCCGTGAAGGTCAGGTCCGAGAGCTGCGGCTCGGCTGGCAGGACGCGCAGGGTGCCGGCACGCAGTTCGGCTTCGACCACGGCCGGGGGGATCACGCAGATCCCGAGGCCCTCGACGCCCATCTTCACGATGGTGGCCAGGGAGGCGCTCGTGTGGATCTGGCTCGGCAGGAGGTTCTCCTGGAGGACGAGGTCGCGCAGCTCGACGTAGGGGCTGGTGTTGCGCGGGTAGGTGATGAGCGGGTGGTGCAGCAGCGCGCCGAGGCTCAGGGGCTCGTCGTCCGGCAGCAGGCCGGGCGCGGCGATCCAGGCGACGGGGGTGCTGAACAGGGGCCGGTTGGCGAAGCTCGGCAGGGTGATCGGCCCGACGAGGAGGGCGAGGTCGATCTCGTCGGCGACCAGGGCGGCCTGCATGTTCGGCGAGATGTCGACCGTGATGTCGACGCCGATCCCGGGATGGGTGGCGCGCATCCGCTCGATGAAGCGCGACAACCACAGGTGCACGATCGTCTCGGACACGCCGAGCCGCAGGGTGCCCCGCGTCCGGCCGGTCTCGTGCAGGGCCGCGCTCATCTCGGACTGGAGCGCCAGGAACCGCTCCGCGAAGCCGAGGAGCAGGCGTCCCCGCTCCGTCAGCGCGACGTCCCGGCTGCGGCGCTCGAACAGCGTCCCGTACTCGTGCTCCAGGGCCGCGATGCGCTGGGAGACCGCCGGCTGCGTGGTGTTCACCTTCTCACTGGCGCGGCGAAAGCTCGAGAGTTTCGCGACCCAGTAGAACACCTCCAAGCTGCGGAAATCCGCCATCCCGCGATCGTCCCGCCTCGCCGTCGTGCTCGGTCATATCGCGCCCCGATGCGCGCGAGCGCAAGCGCGCGGCCGCCGCTCGCCGCTAGAGGTTCGACACGCTCGTGGCCGGACGGGCCGGGCGCATGTGCGCGAGCAGCAGGCGCGCTTCCGCGACGAGGGGATGGTCCAGGTACCAGAGGCCGCAGGCCCAGCCGGCGATCCCGGCGGCGATCGCGGCCGCGAGGCTCGGGAGCGGCGTCTCGGCCGACCATCCCCAGGCCGACATCACCAGGACGGCGGGCGCGACGGCGATGCCGGTCAGGACGGCGGCGTGGAGGTAGATGGGGGCGTAGTCGCGCCGGAACGTGTCGGTCATCCGCTCGAGATGCGGCCGGTAGAGGCCGACGGCCAGGAACGCCTCGCCGATCCGCGCCGCGCCCGCGCCGCCGAGGCCGAACAGGCAGCCGATGCTGAACATCACGAGGCCGGCGCCGTGGCGCAGGAACTCGAACCGCGCCTGCAGGGCGGTCTGGTCCCGGATCAGGAACACCTCCCAGGTCATGCTGAGCGAGGTCAGGACGATCGCCGCCAGGGACAGCAGGCAGAAGGGCAGCGCCGCGCCCTCCCAGCCCGGCCCGAGCAGGACGCGCATGATCGGCCCGGCCAGGACGGCCGCGCCCGCGAAGGCCGGCCAGAGCAGCACGGTGATCATCCGCAGCGTGTGGAGGTAGCAGGTGCGCAGGGACTGCCCGTTCCGCTGCTGGTTCGCGAGGTCCACGAAGGTGATGCGCGTGATCACCACGTGCAGGTGGTCCCACATCAGGGTGTTGAGGCTCGCCGCGCGGGAGTACAGGCCGAGGGCGCTGAGCCCGAGCATCCGCCCGAGGACGAGGTCGCCCATCCGGCCGGCGATTCCCGCGACGCCCGCGATGGCGAAGAGCCGGCCGCCGTAGGTCAGGATCTCGCGCCAGCCCGCGAGGCCCATGCGCAGCGACACGTAGCGCAGGCCGAGGCCGTTCGCAGCCAGCGCCGCCGCGACGGCGCCCGCGGCCTGCCCGTAGGCCTGGCTCATGTAGCTGAAGCCGAGGAGCGCCAGCGCCAGCATCGCGCCGCTGGCGACGAGACCGCGCAGCATGTTGACGAGGGCCACGCCGCGGAAATTGCCGTGCCGCTCGATCATGGCGGCCGGGCGGAACTCCAGCGCGCCGACCAGCGGCACGACTGCGAGGATGGCCAGGGCGCGCTGGACCTCCGGCTCGCCCAGGAGGACGCTGCCGAATACGCTGAAGGCCAGGATCAGGATCGCCGCCGCGCCCGACAGGATCAGGTTCACCGTGAACACGCTCGCCAGCAGGGCCCCGTCCACCCGGTCCGCCCGGACGATGTAGCTCGACAGGCCGCAGGAGCGCAGCGTGGACAGCAGGCCCGCGATCGCGGCGGCGAGGCTGAAGATGCCGGTCTCGTGGGGCGTCAGCAGCCGCGCGAGGGCCAGCGAGGTGCCGAACTGTGCCAGGAACAACCCGCCCTGGCAGAATCCCATCCAGGCCAGGCTCCGGCGCTTCGAGAACGCGGGCGGCGCCGTCGCTTCCGGCCCCTCTCGGAGTTCTGCCATGGGATCCTTCGGACGCGACAGGGTGGCGGCGGCGCTGGCGGCGGCCAGGGCGCGATCGATCGGGACGGCTTAACAGTGCCCGGTGGACCGCGGCAGCTGGCCAATCGGAGGACCGTGCCCACGCCCGATGGCCGAGGTCAGGTCGGGCCGCCGTGCAGATCAGGCGCTGCAGAGAGGCCCGAGAACTCGCCCGCTCCCGAGTCCGGGAATCCGATTTGACTGTATCGGACGCACATATCCGTGTTTTGCCCGCGTCATGAACCAGCACGTAATATATTCATCTTACCGAACGCACTTCGAGCCCCGTTCACGCTGGCAGCACCGTATGCCGAGGCCGAACGAAGATATCCAAATGTGCAAGCGGCGCGCGGCACGGTCGGGATGATCCGATGTTTCGGCCGAAGACCTCGCGGAACAACTTGAAGGTCCGGTCGAAAGGCTAAACGGGTCGCATTCCGTCACGGCGTGCGCGTGCCCTATTCCGCGTTATCGTCGATGGAACAGTAAATCTCCGCAAGATTTTCCCGGCTTGACGGGTCGGTGGGATCGAATACCCGAGATCATCGTCCGATGCCGGCGCGGATCCGGACTTTTCTATAGCCCGTCAGAGGATCCAAGCGGCCGTCGCTGTGCGTCGAGGACGCCGGATATTGCGCCGCCACAACTGCACGACATTCGGTTCCGCATCCAAAAGGCGTAGCCGCCCCTACGGCGCACGGATCGAGAAAGTGCAATAACATTACTATACATTGTCTGTGACTCGTTTTAGAAGGTCGCAATTCTGGCAGTATTTATGGAATAATGCCAAATGAAAATCAGCTTCACCGTATGTACTCGCAACCGTGTAGCGTCCCTTATGCAGACGCTCGACTCGGTGGTCCGCGCGATCGAGGCCGCGCCCGAAGCTGAGGCCGAGATCATCGTCGTCGATAACGGGTCCGAGGACGGCACGGACGCGGCGTTGAAGCGCTGGTCCGCGTCAATCTCGATCGATCGACGCGACGTTCTGCTCCTCACGCAGGCGCGCCCAGGTGTCGCCGGGTCTCGGAACGCCGCGATCGCGCGCGCGTCCGGAGACATCATCGCGTTCATCGACGACGATTGCGTCGTGTCGGACCAGTATCTGCGAGATCTGATCGCGCACTATGCCGGCGACACGGAAAGCGTCATCCGCGGTGGCCGCGTCGAGCTGGGATCTACCCAGGACATCGACTTCACCACGAAGACCGAGGCCCTGGCCAGCCGGCTGACGTACCCGGCTCATCCCGGCGGCTTCGTCCACGGCTGCAACATGACCTGCAGCCGGGCCGTCATCGAGCGGATCGGCGGGTTCGACGCGGCGTTCGGCCCCGGGGCGACGTTCCGCGCGGCGGAGGACACGGACTTCATCTACCGCGGCTGGGCGGCCGGCGTGGCGGTCGAGTACGTGCCCGACATGAGCGTCAAGCATTTCCACGGGCGCCGGGACCCGCGCACGATCGACCGGCTGCACTGGAACTACCAGTTCGGCAACGGCGCGCTCTACGCCAAGCACATCGGCCGCAGCCCGTGGCTGATCAAGCACCTGTACTGGTCCGCCCGCAACGCCGCCCGCGAACTGGTCGGGGGCCCGTGCTTCGACGCGCAGCTCGGCCTGACGTGGCGCGCCATCGTGACCGCCAATCTGAGCGGCGTCCTGGCCTTCGCCTGGCACAGCGCGCGGACGCTGCTGACGCGCCCGCCCGCCCGGGCCTAGGGGGCGGAACGCGCCGGCGGGAGGCGCGGGAGTGCCGCCCGCTCAGCGGGCCGGCGCGCCGCCGGGCCGCGCGAGGCGCGTCCGGCCGAGCATCCG
The DNA here is from genome assembly GCF_040544715.1 of Methylobacterium sp. 1030. NCBI lineage: Bacteria > Pseudomonadati > Pseudomonadota > Alphaproteobacteria > Hyphomicrobiales > Methylobacteriaceae > Methylobacterium > Methylobacterium sp. 1030. Next base: position 111,197 of record NZ_JBEPKM010000012.1, on the reverse strand, counting down.
GAGCGTGACGCGCCGCCCGAGCTTCATCGCCGGGTAGAGAAGCCGCGCGCGTCCGGGGCTGCGCAGCAGCCGCGCCAGGAGCCGGCTCGCCGCGCCCCGGTCGTCGCTGAGGCGCGACAGCAGGACGAGGGCGTCCGCGCCGTAATAGAGGTCCGGGCCGTGCCGGACGACCATGCCCTCGTCGAGGTCGTACCCGCGCCGCGCGATCTCGTCGACTAGGGGACCCCCGCTCCGGGCGTCCACCAGGGCGACGGTGCCGACCGACCGGCGCAGGGCCATGAGGTGCACGTAGTTGGAGCAGAACGGGCATTCGCCGTCGTAGACCACCGTCAGGGCGGCCTCGGTCGAGGGGGCGGTCATGGCGTCAGGTCGATCCTGTGCTCGGCTTCGGACACCACGCGGCGGACGGGGACGCCGTCCTGCAGGCTGAAGCAGACGGATTCGCGCCGGTACACGTAGGCGACGATGTCGGCCATGGCGAGGGTGTCGAAGCCGGCGGCGTACTGGAGCGGGACGAAGAAGTGGTGCGGATAGACCGCGTAGGGGAACAGGCCCGTCCTGTCGCGGATCGCGCTGACGAGGCGGTGGTAGCCCCGGACGTAGGCGTCCAGCGCCGGACCGTCGATCTCCGACTTCGAGTATTCCTGACCCAGGCCGTCCGGTGCGGTCAGGACGGGAACGTCGCAGGTCGTCGAGGCCGTGACCTTGCGGAAGACCTGCGTGCCGCCGTTCGGGTTGTCGAGGGCGAAGGCGTTCGCCGCGTCGGGCGCGCCGTAGGCCATGTGGGCGAACGGGTAGGAGTAGAAGGTGAAGAAGTTGGTCGGCACGTAGTGCCGCTGGCCGGTCCGGTCGACCGCCTCGAAGTACATCTTGTTGTTGGCCAGGGTGTCGTACCAGCCGAGCCAGGCCTGGGTCATGAACGTGTTGCCGGTCAGGATGAACAGCACCGACAGGATCCCGACCGAGACCGGGGGCCGCTCGTAGTGCCGGCTCACGACGACGGCCGCGATGGCGAGGTTCAGCATGATCCAGGGGGCGAAGTTGGCGCCCATGAGCACGATGATCGACAGGTGCATCACGTCGAAGCCGAGGAGCAGCAGCAGCAGCCAGCGGCGCGGCATGAGGATCCCCACCAGGGCGATGCCCTGACCGACCAGGATGAGCGTGTTGGTCAGCGCGCTCGAATGGCTCAGGATCGTGCGCATCGCCTCCACCAGCACGGGCCAGCCGGCGTAGGGGACGTGGTTGTTGTCGAGGCCGACGATGAAGATCTTGCCGGGATCGTTGTTCAGCAGCCAGGAGAACGGCCCGTCGTCGAGCGTGACCTTGGCCAGGAATGACGAATAGTAGTTGCCGAGGTGGATGCTGATCGCCGCCGCGATCAGCACTTTCGAGAACATCGCGCTGGCCGACGCGACGTCCGACCGCGCCGCGGCGCCGAGCCCGCGCCAGTCGCGCAGACGCGCCGTCCCGTGGGCGATCAGCAGGCCCGCGACGAGGCAGAAGCTCACCTCCGCGAGCGGCACCACGTCGATGATGTGCCCGTGCCAGAGGCCGGTCACCCGGATGACCGCCTGCTTGCTCCAGACCAGGTAGGTGGCGCTGATCAGGGCGAGCGAGGGCCAGCGCAGGCAGAGCACGCCGCCGGCCACAGCCGCGACCCACAGCGCCGCGATGGCCGTGACGGCGACGGTCGCCTTCGCCCCGGGCAGAATGACGGGGAAGAGCGGGTAGTGGATCAGCGCGTAGCCGCCCGCGATCACGCCGATCATCTGCAGCAGCCGGACCGACGCGAGATCGGCGGCGGCGAAGCGCACCCGCGTCATCGCGAGGGCCAGCGCCACGGGCAGCACCACGCCGTAGTAGTTGTTGATCGCCGTGACGCCGTGCGAGATCTTCAGCAGGACCAGCAGGGCGCCGATCTGCGCGAGCAGGATCAGGTAGTAGCGCGCCCGCTCCGCCACTGGTCGCACGAGGCGTCGCAGGGCGGTGTCGAGGGCCTTGTCCGGGCCGGTGATCGGGAGCGTGCTGCTCATCGTCTGTCTTCCGCCGCGCTGGTGCGACCGCCGCTGCGCGCAGCGACGACCTCTCATCCTCAAGGGCCCGCTTTGACGGGGCGGCCAGCGGCCGAACGGGGTCCGCCGTCATGCGGGCGTCTCGAGGAGGACCCGCCGCGGACCTGTCCTGCCGCCCCGGGTTCCTGCCTCGCCGGAGAGCTTGGCACTTCACGGGGGTGTGAGAGGCTGCAAAGAGGGCGATCGCCCCTACGCCTTTCGGCTACCCCGACCGTCCCGGCCCCCGGGCTCTACCCGCCGCTGCGCGCGGTGGGACGGGCGTCAGCGCGGCGCCTGTCCCGCCAGCGGTGAGGTCTCGTCGACGAATGTCAGCTTGGCGGCGACCCGTTCCGCCAGGACCCGGCGGCGCGCGGCGAAGAGGGGCTTGAGGATCGGGTTGCCTTTCAGGAAGGCCGCGATCCTGGAGCGGGACGTGAAGATGGTCGATTCGAAAGGTTTCCGCGAGACGGCGTTCGGGACGAGCGCGCGACCGCATGTCAGAGCGCCGCGCTCGAAGAAGTAGGCCCAGTTGTCCGACGTCACCGCGACCGGGCGGTTGGCCCGCAGGATCCCCTCGGCCGCCGACCGGGTGATCACGTAGGCTGCGGCCGTGCCGAGGCTGCTCATGTCCATGGGCAGGCACAACCGGTATTCGCCGATGGTGACGGTGTCGACTGAGCTGAACGGCCCGACCGTCTCGGCCCAATTGAAGAGCAGGACGACGTCGCCCGGCCGCAGGGCGGCCTCGATGCCGGCCACGATCTGATGGATCTGCGGCGGCAGAACGACGTCATCCTCGACGATGAGCGCGTGCGGCAGGTCGAGCGCGATCATCCGCTCGTAGGCGCTCATGTGGGACAGCGCGCACCCGATCTGACCGGCCGTCAGGTCGGGTTGGAACGGGGCGTTCGGATCCGGGACCGGGCCTTCATAGCCGGTGATCTCGCAGCGCGGCCCCCACACCTCGGCGAGGTGCCGGGATAGGTAGGCGTGCCGTTCGCGGAACCGGGGCAGGGAGATCCCGAAGCAGTACATCGTAGTCACCTCTGATGGGGCCCGTCGGGCCGGCCGCGTTCGGCGGCCGTGATCCTTCCCGACCGCGTCCTCCGGCTCTGGCCGTCCGGATCTGCGCCGGGGTCCGGACGGCGCTCCGGCCTGCGAGCTCAATCGCGGGCGGCCGGGTCGCTCCCGTCGACGGTCGGCGACCGCACCACCGGCAGGATCGCCGCCAGCAGGAGTTGGTGGAGACCGTGATTGACGAAGAGCGGGCACTCGAAACAGACCAGGACGAAGAGCTGGCTCATGAACAGGATCGGCCACGCCTCGACGTAGCCGGAGGAGCGCGCGAAATGGGCGATCACCCGGCGCGCGGTGTCGAGCAGCGCGGCCGTGAAGAGGACCAGGCCGACGATCCCGAACGCTACGGCCGTGTCGATGAAATTGTTGTGGAAGAACCACAGCTTCTGCTTCGTGACGAAGTGCAGGTAGGCGGCCGTGGTGAGCGGGCTCTCCCAGTAGGCCTTGTAGCCGATGCCGATGAGCGGCTCCCGCCAGAACTGGTCGAGGCCGAACTGCCAGAGGATGGTGCGGCCGGTCAGCGTGGTGTCCTTGCCGAGATCCGACAGCACGCTCGCCGAGATGTCGGCGCCCCGCGCGGCGACGACGAGGATCCCGACGCCCGCCAGGGCGATGGCGATGCCGAGGCAGAAGCCCGTCACGTGCTTTCCCTGGCGCCACGCGAAGATCGCGGCAAGCGGCAACAGCCCCGCGGCGGCCGCTACCAGGGCGGTGGCCGAGTGCGTCGACACGAGGAGCGCCAGGGCCAGGCAGAATCCGAACGCGGTCAGGAGACGGTTCCAGCCCTGCAGGAACAGGCAGGCCGCGCAGAGGATCTGGAGGCTCGACAGGGATCCGAGGACGTTCTTGTGCGAGTAGATCCCGGCCCAGTTGCCGTCCGTCCCGCGCGTCAGGGCGGGCGCCGCCACCGTGAGAAAGGCCGACAGGAGCTGTCCCGCCAGGAGGCCCAGGAAGACGATCCTGACGAGGCGGGACAGGCCCATCGTCGTCCGCAGGGTGATGCCGGCCACGATCGTCGCGAGCAGCTGGAGCCCGTGATAGGCCGAGAGGCCGGGCGTGAGGGACCACAGGGCGGACGCGATCGCGAGGAGCGGCCAGCTGAGCAGCAGCAGACGGCTGCCGAACAGGGTGGCGGCGAGGTCGCGGCGCATGACCAGGAACGCGAAAGCGATCAGGTCGCTGCCGATCCAGATCGCCTTGTCGACGCCCGGCAGCTTGATCTGCTCGCCGACCACCGGGGCGAAGAGGAACAGGACGATCCACGCGGCGGCGGCCACGCCGAGCCGCGGCATGGCCTCGGCCCCGCCATCGCCCGGTGCGCCCGAATGGGCCCAGCGGTGATCCGTTCCGTACGGCCCGCCCGGCGACCAAGCGAGACCGCCGGCAGGACCGTGTCCGAGGCCCGTCAAGTGTCGTGGAAACGCCATCGCTCGATCTCAGACGCCCCGGGTGAGGCGGTGTCCCATCCGCCCCGCGGCCTGACACCGCTCGAGGCTGCCGCGGACACGCCCCCTCGCGAGTCGACGCTATCCCGGGCATCCCGGACTCAAGAACTCGACCAAACGAGGTAGCGGCGGCGCGGCGCTCGGTGACGACCGGATCGATGCGCGGTCCCGCCGGGCCGATGAAACAGCTCGGCCGGGCCTCGTGGGATAAGATGCCGCACCGAAGATCGGCCGCCGCGACGTGAGCGGCCCGGTATCTTCGGCACCAATGTCTGAATTCATACATTTCTCCACGTTGAGGGCACCGAAATCCGGTGTGCGGCCCGCTCTCAATCGAAGATCTGGGCAGTCGCGACGGAACTCACGGGACGATTAGGCACTTGGGAGATCGATAAATCCTGGAGGAGCGTTTGATGAAGGTCTCTCATCTGGCCGGCGCGGTTGCGCTTCTGGCCCTCGCTGCCGGGCCCGCCCTCGCGGCCCCGTGCAACACCGGAACCACGAAGTCGAACAGCCCCGATCAGCAGGCATCGAATCCCAAGAGCTCCGACGTCGACAAGTCGAGCAAGAATCTCGCTGGCGGCAACCAGCCCGCGTCGCCCGGCACGGTCGGTGCCATGAACAACGTGGGAGCCAACCAGACCGCCGACCGTCAGGCGCAGACGGACGCCGGCTCCAAGTCGAACTCGACCGATCCGGCCGCCGCGAACCTGGCCGGCGGCAACCAGCCCGCGTCGCCCGGCACGGTCGGCGCCATGAACAAGGCCGCCGCCGATCGGCAGACCGCCCCGGTCTCCGGCAACGATTGCTGATCCGAACCGACATAATCCCAGCAGACCGGAAGCCCGCCTCGCACCGTCGAGGCGGGCTTTCGCGTTCCCGAGCACCCCCGAGGCCCGACCCACGACCGGAACCGAGCGTGACAGTTTGAGCTGGTCGAGTTCGGCTGTATTTGGCACCGAAACCGGGTAGATTCGGCAATCGGTTCGGGGGAGGAGAGCGACGTGCGTGGTCGCCGGGCGCTGCTGCTCATCGGAGGGGTCCTGCTCGCTGCGGCCGGTCTCGCGGTCACGCCGACGGGCGCGCGCCTCCGGGCCGATGCCGGCCCGATCGTCGCCGAGGTACGGGCGCGCGTCGCGGCGCTGATTCCCGAGCGGCGAGAGAACCTGTCGGCGGCGGCGCAGCTTCCCGCGCCGCGCACCGCCATCGAGGACGGCCGGACCCTGGTCCGGCTGACGCCGGCCGAGCGCGCCCGGATCGGTCTCGTCGCCGAGGCGCGTCCCGCCGTCCTGCACCCCCAGGAATTGACCGCCTACGGCAGCGTCCTCGACCTCGCCCGCATCACCGAGCTGACCAACAGCTACGCCGGCGCCGTGGCGGCGCTCCAGACGGCCCGCGCCCGGGTCGAGGTCTCGGCCAGCGCCGCCCGCCGGGCGCGGACCCTCGGCGCCGGCGTGGTGGCGGTGGCGCAGATCGAGACCGCCGAGGGCACGCTCCTGACCGATCAGGCGTCGGTCACGGTGGCGGAATCGCAGTTGCGCACCTTCGCGGCGACGGCGCGCCAGGAATGGGGGCCGGTGCTCGGAAAGGCGATCATCGAGCGGTCGCCGCTGGTGACGCGCCTGATCGAGCGGGCCGATTTCCTCATGCAGGTGACGTTGCCGCCGGGGGAGACCCTGCCGGAGGCGCCCAAGGCCGCTTTCGCCGAGGTGCCGCCGCAGAGCGAGCGGGTCGCTCTCCGGCTGGTCTCGCCGGCGACGCGGACCGATCCGCGGATCCAGGGGCAGAGCTTCTTCTATCTCGTCTCCGGCGACAGCGGTCTCCTGCCCGGGACCAGCACGATGGCGTTCCTGCCGGCGCCGCGCGCGGTGAAGGGCGTCCTCGTGCCGGAGGACGCCGTCGTCCACGGCGAGGGTGGCACCTGGGTGTATCGCGGGACCGGCGACGGCGCCTTCGTGCGTCACCCGGTGCGGCCGGACGCGCCGATGTCGGCCGACGCCTTCGTGGTCGAGGATCTGGCGGATGGCAGCGAGATCGTGCTGCGGGGCGCGCAGGCGCTCCTGTCCGAGGAGATGAAGAGCCGCATCCGCGTCGTGGGCGACGACGATGATTGAGCCGCCCGCTGCCGCCGGTCGCGGCGGTCCGCAGGCGGCCCTCGTCGGTTTCGCCGTCCGGCTGCCCAGGGTGGTCCTGGCCCTCGCCTGCGCCGTCCTCGTCTTCGGGCTCTACGCCCTCTCGGGGGCGCGCTACGACGTGTTCCCGGAATTCGCGCCGCCGACCGTGACCATCCAGACCGAGGCGCCGGGCCTCGATTCGGAGCAGGTCGAGGTGCTGGTCACGCAGCCCGTGGAGGTGTCGGTCGGCGGCCTGCCGGGCCTGGAGACCCTGCGCTCCACCTCGATCCAGGGCCTGTCGGTGATCACCGCCGCGTTCCGGTCCGGCAGCGACGTCGACCGCATCCGCCAGCGGGTCAACGAGCGCCTGGCGGCGCTCGCCGGCCGCATGCCGGCCGGCGTGGCGGCGCCCGCCATGACCCCGTTGACCTCCTCGACGCTGACCGTGCTCCTCGTGGGTCTCACCTCCGAGACCCGCGACGCCATGGATCTGCGCCAGGTCGCGGAGTGGACCGTGCGGCGGCGGCTCCAGGCGATGCCCGGCATCGCCCAGGTCTCGATCTACGGCGGCGGCGTGCGCGCCCTGCAGATCCAGGTCCGCCCCGACGACCTGATCCGCTTCCAGATCGGCCTCAACGACGTCCTCACGGCCGCCCGGAAGGGGACCGGCGTGCGCGGGGCGGGCTTCGTCGACACGCCGAACCAGCGCGTCCTGCTCCGGACCGAGGGGCAGTCGCTCACCCCGGAGGCGCTCGGGCAGATCGTGCTCCACAACGACGGCGGGGCGAGCGTGGTGCTCTCCGACGTGGCGACCGTCACGGCCGCGCCCGAGCCGGCGATCAGCGCGGCCCTCGTAGACGGCAGGCCCGGCGTGCTGCTGATGGTCGGCGCGCAGGTGGGCGTCGACACCCGCGCCGTGACCGCCCGCCTGGAGGCGGCCCTCGACGAGCTGCGCCCGGTCCTGAAGCGCGACGGCGTGAGCCTGCGGGCCGACCTGTTCCGGCCGGCGAACTTCGTGGACGTGGCCACCGGCAACGTGATCGAGGCGCTGGCGCTCGGCGGCGTGCTGGTGGTGGTCGTGCTCCTCGTCTTCCTCGCGGACTGGCGGGCGGCCCTGATCAGCGCCACGGCGATCCCGCTGTCGCTGATCGCCGCCGCCCTCGCCCTCCAGGCCTGGGGCGAGAGCCTCAACACGATGACCCTCGGCGGCCTCGCCCTCGCCATCGGCGAGGTCGTCGACGACGCGGTGATCGGCGTCGAGAACGTCGCGCGCCGCCTGCGGGAGTCGCGGGGCGGACGCCGCGGCCTGCCGCGCGTGGTGCTCGCCGCGATGCTGGAGGTGCGGACCTCGGTCGCCTACGCGACCCTCGCGGTGATCCTGATGTTCCTGCCGGTCCTGGCGCTGACCGGCGTCGCCGGCCGCCTGTTCGGGCCGCTGGCGCTCGCCTACATCGCGGCCGTCGTCGCCTCGCTCCTCGTGGCGCTCACGGTCACGCCGGCCCTGGCGCTCCTGCTCCTCGGGGGCCGGATGGGGCGCGACGCCGGCGCCGCGCCGCCCGATCCGCCCGTGGTGCGCTGGAGCCGCGCCGCCTACCTGCGGCTGCTCGCCGGGATCGGGCGGGTGCCGCGGGTCGCCATGGCGGGCGCCCTGCTGGTCACCCTCGCGGGCGCCGCCGTCCTGCCGACCCTCGGCGCGGTGTTCCTCCCCGACCTGAAGGAGGGGCACATGATCCTGCACATGGTCGCCATCCCCGGCACCGCGCTGCAGGAATCAGAGCGGCTCGGGACGCTGATCACCGGCGACCTGAAGGAGATCCCCGGGGTGCGCGCCGTGGCGGCGCAGATCGGCCGGGCCGAGGCCGCCGAGGACACCGCCGGGCCGCACTACAGCGAGATCCACATCGATCTCGAGCCCGGGCTCGACGGCGCCGCCCAGCGCCGGGTCGAGGGCGCCATCCGGCAGCTGATCGCCGGCTTCCCGGGGGCCGCCTTCTCGCTCAAGACCTTCCTCACCGAGCGCATCGAGGAGACGGTCTCGGGCTTCACCGCGCCGGTCGTGGTCAACGTGGTCGGCAGCGACCTCGACCGGATCGAGGCGGCCGCCCGCTCGGTGGCGCAGGAGCTCTCGGAGGTGAAGGGCGCCCGGGACGTCCAGCAGGCCTCGCCGGCCGGGCTGCCGCAGGTCACGGTGGCGCTGCGGCCGGTGGATCTGCGGCACTGGGGGCTCGACCCCGTGGAGGTGCTGGAGGCCGTGCGCACCGCCTACCAGGGCGACACGGTCGGCCAGACCTATCGCGGCAACGCCGTGTTCAACGTGCTGGTGATCCTCGACGCCCGCGTGCGGGACCGCCTCAGCGCGGTGGGCGACCTGCCCCTGCGGACGCCGGGCGGGCGCTACGTCCGGCTGTCGCAGGTCGCCGACGTCTACGAGAGCGCCGGCCGCTACCAGGTCCAGCATCTCGGCGCGCAGCGGGTGCAGGCGGTGACCGCCAACGTCGCCGACCGCGACGTCGCGGGCTTCGTGGCGGCGGCCAAGCGCAAGATCGCCCGCGAGGTGCGGCTGCCGGAGGGGGTCTACGTGACCTTCTCGGGGGCCGCCGAGGCGCAGGCGGCCGCCCGCCGCGACCTGCTGGTCCATGCCGGGATGGCCGGCTTCGGCATCGTGGTCCTGCTGGCGATCGTCACCGGCTCGGCGGCGAACCTGCTCCTCGTCCTCGTCAACCTGCCCTTCGCCTTCGTGGGCGGCGTCGCGGCCGTGGCGCTCACCGGCGGGGTGCTGTCGCTGGGTTCGATCGTCGGCTTCGTGACCCTGTCGGGCATCTCGCTGCGCAACAGCGTGATGCTGATCGCCCATTACGAGCAGATGGTCACCCGGGACGGGCGCGCCTGGGACGCCGCCACGGCGGCGGCGGGCGCCGCGGACCGGATGGTGCCGATCCTGATGACGTCCCTGGTGACGGGCCTCGGCCTGCTGCCGCTGGCGCTCGGTGCCGGGGAACCCGGCCGCGAGATCGAGGGCCCGATGGCCCTCGTGATCCTCGGCGGCCTGATCACCTCGACGGTGCTGAACCTGCTGGTCCTGCCGGTGATGGCGCTGCGCTACGCCCGGTTCCGGCGCGCGGACCCCGCGGATCTGGAACTGACCGCGGTCGGGTCCTGAGGTCGCGGTTCGCCGGCGGCCCTACCACCAGCTCGCGCGGGTCTCGGGCGCGGGCGGCCGGCTGCTCGCCGCGGGGCGCAGGGAGTGGTCGAGGGCGGCGAGCACGCGGCGCACGGCCTCCTCGTAGGTCGCCGCCACCGGTTCGCGCGGCCGGGCGAGCGCGACCGGGACGGTCTCGTCGAGGCGCCCGGGCCGCGGGCGCATCACCACCACCCGGTCGGCCAGGGTGACGGCCTCCCCGACATCGTGCGTGACGATCAGGATCGTCGGCTTCGACTCGGCCCAGAGACCGAGGAGCTGGTCGTGCAGCCCCTTGCGGGTGAAGGCGTCGAGGGCCGAGAACGGCTCGTCGAGGAGCAGCACCCGCGGCCGCGCCACGAAGGCGCGGGCGATCGCCACGCGCTGCTGCTGGCCACCGGACAGCTCCCGCGGCCAGCGACCGCCGTGCTCGGCGAGCCCGACGCGCTCCAGGGCGTGGGCGACGCGGGCGCGGCGCTCGGACCGGGACAGGTCGGCGAGGCCGAAGCCGACATTGCCGGCCACGTCGAGCCAGGGAAGCAGGCGCGGCTCCTGGAAGACGACGCCCACGCTCGGATGGGGCGCGCGGATCGTCTCGCCGTCGACCGCGACGGCGCCCGCGCTCGCGTGGTCGAGCCCCGCGATCAGCCGGAGCAGGGTCGTCTTCCCGCAGCCCGAGCCGCCGATCAGCGCGACGATCTCGCCCTGCTCGACCGACAGGTCGATGCCCGCGAGCGCCTGCGTGCCGTCCGCGTAGGTCTTGGAGAGGTCGTCGACGGTCAGCACGGGCGTCTCTCGGCGGGCGTGGCGTGGGGATCGCGGCGCGGGGCGGCCTCCCGGTCCGCGGCGCGCGTCCGGGCCGGAGACGCGGTCACAGGCTGTCCCGCACGGTATCCTGCCACCGGGTCAGGGGAGCTGTCAGCGTGACCAGGGCCATGTCGGCCGCCTTGCCGACGAGGGCGAAGGCGATGATCGCCGCCACGATCTGATCGGGCTTGCTGAACTGCTGGCCGTCCACCAGCAGGTAGCCGAGCCCCTCCGAGGCGCCCATCAGCTCCGCCGCCACGACGAACAGGAAGCCGAGGCCGAGCCCCGTGCGCAGGCCCACCAGGGTCGCCGGCAGCACGGCCGGCAGCAGGATCCGGCGGGCGAGGGCGAGGCGGGACAGGCGGAAGATCCGGCCGACCTCGACCAGCTTGCGGTCGACCGAGGCGATCGCGCCCGAGACGCCGACATAGACCGGGAAGAACACCCCCACGGCGATCAAGAGGACCTTCGGCGTCTCCAGGATGCCGAACCACAGGATGAAGAGCGGCACCCAGGCGAGCGACGGGACGGCCCGCAGCGCCTGCAGGCTCGGGTCGAGGAGCCAGCGCAGCGGCGGGACCGTGGCCACGAGGGCGCCGGCCAGGATCCCGGCCGCCGCGCCGCAGAGGAAGCCGAGGCCGACCCGCACGAGGGTCGCCTCGACATGCATCCAGAGATCGCCCGAGACGGCCAGGGCCCAGAGGGTCGCGGCGATCCGGCTCGGCGGCGGGAGCAGCCGCCCCGACCCCGCGCCGCTCGCGACCGCGATCTCCCAGCCGATCGCCAGGACGAGCGGCAGCAGCAGACCCAGGCCGGCGCGACCGCCCCGCCGCAGAAGCGGCACGCGGCCGCTCACTGTCCGGCGACGGGATTGAAGCGCGTGTCGAGCAGCCCGTCGACGGCGGCGGACACGTCGGTGCCCGCCGGGATGATCCCGGCCTGCTGCAGGGCGGTGCCGGCCGCCTTGATCGACTGCGCCTGGGCCGGGCCGATCGCCGGTTGGGAGAGGTCGGTCCGCTCGAGCTGCCGGGCGATCACCGGCTCGGGCAGCTTGGTGGCCGCCACGAGGGCCGCTGCGAGCGCCTGCGGGTTGGCCAGCGCGTAGGCGCGCGCCCGCTCGTAGGCCGCGATCACCGTCCGGACGAGGTCGGGATGGGCGGTGGCGAAGTCCTCCCGGACGTCGAGCAGGCCCCAGGTGTTCGCCGCGGCGTCGCGGTAGACCAGCACGTCGCCGTTCTCGATCTCGGCCGCCGCCATCATCGGGTCGAGGCCGGCCCAGGCATCGACGTCGCCGCGGTCGAGGGCGGTCCGCCCGTCCGCGTGCTGCAGCAGCACGAGCTTGGCGTCGCGCTCGGTGAGGCCGGCGCCCTGGAGCGCGCGGATCAGGAAGATGTGCGGATCGGTGCCCCGGGTGACGGCGACGCGCTTGCCCTTCAGGTCGGCGGGCTTGGTGATGCCGCTGTCCTTGCGGGTCACGAGCGCCGTCCATTCGGGGCGCGAGTAGGCGTAGATCGCCTTGATCGGGTTGCCGTTGATGCGCGCCACGAGGGCCGCCGCGCCGGCCGCCGACCCGAAATCGATGGCGCCGGCGTTCAGGAACTCGAGGGCCTTGTTGGAGCCGAGCGACTGGACCCAGCGGACCTTGATGCCGCGCGGCGCCAGCGCCTCCTCCAGGAAGCCCTTCTCCTTCAGGAGCAGGCCGACCGGGTTGTAGGTCGCCCAGTCCAGGCGGATCTCCTTCGGGTCGTCGGCGCGGGCCTCGCGCGGCGCGAGCGCGCCGAGGCAGGCCAGGGCGAGGCCGGCGGCCAGGAGGGATCGGCGGGTGGAGCGCATGGTCGGGCCTGATGTCGTGGCGAAACGGAGGGCGGGGTGCGGGGCCGGCGCGGGGCAGGGGATCCGCGCCGCGGCGCGGTCCCGAGCGGTCTCGTCCGGGCGGCTGGGTTCAGGGGCGCGGCGCCGTCGGCGAGACGATCGGCCGGGCGCATCCGGCGCGTCCGAGACCCGGGACCGCCCCGATCGCGCGATCCGCGCCGACACATCCCCCGGCTGCGGGATCACGCCCGGTCCGCCCCTGCGTCTTCATCGTACCTGCGCGGCCCTCGGCGTGACTGTGAATACAAGATCCTGTCGGCCGGTCGCGGAGTCAACAAAAGGGCTTTCTCTACTTCGCGGCGTCGAAGCAAGAATTTTCGGTCGGCCGACCCAGGACGAGAAGAAATTACGCGTCCGCGCGCGCGAGGAGCGGCGTCTGTCCTCCCGGGCCGCGCCGCGGCCACGCTGGAGCCGCGCGGCCCGCACTCACGTGAGACCGCGGCTTCGGGCTGACGGGTCCTTCCGGCGCCCGAAGGCGTGCCAGGGTGGCGGCTGCCACGACGGTTGAACCGCCGGCGCTCGACTGTCGGAAGCGATCCGCGCCCGCGCCAGGACTGTAACCGTTGCCGCATCGCCGAGCGACGTGCAGAGTTCGATGTCTCCGGCACGGGGGGAACTCTGTCATGGTCTCGAGAATCGTCGTGATCGGCGGCGGCTTCGCCGGTCTGTGGGCCGCCGCCGCCGCGGCGCGCGCCCGGACCGAGTTCGGCCTCGGCGACCGCGTCGCGGTCACGGTGATCGCGCCGGACCCGTTCCACGTCATCCGGGTCCGCTGCTACGAGGCCGATCTCGGCGCCCTGCGCGTGCCCCTCGACGACGTTCTCGGGCCGATCGGCGTGGAACGCCGCGAGGCGCGCGCGATCGACATCGACCCCGCGGCGCGCACGGTCACGGTCGAGTCCGCGGCGTCGTCCGCCGCGTCGTCTGCCGCGTCGTCTGCCGCGTCGTCGGGCGTCGTCGAGACGCTGGCGTACGACCGCCTCATCCTCGCCGCCGGAAGCCTGCTGTGGCGTCCCGAGATCCCGGGGATCGCGGGCGCCTTCGATGTCGACACCTTCGCGGGGGCCCAGGCCCTCGCGGCGCATCTCGATCGTCTCGGTGACGCGGGCGGGCCGGATGAGGCTGGCCGCTGGACCGCCGTCGTCATCGGCGGCGGCCTGGTGGGACTGGAACTCGCCTGCGAGCTGCCCGCCCGGCTCGCCGCTGCCAGGGACCGGGCCGGGGCCACGGGTCCGGTGCGGACCATCCTGATCGATCACGCGCGCGAGGTCGGGAGCGCCATGGGCGCGGCGGCCCTGCCGGGGATCCGCGAGGCCTTGCGCGATGCCGGCGTGACCTGCATCGGCGGTGCGCGGGTCGGTGCGGTCGATCGCGCCGGGGTAACGCTGGCGGACGGGACGCGCCTGCCGGCGTGGACGAGTGTCTGCGCCACCGGCATGCGGGCGAGCCCGCTAGGCGGCACGCTCGGCCTCCCCCTCGACCCGCTCGGGCGCCTGCCCGTCGACGCCTTCCTGGCCGTCCAGGGGCTCGCTGGCGTCTACGCGGCCGGCGACATCGCCTCGGCTGCGGCGGACGATGCCGGTCATCGCACGGTGATGTCGTGCCAGCACGCCCGGCCGATGGGTCGGTTCGCGGGTTTCAACGCCGTCTGCGATCTCGCCGGCCGGCCGGAGCGGCGGCTGCGCTTCGCCGCGCCCGACTACGTCACCGTGCTGGATCTGGGCGCCTGGGGGGCGGTCTACACCGCCGGCTGGGATCGCGGCACGCTGGTCTCGTCGGGCGCCGCCGCGAAGGCGACGAAGCGGATCATCAACGGCACGCGCATCTATCCGCCCCTCGACCGCGACGCCGCGTCCATCCTGGCCGCGGCCGCGCCGATCATCCAGGCCGCGCCCGCGACGCAGGCCGCGCGATGACGTCGGCCCGATCGCGGCCGGTCCGGGAGTCCGGTCGTCGGCGGTCGATATCCTGCCGAAACCGCTCGAAGTGCCTCGGAAACTGGAACCGAACCGGCGGAAGATTGTCGAGCCTTCCCGTCCGGGCCTGCCGAGACTGATCGGGCCGCCACGAACTGTCCGGGATTGGCGCCGCCGCGCCGCCGATTAACCACCCATTAACCATACCGGAGATTGTATTAGCTATTGCCAAAATCCCGCCAGGGTAGAGCCATCATGGTCGCGGCCCCCACAGCCACGTGGTCCCACATCCTCTCGCAGGTCGCCGACAGCCTGGACCGCTTCGTCGAGGGACCGTCCGCCGAGATCCTGAAGCTCAAGCCGTCCTTCGACACGGTCGAGGGGCCGGCCGCGCTGTCCGCGCCGCGCATCGAGCCCGTCGCGCACCCGCCGATCCTGCCGGAACCCGCGGTCAACGACGCGGGTCCCGCGCCGGTCCCCTGCGAGTCCGAGGCGGTGTCGGACTGGATGAGCACGCTCGACATCATCACCGGCATGGCCGGCCGCGCCGAAGCGCAGAAGCAGCGCCTGCAGGAGCAGAGCATGTCGCACGAGGCCGCCCTGGCCGCCGCGCAGCGCGCGCTGGCAGAGACCCGGCACCGCCTGCAACTGTCCGAGATGCGCGTCCGCGAGGTCGAGGCCCGCGCCGATATCCGGCTGCAGCGCGTCCAGGCCGAGGCGGACGCCCAGGTGCAGGACATCCGCGCGGAGGCCGAGGCGCGCGTCCGGACGATCCGCGCGGAGGCCGAAGCCTGGGTTCGGGCCGCCGAGGAGCAGGTCCGCGTCGCCGACCTGCGCGCGGAGACCGCGGAGAAGTGGCTCGGCCGGATCGACGCGGCCGCCAAGGCGCTCCTTCTGGGCGGCCACGTGAGCCGCGGCCCGGCGGGCGCCTGAGGCCGAGTGCCGGGGCCGGGCCATGTCCGCGTCGGGCACCCGGCCCCTCCACGGCGCCGCTTCAGGCCGTTCGCCGGGACCCGTTTCCGGACGCGCTCCGCGCCGAGGACGGAGCGCCGCGGTCTCCCGCGCGGTCGAGGCCGGATCGCCGATCCGCGGGTGGACCGTACCGATCCGGTCTGTCGCCGTCGCGGCACTCGCCCTGGCGCTGCCCCTCTGCGGCTGCGTCTCCGGCCGCGCCCCGTCCGCCGACATCGCCGTGGCGGAGCCTCCGACGGCCGCGCCGGCCGCGGCGCGGCCGCCCGATCCGGCCCTCGACCCGGCCATCGTCGCGGATTCGTCCGGGTGGCGCCTGCGGCTCACCCGCCTCTGAGGCGCGGCCTTCCCGGCACGGCCGATCTCTCGGCGGCCTCCGCGCCCGCTCAGAGTCCGAACGTCACTCGACCGCTTTCATCGATCCGCCAGGCCGGGTTCCAGGCGATCTCCCAGGCATGTCCGTCCGGATCGCTCAGATATCCGCGGAATCCGCCGTGGGGCGGTTCGTCGGCCGCGCGCAGGAGCGTCCCGCCCGCCGCGACGAGCCGCGCGATGGTGGGCGCGACGTCGCCGCGGTTCGGGACATTGTGGGCGAGGCAGAACGCGCTCGGGCTCGGTTCGCTCGCGCGCCGCATGTCCTGGTCGAGGTTGGGGTTCTGCCAGGTTCCGAGCATGAACCCGTTCATCTGGTAGAAGACGATCTCGTCGTTCTCGAACACGGGAGCCCAGCCGAAGCCGTCGCCGTAGAAGGCGCGCGACCGGCCGAGCGATGAGACGCCGAGCGTGATGACCGAGATCTGCTGCTGCATCGTCGGATCCTAGCATCCGACACGGGCGCGTCGCGCGAAATGTCGAAGGCCTTGCGCCGTCGACACGATGCCAGTCGGCCAGCGCACGCGGTGGACGGGCCCATTGTCCGGCCGCGCGCTCGGCGCCGACGCGCCGCTCTCTCGATCCTCAGTCTTACAGAATGTTCACGTCGTCGAAGGGCAATTGTCAGCCAGGCAGCGCAACCCGGGAAGCGATCAGGGATTGACGAGGGAGAGCAGAGTTGAAGAGCTCTCAGGCCCCGGCAGGGGCGATTCACTTCAGGGAGTCGAGACGATGATCGATCCTGGCACTTTCCGCGAAGCCATTCTCGCTGTGGTTGTTCTTGGAGGAGGGGCTCTCGTGGTCGAACAGTACATCCGCACCCGCGCCTGGCCGCGCTCCCGGCAGAATGGCCCGGATTGCGGGGCGCGCACGCGCTGAGCCGCGCACGATCCCGAACGATCCGGCGACGGAGCGGAGATCTCCGAGGCGGTCGGCACGAACCTCGAGGATCTCCGCGGCGGCGCGCGCGGGAGCGTCCGCCCGGATCGCGGCTGCCGCGCGGCGGCCGTGACGGAGGTCGACCGGGTTCGTCCGATACTGCCGGACGTCGCAGGTCGTAAGCAACGCGGTCCACGAATATTGCTCGCCGACCGCGTCGTCGCCTATTCTCGACGCTGAAGGCCCGCCAGGACCGGCCGGCGAATGAGGGCGCGATCATGGGCGCGAACCGGCGACACGCGGTCCCGGACTTCTCGGGCTACCCGGACCTCGTCGTGATCTATCTCGGGATGAAGGTCCGCACCCTGGCCGGCGTGAAGACCCTGCTCGGCTTCGGGCCGCGGATCGACAGGGTCGGCGCGGCGCGGCCAGAGGGCCTCCTGCACTACGAGAACAACATCATCTTCAGCCTGCGCCCGCTCCATGTCGGCATGCGCTGGTACTGGCGGGACATGGACAGCATGGTCGCGTGGTCCAAGTCCGAGCCGCACCGGATCTGGTGGCGGGATTTCCTGCGCGACACGCGCGGCGTCGGCATCTGGCACGAGACCTACCACATGCGCGGCGGCATGGAGGCGATCTACCACGACGTGGCCGAGCCGGTCGGATTCGCGGCCTTCATGCCGATGCAGGAGGCGAGGGGCTCGCTGGCGGCCCGGCACGGGCGTTACGCCTCGTCCGACCTGCGCGACCTCCCCGCCGACAACGCGCCGGACGCCGCAGTCCCGCGCTGAGGCTCCGGCCGCCCG
The DNA here is from genome assembly GCF_040544715.1 of Methylobacterium sp. 1030. NCBI lineage: Bacteria > Pseudomonadati > Pseudomonadota > Alphaproteobacteria > Hyphomicrobiales > Methylobacteriaceae > Methylobacterium > Methylobacterium sp. 1030. The sequence goes on along the minus strand of NZ_JBEPKM010000012.1, from coordinate 93,705 downwards.
GCCGGAGTTCCGGTGCGGCGGATGAGCCGTGCGCGACGCGGGGTCCGCCCGTGCGCACGGTTCGGCTGGACACCGGCCCGCGCGGAAGGCACGGAGCGGATCAGGCACGATGACGGTCGGTTCGATGAGACAGGGTACCCTGCGCCTCGGCGCGTTCTTCTACGCGACCGGCCACCACGTCGCGGGCTGGCGCCATCCCTCCAGCGAGGCCGACGGCGGGCTCGTCCTGGAGCGCTACGTCGGCTGGGCGCAGCGCGCCGAGGCCGCGAAGTTCGACCTCATCTTCCTGGAGGACGGGAGCGGGATCCGCGACCTCGACCTGCGGTCGAGCGAGCGCACCGCGCGCTCGACCCATTTCGAGCCGCTGACGCTGCTGTCGGCCCTCGCGGCGGTGACGCGCCGGATCGGTCTCGTCGCCACCACCTCCACCAGCTTCAACGAGCCCTTCAACGTCGCGCGCCGGTTCGCCTCCCTCGACCATCTCAGCGGCGGGCGCGCCGGCTGGAACCTCGTGACCTCCGCGACCGACGCGGAGGCGGCGAATTTCGGCGGCGACCGGATCGGCCGTCACGCCGACCGCTACGAGCGCGCCGAGGAATTTGCGGACGTGGTCCTCGGCCTCTGGAACACCTGGGACGACGGCGCCGTGATCATCGACCGCGCGAGCGGCCAGTTCTCGAAGCCGGACGGCTTCCGCCCGCTGGATCACCGGGGCAAGCATTTCGAGGTCCGCGGTCCGCTCAACATCTCGCGGACGCCGCAGGGCCAGCCCGTGCTGGTGCAGGCCGGCGCTTCCGGGCCCGGCAAGGACCTCGCGGCGCGGACCGCCGAGATCGTCTTCACCGCGAACCAGACGCTGGAGGAGGCGGTCGAGTTCTACGGCGATCTCAAGGGGCGCATGCCAGGCTTCGGTCGTGCGCCGGATGATCTGAAGATCATGCCCGGCCTGTTCCCCGTCGTCGGGCGCAGCGAGGCCGAGGCGCGGGCGAAGTTCGAGGCGCTGCAGGACCTGATCGACCCGGTGGTCGGGCTGGCGCTGCTCGGTCGCATGATCGGCGGCCACGATCTGTCGGGCTACGATCCCGAGGGGCCGGTGCCGGAGTTGCCCGAGACCGAAGGCATCAAGTCCCGCCAGCAGCTCATGTTCGACCTCGCCCGCCGCGAGGGCCTGACCCTGCGCCAACTCTACCTGCGCATCGCCGGCGCGCGCGGCCACTCGCAGATCGTCGGCACGCCGGCCCAGATCGTGGACGAGATGGAGGCGCGGTTCCGGGCCGGCGGGGCGGACGGCTTCAACATCATGCCGCCGACGCTGCCCGGCGGCCTCGACGACTTCATCGCGCTGGTCCTGCCGGAGCTGCGGCGGCGCGGCCTGTTCCGCACCGAGTACGAGGGCCGGACGCTGCGGGACCATCTCGGCTCGCGCCCGCCGGCCGGGTTCGGCCCCGGTCGGGCCGCGGTGTAGCGGCGGGCCTCTTCCCGGGTCCGATCGGGCGAGGCGTCGCGACCCCCTGCGGCGTCTCGGACCGCATCATGATTGCGCACAAGCTATCCCCGCTGTGGTACAGCCACGCCACGAGGGCCGAAGGCCGCCATCGGCGAGTCGTGACAGGGGCGACCGGGCATTGACGGATCAGCAGGAACGCACGCGTTTCGAGGCGGAATTCGCCCGGACCGACGCGAGCACCGACCCCTTCGTCTCCGCCGTCCGGGCGACGCGGATGCCGATGCTGATCACCGATCCCCATCAGCCGGACAACCCCATCGTCTTCGTCAACGCCGCCTTCTCCAAGCTGACCGGGTACGGCCACGACGAGATCATCGGCCGGAACTGCCGGTTCCTTCAGGGGCCTGAGACCAGCAAGGCCGACATCGCGAAGATCAGGGCGGCGATCGCCCGCCGCGTGCCGATCGAGATCGAGCTCCTGAACCACAAGAAGAACGGCGAGCTCTTCTGGAACCGGCTGCTGATCTCGCCGGTCTTCGATCGCGCCGGGGAGCTCACCTACTTCTTCGCGTCGCAGTTCGACGTGACGCTGGAGCGGGAGAAGCTCGCGCGGATGCAGCGCGACCGGGAGGCGCTCGAGCAGGAGATCGAGCGCCGCACCAGCGACCTCACCCGCAGCGAGGAGCGGCTGCGATTCATCCTGAAGGCCGGACGTTTCGGCTCGTGGACCCTCGATCTCGCCGACATGCGGCTCGTGGCCTCCGAGACCTGCAAGGAGAATTTCGGGCGGGTGCCGGGCGAGGCGTTCAGCTACGAGGACCTGATCGCCGCGATCGAGCCCGAGGACCGGCCGCGCATGCAGGCCGCGGTGCAGACCTCGATCCGCGAGCACAGCGACTACGACATCGAGTACCGGGCGCGCACGCCCGGCGGCGAGCTTCGCTGGCTGCAGATCCGGGGTCAGACCTTCTACGACTCGGTCGGGCAGCCGCTGAGCATGGCCGGCGTCTCCATCGACGTGACCGAGCGCAAGCGCGCGGAGGAGCACCGCGCCCTCCTGGCCGACGAGTTGAATCACCGGGTGAAGAACTCGATGGCGACTATGCAGTCGATCGCGCACCAGACCCTGCGCAACGCCGCCTCCCTGGAGGAGGCGCACAGGACCCTCGACGCGCGGCTGCACTCGCTCTCGGCGGCCCACGACGTCCTGACCCGCCAGAGCTGGATCGGGGCCACGCTCGACGTCATCGTGGAGGGCACCCTCCAGGCGTTCCGGGGCGGGGCGGGACAGCGCTTCCTGATCAACGGACCGGAGGTGTGGCTGACGCCGCGCCTGACGCTCGCCTTCACGATGGCGCTGCACGAACTGGCGACCAACGCCGTGAAGTACGGCGCCCTGTCGAACGACCGGGGGCGAGTGGTCCTGAACTGGGACGTGGTCGACGGGGCGACGCCGGCCCGTCTCTGGTTCCGCTGGGAGGAGGTCGGCGGACCCGCGGTGACGGCACCGGCCCGCGGCGGGTTCGGCACGCGCCTCATCGAGCGGGCGCTGGCCGCCGAGATGGGCGGCTCGGCCGAGATCGAGTACCGCCCCCGCGGCGTGGTCTTCACGCTGGACGCGCCGCTGCCCGACCGCGCGCCCGCCGCGGCGGAGGCGACGGGCTGAGGATCGCGTCCCGCGGGCCCGCCGCCGGTCAGGTCATGCGGGTCAGGACGGTCTCGTTCCAGAGCCTGCGGTGCAGGAACGCCATCGCGGCGTGGCCGAGCACGACGACGAGGAGCGTGAAGCCCAGCCAGTAGTGAAACAGGTCGGCGGGCAGCATCATCCACTCGATCTTCGTTTCGCGCGCCGGCATGACCGGGATGCCGTAGGGCGCGAAGGGCTTGCCCGATCCGTACTGGCGCAGCAGCGCGAGGCTCGGGACCAGGACCATCAGGAGATAGATCAGGCCGTGACCGGCCGCGACCGCGCGCCCCGGCGCGCCCGGATGGGCGGGGCGCCGGTGAAGGTTCGCGAGGCCCCACACCCCGCGCAGGAGCACGAGCACGAACAGGGTGAAGCCGAGGGTGAAGTGGCTGCCGCCGACGAGGCGGGTGAGCGCCGCATCGCCGATCGTGACGTAGAGCAGCGCCCCGGTGAATTGCCAGGCGAACAGGGCCGCCATCACCCAGTGGAAGCCGCGGCTGACGCGACCGTACCGCTCCGGCGTGTCCAGCCAGACGGTCCGCGATGCGGTGGCGTGGCCGCTCTGCTCCGTCACGCGGCGTTCTCGGTCCAGAGGTCACCGGCCAGGCCGTCCCCGCGCAGGATCTCGGAGGCCGCGCTGGTGAGCGCGTGATCCGGTCCGGGCTGGCGCAGGTAGGTGGCGAGATCGCGCGACAGCCGCTCCAGCGGATGGCCGCGCAGGAAACCCTGGAGGCCGACCGAGCGCTGGGCCAGCTGGAGGATGTCGAGGCCGGCGCGCTCGACCGCGAGGCGGACCAGGTTGATGTAGGCGACGACGCGCTCCGGCGGCATCGCCGCGTCCGACGCGACCTGCGCCCCGCGCTCGACCCACAGACGCGCGCCCTCGACCGCGATAGCGCCCTCGCCGAGGCGCGCCAGCTGGTGCGGATCGCTCCCCCGGCCGAGGCGGCGCAGATGGCCGCGCCAGGCATCGAACACGGCCTCGATGCCGCCGAGCTGCACCGCCGCGAAGCGCCACGCGCCGCCCGAGAAGGCCGGCTGCCGGAAGTAATCGTCGGGCTGGCCGAGGATATCGTCGGCCGCGAAGGCGAGGCCGGTGAAGTCGATCGTGCCGGTCGCCGAGGCGCGCATGCCCTGCGCCCGCCACGCCGAGAGATCGGACCGCGTGCCGGCGTCGAGCGGCACCACCATCATCGCCGTGCCGCCCTGTCCCGGATGCCGGGCGGTGACGAGGGCGCGGGTGACGAAGCCGGCGCCCGACGCGTAGGTCTTCACGCCGCGGAGATGGCCGTCGACGTCCGAGGCCTCGATCGTGAGGCCGCCTTCCCCCGGCTCGGTGTTCCAGACACCGAACAGGTGGCCGGCGCGCGCGTCGGCGAACAGGCGGACGCGCTGGGCGGGTGAGCCGTAACGGGCGACGAGCTGGAGGGCGTTGACGTGACCCTCGTAGAGCCGGCCGAGAGCGAGGCTTCCGTAGCCGACCAGCCGCAGAACCTCCGCCAGGGCACCGGCGCCCGGCTCCGTCCCGAGGCCCGCGCCGCCGTGATCCACCGGTACGGGCGCGGCGAGCAGCCCCAGGCGGGCGAGATCGGCGATATCGTCCTGTGGGAAGCCGTCGTCGTGATCCTGGGCGTCGGCGCGCGCGGGCGCCGACGCGGCGATCGCGCGCGCGGCCGCCTCGGAATCGTAGACGGGATCCAGGCGGGTCCACTGATCCATGCGCCTGACTCCTCTCAGAGCGCCACCGCGTCGACATCCAGGCGAATGGCCGCTGAGGGGCGGTTGCCCACGGTCGCGCGCTCGGGTCTCGTCACGTATGGGCCCCCATTGCCCGCAGAAGATGCGGAAGATCCTAAAAAACTAACCTAAGACTGAGCCATCCTTTCCCCGGCCGCGGCTGCGACCAATGCGACCGTCGTCGATCCGGGCTGCTCTCAGTTCAGCGTCCGGTTGGCGCGCAGCCGCGCCACGGCCAGGTCGACGAACGTCCGCACCTTCGCGGGCGCGTGCCGGCCTTCCGGGTACAGGACGTGGACGGGCAGCGGCGCTTCCTCGTAATCGGCGAGCACGATCTGCAGCCGGCCGTCCCGCAGGTCCGGGCCGATCTGGTAGTTCAGGACACGCGCCAGCCCCCAGCCCGACCGTGCGGCGCCGATCGAGACCTCGTTGGTGTTGCCCTCCAGAGTGGGGCGGACGACCACCCGCTCGTTCCGGCCGAACCGCCACTCCGGCGACGCGAAGGCCCCGGTGGAGACGGCGATCCGGTGGCGCTTGAGATCTGCCGGGGTCGCCGGCACGCCGTGCCGCGCGAAGTAGTCCGGGGCGCCGCAGATGACGTGGCGCACCGACCCGACCCGAGCGGCCGTGAACCCGGAATCGGTCAGGTGGCCGATGCGGATCGCCACGTCGATTCCCTCCTCCACCATGCTGACCGGCCGGTCGACGAAGAGGGTCCGCGCCACCATGGTCGGGTAGGTGTCGAGGTAATCGGTGACGATCGGGAGCACGTGCATCCGTCCGAACAGGACCGAGGCCGTCACCGCGAGCGTGCCCGACGGTGTCGCGTTGGAGCCGGCCGCCGCCGATTCCGCCTCGGCGATGTCGGCCAGGATCCGCCGGCAATCCTCGTAGTACCGGCTGCCCGCTTCCGTGAGCTTCACGGAGCGGGTCGTCCGGATCAGGAGGCGGGCGCCGATGGTCTCCTCGAGCGCCGCCACGGCGCGCGTCACGGCCGGCGGGCTCATGTGCAGGAGGCGGGCGGTCTGCGCGAAGCTCGCCGTCTCGGCGACCTTCGCGAAGATGCGCATGGCCTGCCACCGATCCATAGCCTCGCTCCGGGTTCTCGCGGCCGTGTCGCGACGCTCACGCCCGATCCGGCCCGCCGCGTCGGCGTCCCGGCCGATCGGTCAGAAGCCGAATTGGCTCAGGTCCGGATGGTCGTCCGGCCGGCGCCCGAGGGGCCAGTGAAACTCGCGGTCCGATTCCGCGATCGGCAACGCGTTGATGCTGCTGTGCCGATAGCGCATCAGCCCGTCCTCGGCGAGGCGGACCTTCGTGATCGTGCTCTGCGCGTCGAAGGGCGGCAGCGGCGGACGGACAGGATGGGCTCCTTGTCCTCGGGGAAGGTTCAGCCCGGCTCCGGTAGCGGCGCAGGATGATCCGCCGGCGCCGGTCCCGCGAGGCGGAACACGGCGCGCGCCGTGCCGTCGCGCGCGTCAGAGCGCCAGCTGCACCCGGTCCGTGCCCTCCGCGGGCACCGCGGAGCAGATCAGCACCTCGTCCTCAGCCACCGGTGCGCTCGGTTCCCTCAGATAGGTCACCGCGCCGGCCAGTAGCTTGGTGCGGCAGGTCCCGCAGCTGCCCTCGCGGCAGCTGAACTCCGGTGCGAGACCCCGCGCCTCGGCGAGGTCGAGGAGGCTGCCCGAATCCGGCGTCCAGCGCGCTTCCTTGCCGGTGTCGAGGAAGGCGACCGGCACCGTCTCCGTGGAGGCCGGTGGCCGCGGAGGCACGGCCGCCGCCGTTCCGGTGTCGCGGATGAGCCCCGATGGACCGAACGCCTCCGCGTGGATCCGGTCGTCCGCCACGTTGTAGCCGCGCAGGCCGTCATAGAGCGCCTGGGTGAAGGCCGACGGGCCGCACAGGTAGAAATCGTAATCCGCGAAGGCCAGGAACCGCGTGAGCAGGGCCATGTCGATCCGGCCCGCGGCCTCGTAATCGACGCCAGCCGCGGCATCGGAGACATCGCTCAGGACGCGCACGATCCGCACGGCTCCCTGCGCCGCCGCGGCGAGTTCGGACAACTCCCGGTCGAAGGCGCGCTCGGCGCGGGTGCGGGCAGCGTAGACGAGCGTGGTCGGCCGGATCTTGCGGGTGCGCAGGCCCTCGTAGACCACGTGCCGGAGCATCGCGAGGAGCGGCGTGATCCCGACGCCGCCGGCGAGCAGCACGGCCGGGCGCGCCGCGCTCGCATCGAGGGTGAAGCCGCCGCCGGGGGCGCGCGCCTCGACGATGTCGCCGACCTGGACTCGGTCGTGGAGGTGCCGCGAGACGGTGCCGTCGCGCTTCACGCTGATCCGGTAGGTCGGGTCCGAGGGCGCGACCGAGAGCGTGTAGGTTCTTATGACTGGCGCGTCTGCCCCCGGCAGCGTGACGCGGATCGGCAGGTGCTGGCCCGCGCGGTGCGGGAGCCGCCCGGCCCCGTCGTCCGGGGTCAGGTGGAAGGACCGGATCGTGCGGCTCTCGTCGACGATCTCGGCTACCCGGAACGGCCGCCACTGCGTCGCGCGCTCGGCCGCCCGGACGCGGTCGGCGGCCTCCGCCCAGTCGCCGGTCATCAGCGCGTTCGGCGACCAGCCGTCCGGCCGGAACGACCAGCGCAGCGGCAGGGCACCGCGTCGGCGGATCACCCGGCGCGGCCGGAAGCTCCAGAGCCGCTCGGCGCCCTGGAAGGCCGCGATCTCGGGCGAGTCCAGGATCACCGCGGCGTCGCCGGTCAGCTGCAGGAGATCGCCCGTCTCGAAATCGGTGAAGACCAGGCCGGCCCTGCTGTTCAGGAAGATGTTCCCGAGCGTGGCGAAGAACAGGTTGCCGGCGAAGTCGGGGATGGTCAGCGTGCCGTCCGCGGCGATGCGGACGAACCCCGCCTTGCCGCCGCGATGCGAGACGTCGACCTGCCGCCGGCCCTCCCGGTCGGCGTAGGAGGCCACGAAGAACGTGTCCGCCGCCGCGATCAGGCTGCGGGCTTCCGGGTCGAGCTCCGCGCTCTCCTCGGCGGGGGCCGGAGCGGGGGCGCCCGGCTCGCGGACGAAGCTCATGTCGCGCAGCTGGATGTATTGCGGGCAGTTCCCGAAGCTCTGGTCGACGGCGAAGTGCAGGACGCCGCCGGCCGTGGAGCGGACGAGGCCGTTGACGCGGTTGCGGCGGCGGCTGTCCAGCGCGATCCCGAGGAGGCCGATTGCGTCGCCGTCGCCCGTGCCGTCGAACGCGGGGTCGGCCGGGTCCGGCCGCGCGGCGATGTCGAGGGTCGTGGCGGTCGGCGAGGAGATGAAGCCGGGACGGCCGGCCAGGAGCGTGGCCCAGGCGTCGCCCTGCCGGTCGACGCTGCCCAGCACGATGAAGGGGATCTCCGCGAAGAAGGCGCGGTGCTGATCGGGCATGAAGTCCCGCACCACCCGCTGGCCGACCACCGCCATCCGGTCGGCGGCGCCGACCGTCTCCTGGATGGACGTCTCGCCGGCATGCCAGGTCGGCAGCGTCGCAAGGGTCTGACCGTCAGCCATCTTCGCGCCCTCCATCTGCATCCGCTCCCGGGCGCGGGTGCGCCCGGGGCCTTCCGGTCACGCCGCGGCCGTGAGGCCCGCGGGGGTCTGGGCGAAGGGGACGAAGCCCGGCAGGCCCTCGATCCGGCGCAGGAAGGCCTCGACCCGCGGGTAGCCCGACAGGTCCACGTTCCCCTCCGGGGCGCGGGCGAGGTAGCTGTAGACCGCCACGTCCGCGACGGTCGGCCGCTCGGCCGCGAGCCAGTTCCGGCCATCGAGATGCGCCTCGAGCCGCCCCAGGAGCGTGTGCGCCCGGGCGATCACCTCCTCCGGATGGAACGTGGCGCCGAACACCGTGATCAGCCGCGCGGCCGCCGGCCCGTAGGCGAGTTCGCCCGCCGCGACCGAGAGCCAGCGCTGGACCGCCGCCGCGGCGCGCGGATCCTCGGGCAGCCAGTCGGATCGGCCGAGCCGCTTCGCCACGTAGACGAGGATGGCGTTGGAATCGGAGACGATCACGCCGTCGTCGTCGAGCACCGGCACCTGACCGAACGGGTTCATGGCCAGGAAGGCCGGCGTCTTGTGTCCGCCCGCCTTCAGGTCAACCTCGATCAGCTCGTGCGGGGCCTCGACCAGGGAGAGGAACAGGCGGGCCCGATGCGCGTGGCCCGAGAGGGGATGGTGGTAGAGCTTCATGACCGTGGATCTCCGTCGGGGGCCGGGATCGCCCCAGGCCGTGTGAGGAGAATGCCGCCGCGTTCGGGCGAGCAGAATAGGCGTTCTCCGCAGTTCATAATTCCGGAAATCGGAATAATCGCGCGGGCCAAAGGTGCCGAGCGATCCTGCGCCGGCCTGGCGCGGCCGTTATCCGCCTCGCCTCCGCGGGTACAGGCGCCGCGGAGGGGCCTGGCGCGGGCGCCGATCCGCGACCCGGGAAGCAATCATCAAGACGCCGGTTCCGAAAAGACTGCGCGGGACTTGACACCGAGGCCATTACCGAGGAGCCTAGTTTTCAGGCGCGGGGCAAAGCTGCCCAGTTTCGCGCCAATACGTCACCATCTTTCACGGCGATGCCGCCCGCAGTGCTTCCGCACTGGCGGGCTTTTTGCGTTCTGAAGGATTGCATGGGCCTCAGCCATCACCGCATCGGAATCCTGTTCTCCGCGGACGGACCCTACGGTCTCGTCGGGCGGGCGATGCTGAACGGCGCGCTCCTGGCGGTCGACGAGGTGAACGCGCGGGGCGACTGCGTCCTGGAGCCGGTGATCCGCGATCCGCAGGGCGCCCTCGCGGGCTACGTCGCCGGCGCCGAGCGGCTCCTCGACGCGGGGATCCGCCACGTCGTCGGCTGCTACACTTCGTCGAGCCGCAAGGAGATCATCCCGATCTTCGAGAAGCGGGACGCGTTGCTCTGGTATCCGTCGCATTACGAGGGCTTCGAGACCTCGGCGAACGTGGTCTACACCGGCGCGGCGCCGAATCAGCACATCGTCCCGCTGGTGCGGCACCTCCTCGCCCGGGGCGGCCGCACGGCCTTCTGCGTCGGCTCCAACTACATCTGGGCCTGGGAGAACAACCGGATCCTGCGGGAGACGCTGGCGATCGCCGGCGGCGACGTCGCGGGCGAGCGCTACCTCGCGGTGGGCGAGACTGCCTTCGATCAGGTGATCGCGGCGATCCTGGCCGCGAAGCCGGACTTCGTCTTCAACACGCTGATCGGCATCTCGGCGTACCGGTTCTTCCGCGACTTCCGGAGTGCCTGCGCGGCGCGCGGCATCGACCAGGCGCGGACCATGCCGGTGGCGAGCTGCAGCCTCGCCGAGCCGGAACTGGAGGCGATCGGGCCGGAGGCGGTCGACGGCCACCTGTCCTCCAGCGTCTACTTCACGTCGATCGACACGCCCCGCAACCGCGCCTTCATGGCGGCCTACGCGGCGCGTTTCCCCGAAGGCCCGACCCCCTCGGCGGATGCGGAATCCTCGTACATCGCGGTGCATCTCCTGGCGCGGGCGCTGGCGCGGGCCGGGACCGAGGAGGCCGCGACGGTGCGCCGGGCAGCCTGCGCCGACGAGTTCGAGGCGCCCCAGGGACCGGTGCGCCTCGACGAGACGACCCTCCACGCCTGCCTGACCCCCCGGATCGGCCTCTCGACGGCGGCGGCCCGCTTCACCATCGTGGCGCAGGCCGAGGCGCCGGTCGCGCCGGACCCCTACCTGGTGCGCAGTGATCCGCGCGTCGTGCCGGTGAGCCGGCGCCCGCACCTGAAGGTGGTGCCATGACGACGCCCCGGCTGATCCAGAATTTCAGCGGTGCGCAGGCCCTGCTGATCGCGCCGCCGAGCACCGCCACGGACGTCCTGGCGGGCACCCTGATGAAGCTCGGGCTGACCGTGGCCTCGGTCCTCCCGGCCGGCGAGGCGCCGTGGCTCGATTTCGAGATCCTCGACCCCGAGCACCACATCGTCATCGTGGACGGCGACCTGCCGCTGCCGGGCCTCGCGGCGAGCGCCGTGCCCGACCTGCCGCCGGTCCCGGTGGTCGGGCTCGTGGGCGTCGAGGCGCCGAGCCGGCTCAAGGGGCTGCTCCAGCTCGGCGCGACCGGCCTGCTGCGCAAGCCGATCCACGGCGCCTCGGTCTACGCCGCCCTGTTCCTGGCGGTGAACGAGCACAACCGGCGCCGTCTCCTCGAAGAACGGCTTGCCCGCCACGAGGAGCGGCGGCGCGGCCGGCGCCACGTCGTCAAGGCGATCCTCCGGCTGATGCAGGAGCATGGCCTCGACGACGACGCGGCCTACGAGACGCTGCGGCGCGACGCCATGCGCGCCCGGCAGCCCCTGGAAGCCTACTGCGAGGCGCTGGTCCGCGCCCGTCCGTCCGTCGCCGCGCCGGCCCTCTCGCCGCGGCTGGCCCGATCCTGAAGCACGCACTCCACCCCGTAGACGAGGACGACCCGATGACGAGAACGCCCCGCGGATCCCGCCTGTCCGCCCTCGCGGCCGCCCTGCTCGCGAGCGTATCCCTGGCCGCCCCGGCGGCGCGCGCCGCCGACCCGATCAAGCTCGGTGTCCTCGAGGACCAGTCCGGCGACTTCGCGGTCGCCACCATCGGCAAGGTCCACGGCATCCAGCTCGCCGCGGACGAGATCAACGCCGCGGGCGGCATCGCCGGGCGCAAGCTGGAGCTCGTGATCTACGACACGCAGTCCGACAACACGCGCTATCAGGAATTCATGCGTCGGGTGCTCCAGCGCGACAAGGTCAACGCCGTCTTCGCGGGCTTCTCCAGCGCGTCCCGCGAGGCCTACCGGCCGATCGTCGACCAGCTCGACGGCTTCGCGTTCTACAACAACCAGTACGAGGGCGGCGTCTGCGACGGCCACATGGTCGTCACGGGCGCGGTGCCGGAGCAGCAGTTCTCGACGCTGATCCCGTGGATGATGGAGAAGTTCGGCAAGCGGGTCTACACGATCGCGGCCGACTACAATTTCGGTCAGATCTCGGCCGAGTGGGTGCGCAACATCGTCAAGGAGAACGGCGGCGAGATGGTCGGGGAAGAATTTATCCCCCTCGGCGTGTCGCAATTCTCGCAGACGATCCAGAACATCCAGAAGGCCAAGCCCGACATCCTGATGACGCTGCTCGTCGGGACGGCGCAGGCCTCCTACTACGAGCAGGCGGCGGCCGCGAACCTGAAGGTGCCGATGGGCTCCTCGGTCAATATCGGCCAGGGCTACGAGCACAAGCGCTTCCAGCCCCCGAGCCTCGCCAACATGTACGTGACCACGAACTACATCGAGGAGGTCGACAGCCCGTCGAGCAAGGCGTTCCTGGCCAAGTGGAAGGCGAAGTTCCCGAACGAGCCGTACGTGAACCAGGAGGCAGAGAACTCCTACCTCGCGGTCTACCTCTACAAGCAGATGGTCGAGCGGGCGAACGGCTCGACCAAGCGCGCCGACCTGCGCAAGGTCATCGCGGCGGGCGACGTCTGCGTGGACGCGCCGGAGGGCAAGGTCTGCATCGATCCGAAGAGCCAGCACGCCTCCCACACGATCTACCTCGCGAAGGTCGACGAGAAGCACGCGATCTCCTTCCCGAAGACCTGGGACAACATCCAGCCCTACTGGCTCGGGAAGGCCGGCTGCGACCTGACGCAGAAGGATCCGATGGCGCAGTACACGCCGAGCAACCCGCCGAAGCCCTGACCTGCCGGGTCGGTCATCCGCGCGCCGCGGCCCCGGGCCGGAGACGACGCGACATCGCCGGGGCCGAGGCCCCGGCCCACAGCCATCACGATCGGGCCTCCGGATGGATCTGCTGACTCACGCCTTCACGTTCCTCTACCAGATCGGCGATGCGTTCTCGTTCCTGGTCCTCTCCGCCTGCGGCCTCGCGGTGGTGTTCGGCATGATGGGCGTGATCAACCTCGCGCACGGCGAGCTGATCATGTGCGGCGCCTACGTCACGGCGGCGTCCACGCGGGCCGGGCTGCCGCTGCCGCTGGGCATCCTGGCCGGCGCACTCGTCGCCGGGGCCGTCGGCATGGTGATGGAGCGCCTCGTCATCCGCCATCTCTACGGGCGGCCCCTCGACACGATCGTGGCGACCTGGGGCATCAGCCTCGCGGCGACGCAGGGCACGCTGATCCTGCTGGGCTCCAGCATGCCGGGGATCGGCACGCCGCTCGGCAGCTTCACGGTCGGCGGCTACTCCTACTCGACCTACCGCGTCGTGCTGATGGTCGCCGCCGTGGCGGTGCTGGCCGGGCTCTACCTCGCCTTCAACGCCACCCGCTTCGGCACGCTCGCCCGCGCCACCATCCAGGTGCCGCACATGGCCGAGGCCCTCGGCGTCGACACCCGCACGGTCTACGCCCTGACCTTCGGCCTCGGCGCGGCGCTGGCGGGCCTCGCGGGCGGGCTCTACGCGCCGACCATGACGATCGTGCCGACCATGGGGACGACCTTCATCATGGAGGCGTTCGTCACCGTGGTGGTCGGGGGCGCCGACATCTTCCTCGGGACGGCACCGGCGGCCCTGGTGCTCGGCACGGTGCGGGCGCTGCTCACCACCTGGCAGGGCCAGCTGTTCGGGCAGATCGGGCTCCTCGTCGCGGTCATCCTGGTGATCCGGGTGCTGCCGCGGGGCATCTCGGGCCTGATCCTGCGCGAGCGGGCGTGAGGCCATGGCGATGACGCTGCTCCGCCGCCTCGAAGGCCCGCAGACCCTGGGACGCGGGCCCGCCTTCTGGACCGTCTTCGCGGTCGCGGTCGCGGCGGCCGTCGCTTACCCGTGGTTCGCCGACGGCTACACGGTCGGCAACACCGCCTACTTCTTCTGCTGGGTATTCATGGCCCTCGGCCTGTGCCTGATCTGGGGCTACGGCGGCGCGCTCAGCTTCGGCCAGACCGCCTTCTTCGGCCTCTCCGGCTACGCCTACGGCGTGCTCACGCTGAACGTCGGCGCCGCCTACGGCTTCACCCTGGCGGCGCTGGTTCTGGCGGTGGCGCTCTCGGCCGTGATGGCGGCGCTCCTCGGCTACTTCCTGTTCTTCGGCCGGATCGGCGGGGTCTTCCTCGGCATCATCACCCTGTCGGTGACGCTCGCCCTGGAGCGCTTCATGGCGCAGACCGCCGGCCCGGAATGGAAGATCGGGGCGGCACGCCTCAACGGCTACAACGGCATGAGCGGCATGCCACCCCTCACCGTGCCGTGGTTCGACGGCGACCTCGTGCTGTTCCCCGACGTGGCGCTCTACTACGGGCTGCTGGCTCTCCTGATCGTCGTCTACCTCGCGCTGCGCATCCTGGTGAACGCGCGGTTCGGCAACGTGCTGGTGGCGATCCGCGAGAACCCGGAACGGGCCGAGATGCTGGGCTACGACGTGCGGCGCTACCAGCTCGCCGCCTTCGTGATCGGCTCGGGCCTCGCGGGGCTGAGCGGCACGCTCTACACTGCCTGGGGCCAGTACATCACGCCCTCCAGCATGGGTCTCACCGCCGCCGCGCTGCCGGTGATCTGGGTCGCGGTCGGCGGCCGCGGCGACCTGACGGCGACGCTCATCGGCACGCTCCTGGTGCTCGGCGGCTTCCAGGCGCTCACGATCTACGGCAGCCAGTATGCCCTCGTGGTGATGGGCCTGCTCCTCGTCGCGGTGGTGCTGGCGGCGCCCGACGGCCTCGTCGTGGCGGCCCTGCGCGGCCTCGGCCGCCTGCGTCGCCGGGAGGCGGGCCGATGACGCCGCTCCTCGAGACCCGCAACCTCAGCAAGCATTTCGGCGGGCTGCACGTCACCAACGACGTGAATTTCGCCCTCGCGGCGGGGGAGATCCACTGCCTGATCGGACCGAACGGCGCCGGCAAGAGCACCTTCTTCCGCCTGCTGCTGGGCGAGTACACGCCGGAGCGGGGACAGATCCTCTACGCCGGCGAGGACATCACCGCGCTCAAGCCCTTCGCGCGGATCCGGCGGGGCATGAGCGTCAAGTTCCAGGTGCCGGGCATCTTCCCGAGCCTGTCGGTCGCACACAACCTGGAGATCGCCCTGCAGCACCACCTGGAGGGCGCCTCGCTCGGGACGGAGATCCGGCGGCTGCTCGCATTCCTCAACCTCACCGCGGCGGCCTCCGACCGGGCCGGCGCCCTCAGCCACGGGCAGAAGCAGTGGCTGGAGATCGGCATGGCGATCAGCCTCAAGCCGCGCCTGCTCCTCCTCGACGAGCCCACAGCCGGGATGTCGCCGGACGAGACCTTCGCCACCGGCGAGATGGTGCAGGCGCTCAACCGCGACGGCGTCGCGGTGCTGGCCATCGAGCACGACATGGCCTTCGTCCGGCAGATCGCCCAGCGGGTGACCGTGCTCCATGTCGGGCGCATCTTCGCCCAGGGCACCACCGAGGCGATCATCGCGGACGAGCGGGTCGCCGCGATCTACCTCGGGGAGGCGGACGCGCCGCCGCTGCGGAGCGTCGCCGATGCCTGAGCCGCTCCTCACGACGACCGGCCTCCGCGCCGGCTACGGCGGCAAGCCCGTGCTGCAGGGCGTCGACCTCGCGGTCCAGCCCGGCGAGATCGTGGCGGTGATCGGCCGCAACGGCGTCGGCAAGTCGACGCTGATGCGCAGCCTCGTCGGGCTGCTGCCCGCCTCCGCGGGCGGCATCGCGTTCCGGGGCGCGGCCGTGGAGGGGCTCGCCGCCCACCGCCGCGCCCGCCTCGGCATCGGTTACGTGCCCCAGGGCCGCGACGTGTTCCCGCGCATGAGCGTCGCCGACAACCTGACGGTCGGCGCCTCCCTGCTGCCGAAGGGCGAGCGGCCGGATTACGAGCGCGCCTTCGGGCCGTTCCCGATCCTGCGGGAGCGGCGCGGGCAGCGCGCCGGGACGCTCTCGGGCGGCCAGCAGCAGCAGCTCGCCATCGGCCGCGTCCTCGTCGGCGGCCCCGCGCTGATCCTGCTCGACGAGCCCTCCGAGGGCATCCAGCCCTCGGTGGTGCAGCAGATCGGCCGCACCCTGGTCGATCTCAACCGCCGCACCGGGGTGACGATCGTGTTCGTGGAGCAGAACCTCGACCTGATCCGCGCCATGGCCCAGCGCAGCTACGTCCTGGACAAGGGCCGGATCGTCGCGGAGCTGACGGCCCGGGATCTCGACGACCGCGACCTCGTGCGGCGCCACCTCGCCGTCTGACACCAAAGTCCGACAACCAAGGGAGAGACGACCATGCAGTGGCTCGACCAGTCCATCATGGCCCGCAAGGGCGTCGCGGGCGGCAAGCCCGGCCAGGAGCACACGATCACCGAGGCCGAGCAGGGCCGCTACCACTACGTCTACGGGCCCTTCGCCGAGCCGGTGCTGACCGTCGATCCCGGCGCCGTCGTCACGGTCGAGACCCACGACGCGTTCGAGGGCAAGATCCGCCACGAGACCGACAGCCCGACGCAGATTCTGAACTTTCCCTACCTCAACCCGCAGAACGGGCCGATCTACGTGAACGGCGCGGAGAAGGGCGACTGCCTCGCGGTGGCGATCCGCTCGATCCGGCCGCGCGGCCCGCAGCCCTGCGGCACGACGCTGATCATGCCGGAATTCGGCGGCCTCGTCGCCACCGGCGACACAGCGCTCCTCAACCCGTCCCTCCCCGAGCGGGTGCGCAAGCTCGAGGTCACAGCCGAGACCGGCGTGCGCTGGAGCGACCGGATCACGCTGCCCTACCAGCCGTTCATCGGCACGATCGGCACCTCGCCGGAGATCGAGGCGATCTCGTCGCTGCAGCCGGACTATTACGGCGGCAACATGGACCTGCCGGACGTGGGCGTCGGCGCGGTGATCTACCTGCCGGTGAATACCGCGGGCGCGCTCCTCTATCTCGGCGACTGCCACGCCGCGCAGGGCGACGGCGAGCTCTGCGGCGTCGCGGTGGAGCACCCCACCCACACGACGGTGCAGATCGACCTGATCAAGGGCTGGACTTTCCGCTGGCCGCGGCTCGAGACCGCCGACTTCTACATGACGATCGGCTCGGCCCGGCCGATGGAGGACGCCGCGCGCATCGCCTACCGGGAGCTGGTTCGCTGGCTCGCGGCCGATTTCGGGTTCGACGAGATCGACGCCTACATGCTGCTCACCCAGTGCGGGCGCGTCCGGCTCGGCAACATGGTCGATCCGAAATACACGCTCGGCGCCTCGATCACGAAGGCGATCGCCCACGCCTGATCGGCGACGGAGGAGGACGGCATGGATCTCGGGCTGAGAGGCCGCCGCGCGCTGGTGACCGGCGGCACCAAGGGGATCGGCGCGGCGATCGTCGACCTGCTGGCCGACGAGGGGGCCGCGGTCGCCCTCTGCGCCCGCAACGCCGCGGAGGTCGCCGCCAAGGTGGCGGCCCTGCGTGCCAGGGGCGTGGCGGCGACCGGGCGCGCCGTCGACGTCGCCGATTCCGCGGCCCTGCGCGGCTGGGTCGCGGAGGCCGCGGAGGAGCTCGGCGGCCTCGACATCGTGGTGCCGAACGTCAGCGCCCTCGCGGTCGGCGGCGACGAGGCGGCGTGGCGGAGCGGCTTCGCCGTGGACATGATGGGCACCGTCACGGCGGTCGAGGCGGCGATGCCGTACCTCGAGCGCTCCGAGGCGGGCGCGATCGTCGTCATCTCCAGCGTCTCCGGGCGCGAGATCGACTTCGCGGCCGGTCCCTACGGCGCCTTCAAGGCCGCGCTGATCCACTACGCGCAGGGCCTCGCCTTCCAGCTCGCGCCCCGGAACATCCGCGCCAACTCGGTCGCGCCCGGCAACACCTACTTCGCGGGCGGCGTCTGGCACCAGATCGAGACCGGCAACCCGGCGCTGTTCGCCGAGGCGCTCCGGCTGAACCCGACCGGCCGGATGGCGCGGCCCGAGGAGGTGGCGCGCGCGGCCGTCTTCCTGGCGAGCCCGGCCGCCAGCTTCATCACCGGAACCAACCTCGTGGTCGACGGCAGCCTGACCCGCGGCGTGCAGTTCTGACGCCGATCGGCCTCGCCCCGCGCCGGGACACCTGGGGCTTCCGAAGCACACCCGGCGCGTTCAGCACGGTCGTTCAGCGAGGAAGTCCGGAGATCGCGAGGACTCACCACACTTGCGACGCATTTCGGCCGCTCTCAACCCGGTAAAGACAAGCTTGCCACGCGCGCTGGCACGCGGCACTCTCAAGCTTGGCCGTTCGCGCGGCGGTGGCACGCCGCGCGGTCGCGCCGGGCTGCAGGACAGGGAAGTCCAGGGCGATGATGACGGACGATCGCGAGGCCGGCGGGCTCGACGGGCGCGGGCGCCTCGGAAGCGAGGCGGGAGTTCTCAGCCGCCGGTCGTTCCTGGCCGGCTCGGCCCTCGGGATCGGCGCGCTCTCGCTCGGCGGGTGCGGGACGACCGACACCCTGCTCATGGCCGAGGCGGCGAAGACCTACGGGCCGATGCCGAACGAGAAGTTCCCGATCCCGGCGGTCGACGTCAGCAAGGTCAACCCGAAATACTACCGGCGGACCGTCCAGTACGCCTCGTCGGAAGCGCCCGGCACGATCGTGGTCGATCCCGCCAACTACTACGTCTACCGCATCGAGGGTGACGGCACCGCCACCCGCTACGGCGCCAATGTCGGCCGCCAGGGCTTCCTGTGGAACGGGAACGCCTATGTCGGCCGCAAGTCCGAGTGGGCGACCTGGACCCCGCCCAAGGAGATGATCCGGCGCCAGCCCGAGGCCGCGAAATACGCCCGCGGCATGCCCGGCGGCCTCGACAATCCGCTCGGCGCGCGCACGCTGCACCTCTACCAGAACGGCGCCTATACGCTCTACACGATCTACGCCAGCAGCGACGCCGAATCGATCGGCACGGGCATCACCAGCGGTTGCGTCGGCCTGCTCAGCCAGGACATGATCCACCTCTACGCGCGCACGCCGGTGAAGACGAAGGTGGTCGTGCTGCCGGCCTGAGGGCCGGCCGCGCCCGCGCCGTCCCCGCTTCCCGGCGGCCCCGACATCCTGCAGGATCGGGGTCCCTGAGGTCCGACAGCGCGCCGGGAGCGCCCGCATGGCCTACGCGACGACGATCGAAGGCACACGCTTCACCTTCCCCGACCTGCGCAGCCTGCTCGCCAAGGCCACGCCGGAGCGCTCGGGCGACCAGCTCGCCGGGCTCTGCGCCGACGGGCCGGTCGAGCGCCTGGCCGCGCAGATCGCCCTCGCCGACCTGCCGCTCAAGACCTTCCTGGCCGAGGAGCTGATCCCCTCGGACCAGGACGAGGTCTCCGACCTCATCGCCCGCCGGCACGACCCGGCGGCCTTCGCGCCGGTCTCATCCCTGACGGTCGGCGCCTTCCGCGAGTGGCTGCTCGCGCCCGCCGCCGACGCGGACGCCCTCTCTGCCCTCGCGTCCGGCCTCACGCCCGAGATGGTCGCGGCGGTCTCCAAGATCTGCCGCCTGCAGGACCTCGTCGCGGTGGCCGCCAAGCGGCCGGTGGTGACGCGCTTCCGCTCCACGATCGGCCTGCCCGGGCGCCTCGCCACCCGCAACCAGCCCAACCACCCGACCGACTCGTCCGAGGGCATCCTGCTCTCGGCGCTCGACGGACTGCTGATGGGCTCGGGCGACGCGGTCATCGGCGTCAACCCGGCCACCGATTCCCTGCCGGACTACATCCGCATCGTCGAGCTGCTCGAGACCCTGCGCTTGCGCCTCGACGTGCCGACCCAGCACTGCTGCCTCGGCCACGTCACCGTGGCGATCGAGGCCATGGCCCGCGGCGCGCCCGTCGACCTCGTGTTCCAGTCGGTGGCGGGCTCGCAGAAGGCCAATGCCGGCTTCGGCGTCGATCTCGCCGTCCTGCGCGAGGCCTCGGACGCTGCCCGCGCGCTCGGCCGCTGCCCGGAGGGCGGGCAGCTCATGTACTTCGAGACCGGCCAGGGCTCGGCACTCTCGGCCGACGCCCACTGGGGCGTCGACCAGCAGACCATGGAGGCGCGCGCCTACGCGGTGGCGCGGGAGTTCGACCCGCTGCTCGTCAACACGGTCGTGGGCTTCATCGGTCCCGAGTACCTCTACGACGGCAAGCAGATCATCCGCGCCGGGCTGGAGGACCACTTCTGCGGGAAGCTGCTCGGCCTGCCGATGGGCGTGGACGTCTGCTACACCAACCACGCCGACGCCGACGGCGAGGACATGGACGCGCTCCTGACCCTGCTGTGCGCGGCCGGGGTCAACTTCGTCATCACGGTGCCGGGGGCGGACGACGTGATGCTGAACTACCAGTCATTGTCGCACCACGACGCGGTCTACGCCCGCGAGACCCTGGGTCGCCGTCCGGCCCCGGAATTCGAGGCGTGGCTGCGGGCCGTGGGCATCACGGACGGGCAGGGCCGGCTGGCCAGCGCGACGGGCGCGCTGCCCCCGGCCCTGGCGGAGGCGTCCCGGCTCCTGCCCGGGCGGGCGGCATGAGCGGCGAGCCGGCCCGTCCGGGCCCGCCGACGCTGCGCGACCTGCGCGGGCTGACCCAGGCGCGCGTCGCGCTGGGCGCGCACGGGGCCGGCCTGCCGACCGGCGCGGCGCTCGCCTTCGGGCTCGACCATGCCCGCGCCCGCGAGGCGGTGTGGACGCCCCTGGACGCGGCCGCGATCCGCGAAGGGCTGCGGGCGCAGGGCCTCGACGCGGTGGAGGTCCGCTCCGCCGTGACCGACCGGGCGGAGTACCTGCGCCGGCCGGACAGGGGCCGCACCCTCGATCCGGAATCCGGGTCGGTGCTCGACGGGCACGGGGCGGGCTTCGACGTGGCGATCGTGATCGCGGACGGGCTGTCGGCGACGGCGGTCGCGCTGAACGCGGTCCCGGCGGCGGCGGCGCTGGCGGGGCGGGTGCGTCGGGCCGGCTGGCGCCTCGCGCCGGTGGTCGTCGCGAGCCAGGGACGTGTAGCGATCGGCGATCCGATCGGTGCGCGACTCGGGGCGCGCTGCGTCGTGGTTCTGATCGGGGAGCGGCCGGGCCTGTCGGCCTCCGACAGCCTGGGCTGCTACGTCACGTTCGGCCCGGCGCCGGGGCTGCCCGATTCCCGGCGGAACTGCATCTCGAACATCCGGGAGGGCGGCCTGGCGGTCGAGGCGGCCGCCGCGCAGATGGAGGCGCTGCTGCGGGCGATGCTGGCCCAGGGCACCAGCGGCGTCGCGCTGCGCCGGGACGATCCCGCAGACCCGAAGGCGCTGCAGGCCGCGCGGGACTGACCGCTCGGACGACCCGGGCGGACGTCACGCGCGCTCCGCGGACGGGCTGCATCCGAACTGGGACCGGTAGCAGCGGGCGAAATGGGCCGCGCTCGTGAAGCCGCAGGCCGTCGCGATCTCCCCGATCCTGAGCGGGCTCTGGCGCAGAAGGCGGCGTCCGTGGGCGAGGCGAATCGCCCTGTACTGGGCCGAGAAGCTGAGCCCGAGCTTGTCGAGGAACAGCCGGTCGAGGTGGCGCGGGCTTATCGCCGCGAGGCGCGCCATGGCGAGGCGGCCGAGCGGCGCCTCCACGGTCTTCTCCATCGTCTCCAGCACCGCCAGCAGAGCCGGATGGTGGATTCCGTAGCGCTCGACCGCGGAGGCCCGCTGCGGGTCGTCGGCGGCGCCGATGGCGGTGTGGAGGAACCAGTCGGAGACGCGCCGGGCGAAGGCCTCGCCCATGCGTTCGGCGATCAGGGCGTGGGCCATCTCCAGGGGCGCGACGCCGCCGCCGCAGGTCAGGCGATCGCCGTCGGCGACGTAGCGCGCCCGGCTCAGGCGCGCCTCCGGGAAGGTCTCGACCGTGGCACCGGCATATTCCCAGTGGAGCGTGAACGCGCGATCGGCCAGCAGGCCCGCTTCGGCCATCAGGTAGGGACCGCCCGAGATGCCGCCGATGCGGACGCCGAGCCGGGCCATCCGCCGCAGGGTCGCGTGGATCTCGGGCCTGTCCCACCCGGTCGGCTCGCCGCCCGCGCAGACGAAGAGGGTGTGAAGGTGGCCGCGCTGGCGCGGCAGCGCCTCGGTGGGGACCTCGGCGCCCGACGAGGCGGCCACTGAGCCCTCCGACTCGCCGAAGTAGCGCAGGCGGTAGAGCGGGCGCCCGGCAAGTTCGTTGGCCGCCCGGAACGGCTCGCACCCCGAAGCGAAGGACAGCAGCGCGAAGCCGGGCACGAGGATGAAGCCGATCTCCTGCGGGCGGTCCCCGGTCTCCGCCTCCATCTCGCACGCCCCCTCCGCTCCTCGATGGCTCAAACGTGCAGGAAGCCGTCCGTTTCAGTCAAACGCCCGCCTCGGCATTGATCATGCTGCGTGCCGTTACCCCGTCCCGCGCGAGATCGCTTCCGGATGCCTCGACCTGCCGATCTTCCTCCGTTCCGCGCCGCCGCGGCGGCCCGTCCCGGAAGCGAGCGGGAGTGTCGGCCGTGAGCCGCCGCTACGACGTCGCCGTGCTGGGTCTCGGCGCGATGGGCAGCGCCGCGCTCTATCAGATGGCGAAGCGGGGCGCCGCGGTCATCGGGCTCGACCGCTTCGCGCCGCCCCACGCGCTCGGGTCGAGCCACGGCGAGACGCGGATCACCCGTCAGGCGGTCGGTGAGGGCGCCGACTACGTCCCCTTCGTCACCGCCTCGCACCGCATCTGGCGCGAGCTGGAGGCCGAGACGGGCGAGACCCTGCTGAACGCCTGCGGGGCGCTCGTCATGGCCCCGGGCCACGGCGTCTCCTCGCACCACGGCAAACCGGACTTCGTGGGCCGGTCCATCAGCGCTGCGGAGGGCGCCGGCATCGTCCACGAGGTGCTGACAGGGGCGGAGGTGGCCCGCCGCTTCCCGCAATTCCTGAACCTCGCGGGCGACGAGAAGGCCTATTACGAGCCGGGCGGCGGCTACGTTTTCCCGGAGCGCTGCCTCGCGGCGCAGCTCGGCCGCGCGGGTGCCGCGGGCGCCGAGATCCGCACCAACTGCACCGTGGTCGGGTTGCAGCAGGACGGGAGCGGCGTCCGCATCGAGACGGCGGAGGAGACCATCCTGGCCGACCGCGCCGTCGTGGCCGCGGGCGCCTGGACGGCCCCCCTGCTCGGGAGCCCGTTCGACCGGCTCCTGACCGTCCGTCGCCAACTGCTGCACTGGTACGCGCTCGCGGACGAGACCGCCTACGGGCCGCACGCGCCGGTCTTCATCTGGATGTACGGGACGAGCGACACGGAATACCTCTACGGCTTCCCGCCGCTCGACGGGTCCATCAAGGTCGCGACGGAGCAGTACAGCACCACCACCACCGCCGACGGGGTGGAGCGCCGCGTCGATCCGTCGGAATCCGACGACATGTACCGGCTGCGCGTCGCGAACCGGCTGGCCGGCGCGACCCCGGAGGTCGTCCAGGCCGCCGCCTGCGTCTACACGGTGACCCCCGACCGCGGCTTCATCATCGACCGGCATCCCGCGATGGAGCGGATCCTGGTCGTCTCCGCCTGCTCGGGGCACGGCTTCAAGCACTCGGCCGGCATCGGCGAGGCCGTCGCCGCGGAGCTGGCTGGGACCGGTAGCACCGTCGATCTCAAGCCCTTCGCTCTGGCACGTTTCAGTTGATGCGCCGGCCAATGGCTCGTGGATTGCTTGAAACCATGCCAAGATCCGTCGACCCGAGCAGGAAAGATCCGATGCGTCTCACCGTCCGCACCCTTCTGACCACCGGTGCGCTGGCCGCGCTCGCGGCGTTCTCGACCGTCGCGCTGCCCGGCCGGGCCACGGCCGCCGACGGCGTCGACGCGATCAAGAAGCGCGGAACGCTGATCGTCGGCGTGAAGGCGGATTACAAGCCGTTCGGCTTCCGCGACCCGAGCGGGACCATCATCGGCCTGGAGCCCGACCTCGCCGCCGACCTCGCCAAGCGGCTCGGCGTGAAGCTCGAGCTCGTGCCGGTCGTCTCGGCCAACCGGATCGAGTTCCTGCAGCAGGGCAAGGTCGATCTGCTGATCGCCACCCTGTCGGACAAGCCGGAGCGCCGCCGCGTGGTGCAGGCGATCGACCCGAACTACTATTCCGACTTCGTGAACGTCCTGCTGCCCAAGTCGTCCGGCATCACCGACTGGGCGCAGCTCAAGGGCAAGCCGCTCTGCGCCACCTCGGGCGCTTGGTACAACAAGGACGTCGCGCGGACCTACGGGGCGGAGATCGTCGCCTTCGACGGGTCCGAGAAGCCGCTCTTCGCGCTCAAGCAGGGCAACTGCATCGGCTACGTCTACGACCAGAGCATGCTGCAGGGTAAGCTGCTCGACGACGACTGGAAGGCCAACTACGCGCTGCCGCTCAAGGGCATCCTCGACGCCCCGTGGATGATGGCGGTGGCGCAGGGCAACACCACGCTCCAGGCCGCGGTCGAGGACGCCACCAAGGACTGGATGAAGACCGGCTTCATCGTCAACGAGGAGAAGAAGTGGGGCATCGAGCCGACCGCTTACTCGAAGGCGATGCACGAGAAGTACAAGAACGCGACCAACTGATGCGGTTCTGCGCGACAACACCGAGCGTTAGCCCGCGATGATCGCCACGATCCAGGCGTGGTTCCAGCAGCTCTACGAGACCACGGGCTTCAACTTCACGGTCTTCTACGATCCCTACGACTGGGGCCGGTACGTGGCCGGCCTGCGGATGACGCTGCTCCTCGGGATCAGCACGATCCTGGCGAGCCTCGTCATCGGCGCCGTCGGCGCGCTCCTGCAGAGCGGGCCGTCGCGCGTCCTGCGGGCGCTGGTCAACGGCTTCGTGGTGGTCTTCCGGAACACGCCGCCGCTCGTGCAGATCTTCTTCTTCTATTTCGGCCTCGGGACGCTGCTGCCGGACATCCGCTCGGCGGACGGGCTGCGCGCGCCGATCCTCAACAACGTCCAGTGGGCGATCATCTCGCTGTCGCTGTTCGCGGGCGCGTTCAACGTGGAGATCTTCCGCTCCGGCATCGAGGCGGTGCCGCGGACCACGGTCGAGGCCGCGGAGGCCCTGGGCTACACCCGCTTCAAGGCCTACCGGTACGTCGTCCTGCCGCTGGCCCTGCGCGTCTGCCTGCCGGCGCTCAACAACAACCTGATCAACCTCCTCAAGACCACCACGCTGGCCTACGCCATCGCGGTCCCGGAGACGCTGTACGCGGTCAAGCAGATCTGGTCCGAATCGCAGAACGTGCTGGAGATGATGCTGGTGCTGCTCGCGACCTACGCGGTCCTCGTCGGCGTGCTCGTCTGGATCATGCACCGCTGGGAACGCGCCCTGCGGATCCCGGGATACGGCCGATGAAAGCTGCCGATCCGCGGGGCGGGCGACCGGGCGACCTGCCGGTGCTGCTGCCCTTCGCGCTCCCGAGGGACCGCGCGGCGGCGCGCCTGCGCCCGGCCCATCTCTGGCTGCTCACCGCGCTCGCCCTCGTCGCCGTCCCGGCCTGGGCGCAGGGCGGGGCCGCCGCGCTGTCGCCGCTGGAGGTGGTGATCAAGTGGGCGCCCCTCCTGCTCACGGGCTTCGCCTTCAACGTCGCGATCTCGCTGATGGCGATGGCGATCGGCACGGTGGCGGGCATCGGGCTCGGTCTGGCCATGCTGGCGGAGGGCCGGGTCCTGCCCCGTCTCGCGTGGTGCGCCACGCAGGTCTTCCGCAACGTGCCCTGGCTGGTCCTGCTGTTCTTCGTGATGTTCCTGGTCCCGTTCCAGGTCACTGTGTTCGGCGTCCGCGTGCCGCTGCCCGACTGGGTCAAGGCGACCTTCGGCTTCAGCCTGCCGGTCATGGCCAACGTCGCCGAGATCGTCCGCGGTGCGGTGCGCTCGGTGCCCAACACCCAGTGGGAGGCCGCCGAATCCCTGGCCTTCACCCGGCGCCAGACGATGTGGCGCATCATCCTGCCCCAGTGCGCGAAGCGCATGCTGCCGCCCTGGATGAACGTCTACTCGCTCATCGCGATGGCCACCGTGCAGGCCTCCATCGTCGGCGTCACCGAGATGCTGACGCTGACCGCGCAGGTGCACGCCGCCGAGGGCGGCCGCCCCGAGCTGTTCGCGCCGCTCTACGGCTTCGCGCTGCTCTGCTTCTTCCTCTACTGCTACCCGATCGACCGGTTCACCGCCGCCCTGGAACGCCGCTTCGAGACCCGCTGAGACCATGACGCGCGCGACCCTGGCCGCCACCCCGTCCCCGAGCTGGACCCCCGATCAGCCGATCGTCCGCGTCGTCGACGTGCACAAATCCTTCGGGACGTTCGAGGTGCTGAAGGGAATCAGCTTCGACGTCCGCAAGGGCGAGGTGGTGTGCATCATCGGCCCCTCGGGCTCGGGCAAGTCGACGCTGATCCGCTGCGTCAACGCCCTGGTGCCGGTGAGCGCGGGCTCGATCCAAGTCGAGGGGATCGAGGTGACCGATCCGCGGCTCGACAAGCTGGCGCTGCGCCGCAAGGTCGGCATGGTGTTCCAGCAGTACAACCTGTTCCCGCATAAGACCGCGCTTCAGAACGTGATGATGGCCCCCATCCACGTCCTCGGGCAGGAGAAGCGCGAGGTCGAGGCCCGGGCGCGGGCGCTCCTCGCCAAGGTCCGGCTCGCCGGCAAGGAGAACGCCTATCCGGGCGAATTGTCGGGCGGCCAGCAGCAGCGCGTGGCCATCGCCCGCTCGCTGGCGATGCGGCCGGACGTGATGCTGTTCGACGAGGTCACCGCCGCCCTCGATCCGGAGACGGTCAAGGAGGTGCTGGTGACGATCCGGGAACTCGCCGAGGAGGGCATGACCTGCATGCTCGTAACGCACGAGATGAACTTCGCCCGCGACGTCGCCGACCACATCTACTTCACCGACCGCGGCGTCATCGTCGAGCACGGCCCGCCCGCGACCTTCTTCGCCTCCGCCCAGGACGAGCGCACGCGCCGGTTCCTGTCGCAGGTGCTCTGAGCCCGCCGGGGTCAGGGCCGCGTCAGCGCGGCGCGGCCTCCCGCGCCACGATGTGGTCGGCGATCGCCCCGGCGGTGGTGAGCCAAATGGCGTCGCGGCGGTCTGCGATGTGCCGGAGCGCCTGCCGCAGGGGCCGCAGCCGGTGCGGGCGCCCGACGATGTAGGGATGGAGCGCGATGCCCATCACCAGCGGCGCGCCCCGAGACTGCTCCAGCATTTCTTCGAAGGCGTCGACGATGGCTTCGGCGAACTGGCGGCCCGTCTCCTTGCGGGCGACGATCGCGGGGATGTCGTTGAGTTCCTGCGGGTAGGGCACCGTCAGGATGCGGCCGCCGCCGCGGGTCTTGAACCAGGTCGGCTGGTCGTCGTGGTCCCAGTCGAGCAGGTAGCGGTACCCGGCCTCGGCGAGGAGATCGGGCGTCACCCGCGACTGCGAGATCCACGGCCCGAGCCACCCGGCGGGGGGGCGGCCCTCCCGCGCGGCGATCTCGCGGGTCGTCTCGGCGATCAGGGCCCGCTCCGCGTCCTCGTCGAGGGTACCCTGCCGCTCGGCGTTGGTGCGTCCGTGGCCGACGATCTCGTCGCCCCGCGCCCGGAACGCCTCGATCAGCCCGGGGCAGTCCCGGTAGAGGTTGCTGTTGACGAGCACGCTCGCCGGCATCGCCAGAGCGTCCAGCATCTCGGCGATCCGCCACGCGCCGACCCGGTTGCCCCAGTCGCGCCACGCGTAGTTGAGCACGTCCGGCTGCGGGCCGCCGGGCGCCAGCTCGGCGCCCAGGCCCTCGCCGAACGCGAAGGTC
Organism: Methylobacterium sp. 1030; assembly: GCF_040544715.1. Taxonomy (NCBI): domain Bacteria; kingdom Pseudomonadati; phylum Pseudomonadota; class Alphaproteobacteria; order Hyphomicrobiales; family Methylobacteriaceae; genus Methylobacterium; species Methylobacterium sp. 1030. The sequence goes on along the minus strand of NZ_JBEPKM010000012.1, from coordinate 66,105 downwards.
TCGAGGTTCAGCCCGACATAGACGGCCAGCCGCTTGCCCTCCGGCCAGTCGTAGACCGGGCGGTCGGGGAGGGCGCTGTAGCCGTAGCGACCGTGTCCGGCATTCGTGTCCATCAGAGCCCCCGTTACGCCGCACCGAGATAGGCCGCTTCCAGCCCCTTGTCCGCCGACAGCTCCGCGGCGGTTCCGCGCGCGACGACCCGGCCCTGCTCCAGCACGTAGCCGCGGTCGGCGACCGTGAGGGCCAGCGCCGCCATCTGGTCCACGATCAGGATGGTGACGCCCTCGTCGCGCAGCTCGGCCACGGTCGCGTAGAGGGCGTTGATCATCGCCGGGGCGAGGCCCAGCGACGGCTCGTCGAGGAGCAGGATGCGCGGGTGCGCCATCAACCCGCGGGCGATGGCCAGCATCTGCTGCTCGCCGCCGGAGAGCAGGCCCGCCCGGCTCGCCGCCCGGTCGCGCAGCCGCGGGAACCGGTCGAGCAGGCGCTCGACCTCGGCCGGGTCGATCGGCGACCCGCGCCCGAAGGCGCCGAGGCGGATGTTCTCGACGACGGTGAGCTCCGGGAAGACCTGCCGCCCCTCTGGCACCAGGACGAGGCCGCCGCGGGCGATCCGGTGGGCGGGCAGCGCGTCGACGCGCCGGTCGTCGAACACGACCGATCCCGCGACCGGGCGCAGCAGCCCCGCCAGCGCCCGCATCGCCGTGGACTTGCCGGCGCCGTTCGCGCCCAGGAGCGCGACGGTCTCGCCGGGCCGCACGTCGAGATGGACGCCGTCGAGGACGGGCGCGGCGCCGTAGCCGGCGGTCAGGTCGAGGACCGAGAGGACGGCGTCCGCCGGTCCCTGCCACGGCGCGCTCCGCGGCCGGGCCGGGGTGTCGGCGCCGCCGAGATACGCGCGCAGCACCGCCGGGTCGCGCCGGATCTCAGCGGGCGTGCCGCGCGCGATCGGGCGGCCGGCATCCATGACGAGGATGTGGTCGGAGATGCCCATCACCAGCGGCATGTCGTGCTCGACCAGCACCACCGCGACGCCGCTGTCGGCGATCCGGCGGATCAGCCGGGCCAGCCGGTCGGTGTCGGCCCGCGACAGGCCGGCGGCGGGCTCGTCGAGGAGTAGCACCGCGGGGCTGCCGGCGAGCGCTCGAGCGATCTCCACGAGCCGCCGGTCGACGTGGGGCAGCTCGGCGGCCGGGCGGTCGAGGGCGCCCCGGTAGCCGACGAAGGCGAGGAGCGCGGCGGCCGTCGCGCGGTCCCGCGCCCGCGCGCGGCGCCACAGCCGGCCCGGCGCGAGGCCGAGGGCGACGTTGTCGGCCACCGGCAGCGAGCCGAACAGGCGCGTGGTCTGATAGGTGCGCGCGATGCCGGCGCGGGCGACGACGTGGGCCGGCCGCCCGGCGAGGTCGCGCCCGCCCAGCCGGATCGCCCCGGCGCTCGGGCGGTAGAAGCCCGAAACCATGTTGAGCACGGTGGTCTTGCCGGCCCCGTTCGGGCCGATCACGCTGGTGACGGCCGCCGGCCGCGCCGTGAGGTCGACGCCGTCCGCCGCCGTGATGCCGCCGAAGCGGATGCCGAGGCCCTCGAGGACGAGGGCCTCGCGCGCCGCCGTGCCGGGCAGCGGCACCTCCTCGCCCTCGGCGGCGGCCGGCGCGTCCCGGCCCCGGGGCAGCAGGCGGGCGAGGCTGCCGACCAGCCCCGAGGGCACCAGCCACAGCACCGCGAGGGTCGCGACGCCGAAGAACAGCAGGCGGTACTCGGCGAGGCCGGACAGCGCCTCCGGCAGCAGCACGGTGACGAGGGCCCCGAGGAGCGGGCCGAGCACCGTGCCGGCGCCGCCGACGATCACCGAGAGGACGAACAGGATCGACTGCGAGAACGGGAACGAGCTCGGCGCGATGAACAGCATCAGCGGCGGCAGGACAGCCCCCGCGAGGCCGGTCAGGGCGGCGGAGATCGCGAAGGCCAGGGTCTTCACCCGGACCGGGTCGAAGCCCAGAGCCGCCGCGGCGACGTCGGCGTCGCGCACGGCGCGCATCGCCCGGCCGAGGCGGCTGCGGGCGAGGATGTCGAACACGGCGAGGCTCGCCCCGGCGGCGAGCACCGCCAGCACCGCGAGGCCGGCCGGCGAGAGCGGCTCGCCGAGGAGGCTCGGCGCGTCGGTCACAACGAGGCCGTTCTGGCCGCCGGTCAGCTCGCCGCCCTCGATCAGGCCGTGCTCGACGATGAAGCCGAAGGCGATCGTCAGCATGGCGAGGTAGGGGCCCTTCACCCGCATCGCCGGCACCGCCACGAGGCCGCCGACGAGCGCCGCGATCAGGGCCGCCGCCGGGAGCGCCAGCCAGAAGCTGACGCCGTGGAGCGTCAGGATCGCGCTCGCGTAGGCGCCGATCGCGTAGAAGCCGGCCTGGCCGAAAGAGATCAGCCCCGTCAGGCCGAGGAGCACGTTGAGGCCGACGCCCGCGACCGTGGTCAGCGCCATGAGGGCGATCACGAAGTGGCTGTAGCCGGCGGTCAGCGCCACGAGGCCGAGCGCGGCGGCGGTGAGGCCGGCGATGCCGAGCCGCATCGCCGGGCCTGAGCGCAGGTACGGCATCGCGTCAGACCTTGTTGACCGCGGCGCGGCCGAGCAGGCCGTCGGGGCGCAGGGTGAGGGCCAGGATGATCACCGAGAACACCACGAGCTGCGTGTAGGTCGAGCCCAGGGTCGCGGTGACGCCGGCCTCGACGAGGCCGTAGAGCAGCCCCGCCAGGATCACCCCGGTGGCGGAACCGATGCCGCCGAGGATCGCGACCGCGAAGGCCTTGATGCCGAACAGCGTGCCGAGCTCGGCCGAGACCGAGAAGAGCGGCGCGATCAGCAGGCCCGCGATGCCGGCGAGCACTGCCGAGAGCGCGAAGGCGCAGGCCACGGTGCGGCGCACGTCGATCCCCATCAGCCGGGCGGCGTCGGCGTTCTGCGCCACGGCGAGCAGGACGCGGCCGAGATCGGTCTTCCGGAACACCGTGCGGATCGCGAAGGCAAGGGCGATCCCGACCACCGGGATCACGAGCTGCAGCGGGTAGATGCCGGTCCCGAGAATTTCCACCGGCTTCGTGGCCAGCGGCGAGGGCAGGCTGCGCGGCTCCTTGCCGAAGGTGAACAGCACGGTGTTGTCGAGCACGATGCCGCCCGCCACCGTCGCCAGGAGCCACGCGTCCGAGCCGCGCGCAACGAACGGGCGGACCAGCGCCCGCTCGACCACGAGGCCGAACAGGGCGCAGCCGGCGAGCGCCAGGACGATCGCGGCCGGCATCGGCCAGCCGAGGGTGACGCCGAGCGCGTAGGCCAGGACCGCGCCCAGGGTGACGACGCTCCCCTGCGCGAAGTTCACGGTCCCCGACACCGCGTAGGTCACGTGGAAGCCCAGGGCCACGAGCCCGTACATGCTGCCGAGGCCGAGGCCGCTGACGAGGATGGAGGTCAGCATCGCCGGGCTCAGTTGGTCACCGCGACGATCTCACCGTCCTTGAAGCGGGTGAACACGTAGTCGTTCGGCCCGAGCGCGTCGTGCTGGCCGGGCGCGAAGGGCGTGGCGTAGGTTTTGATCAGGCCCGGATAGGTGCCGATCTTGTAGAAGCCGTCGCGGACCTTCGGGCCCTCGGTGGAGCCGGCGGCCTGGATGGCGAGGGCCAGCAGGTGCGTCGCGTCGTAGGCGTTGGCGATGCCGACGGCGGGGGTGACATCGGCCATCGACTTGATCGCCGGGTACTTGGCCTTGAGCGCGTCGAGCACCGCGCTCGCCTTCGGCGACGCGTTGCCCGCGAAGGTGAAGGTCTGGATGAAATGGACCTTGCCGGCGCTCGGGCCGGCGAGCTCGTCGAAGCGGCCGCCCGCCGGGCCCCAGTGCGAGACGACCGGCACCGACCAGCCCATCCGGTCCAGCGACTTCACCACCTGGGCCGAGGGCCCGACATTGCCGACGAGGAACAGCGCGTCGGCCCCGGCCTCCTTCAGCCGGGACAGCTGGGGCACCATGTCGACGTCGTTGGCCTCGTACTTCTCGATGCCCGCCGCCGGGAGGTTGGCCGCCTGCAGGGCGTCCTTGAGGCCCTTCTGGTTCGACTCGCCCCAGGCGTTGTTGACGAGGATCATGCCGGGCTTCTTCGCCCCGTAGGTCTTCACCGCGTAGGCGACCAGCGCCTCGTCGACGAGGGCGTCGACCGCGGAGACCCGGAAGGCGTAGTTGTCGGCGGCGCCGTTGCGGGTGATGCCGGTGCCGGCCGCCCAGGGGCCGATGAACGGCACCTTCATCTGGTTGGCGATCGGCACGATCGCCATCGAGACCGGCGTGTCGAGGCCGCCGACCACCGCGACGACGCCGACCCGCTGGATCAACTCGCGGGTCGCCAGCACGCCCTTGGACGGGTTGGCCTCGTCGTCGCGGGCCACGAGCTCGAGGGGGCGTCCGAGGACGCCGCCCCTGGCGTTGATCTCGTCGATGGCGAGCCCGATCCCGCGGGAGATCGCCTCGCCGGATTTCGCGGACTGGCCGCTCAGGGCGGTCACGAGGCCGATCTTGACGGTGTCGGCCGCCTGCGCGGTCGAGACGGCGAGGCCGAGCAGCGCGCTCGTCGTCACCGCGAAGCGGCGCAGGGTCGGGGGCAGGAAGGAGGCCATGGCATGTCTCCGAGGGCGGGGCGCAGCCTGCTTTGCGCAACCTCCATGCCACCAGGAATTGGCCGCTTCGGCCGCTGCACAGACCGGTGCCTGTATCCTCGGAGGCAATCTGTGCTCAATCTGGCGTCAAAGTGCATACACTTCCTGCATGCACGGGCCGGCCTTTTGCGGCACGTTGGGCCGACAGGAGGCCTGCATGACCGACATGACCCACGATGCGGCGACCGCCCGCGATGCCGCCAACGTCACCGCCTATCTCGAGGCCTCGATGGTGCCCGATCCCGAGACGGCCGCACGCTACATGGCCCCGGGCACCCGGATCGTGTTCACCGGCGCCCGGGTGTTCAACCATCCGTCCGAGGTCACGGCCTTCAATGCCGGCCGCTACGCCTGGGTGAAGAAGCGGATGGAGCGGCTGGACGTGGTGCCGGGCGACGGCGTCACCACGGTCTACAGCCTCGGGACCCTGTACGGCGCGTGGCCGGACGGCACGCCCTTCGAGGGCAACCGCTACGTCGACCGCTTCACCGTGCGCGACGGGCTGATCGTCGGCATGGAGGTCTGGAACGACAGCGCCGAGCGCCTGCTGACCAAGCACGGCCTCACGGCCTGACGCGGCGGGCTCAGGCCCCGCCGCCCGCGACGTAGGGCGCCAGCAGGCGTGCCAGATCGCGCTCGCGCGGGGCCGGGGGCACGATCCGCGCCCGGTCGGCGACCGCGTCGAGGTGGTGGTCCATGAGCGCGGCGGCGCGCTCGGCATCGCCCGAGACCAGGGCGGCGACGATGTCCCGGTGCTCGCTCACGGCGCAGTCCGAGGAATGCGGGCGGCTGTAGAGGGACAGAATCAGGGCGCAGCGATAGCCGAGTTCCGCGACGTACCGGATCAGCACGGCGCTGCCGGTCATCTCGGCGAGCATCAGGTGGAACTCCGTGGCGAGCCGGATCGACAGCGCCTCGGGGCCGCCCCGTGCGGCCTCCTCGCGCGCGATCTGGTCCAGCAGGACCTGACGCTGCTCCGCGCTGAGCCGCCCGGCGAGGCGGCGGACCACGAGCCGCTCCAGGCCGAGGCGCACGTCGAAGGTGTCGCGCGCCTCCTCCCAGCTCGGCGTCGCCACGACGGCGATGCGGTTGCGGCGCAGATCGACCAAGCCTTCCCCGGCCAGCCGCAGCAGGGCCTGCCGGGCGATGGTGCGGCTCACCCCGAACCGCTCGCCGAGGGCGTCCTCCGGCAGCCGGTCGCCGGGGGCGAGCGCCCGTTCCACGATGGCCCGCCTCAGGGCCTGGCAGATCGCCCCGACGCGATCGCCCTCGTCTCCCGCCTTCATGGACGGCGTCCGGACTCTGTCGCCCGTGTCCGTGCGGATTGATCCGTCATGATCCTCTCTCGACGCGATCCGGCGCCCCGCATCCGGTCCCGTGCCGGCTGGGCTCTTCGCAGACCTGGGACCCGAGGTGCAACGGTCGCGCCAGCGTCGTCGGCGACCGTCCGCCGTGCGCGAACTCCGCCGATCGCGCTTCCATCCGCGTCCGTGGGCGTCCCGTGCGGGACCGGCGCGATCGCTTCCGACAAAGTCGCCGCCACGGACGTCTCGCAGATCCAGTCCAGCAACCTGTTCGGTACCCAGATCAGCGGGGAGGATGGAGCCACTTTCTGGTTGAGAAATTTTGTAGCCACTGTTTCTATAAGTAGAATAGTGGTCACGATGTTCTTTTTTGAAGCTCAATCAAGATGAAGGATTGACATGCGAAAATTGATATACAACTCTCGTGAGGTGCGTTTAGAGGGAGAATGGCAGGTATGCTACCTGAGGTTGGTGCCGGTGCGGGAGAATTTTCTGACTCGTCCTTGAGAAATTCAATCAAGATCGTCTGCGCCTACGTGATCCGGAATCCGGTATCCCCTGTCCAACTCTGTGAGATTTTAGCCAGTACGTACGAAATGCTTAGCCAGATCAGCGCGGGACCGGCGCGCGCGGTCGCGACGCCCGAGGCCGCCACCGCGCGGGAGATCCGCGCGTCCATCCAGGCCGAGGGCCTGATCAGCTTCATCGACGGCAGGTCCTACAAGACGCTCAAGCGTCACCTGACGGCTTACGGGCTGACACCGGAAGAGTATCGCGCCAAGTACGGGCTGCCGCGCGACTATCCGATGGTGGCTCCGGGTTACGCCGCCAAGCGCTCGGAGATCGCGCGATCGCTGCAGCTGCGACACAGGGCGGGATAGGCCCTCTCAATCGCGTCCGGAGCGGTTCGCCGCGATACACGCGGTCAGGCGGGGATCGGGCGACCCGGATCGATCACGGAGTCCGGCCAGGGATTCTGCCCGTCGCTCAGCCAGCGCAGCGTGTCGGCCCAGAATCCGCCGCTCCTGCGCGCGTGGAACAGGCCGAAATGGCCGGGCGCCTCCGCGCCGATCGCGGACGGGGTCAGCTGTACCTGGATGCGCGGGCTCGACACGTAGTAGCCGAGGGCCCGGCGGATCGCCGCCGGCGTGCCGAACGGGTCGTCCGGCGTACCGACCGCCAGGATCGGGGCGCGGACGGCGGCGAAGCGGGCGAGGAGGGCGGGGCGCTCGGCGGCCGGGTAGCTCGCCTCCATGCGCCGCCCGCGGAATGCCCACTCGTAGGCCACGCCGGCCGGCAGATCCTCGAGCCATCCGAGCCGACGGCCGGGAAAGTAGCCGACGACGGCGGTGACGCACGGCATCAGCAGGTGCCACTTCGCGATCATGCTGAGCCTCTCGCGGGCGCGATAATCGCGGCGATAGGCGAATTGCGCGCCGACGGTGAGGATGCGGTCCACCGCGCCCGCGGCCTCGGCGAAGCCGGGGAGGAAGCCGCCGATGCTGTGGCCGACGACCGTGAGCGGCCCCGCCTCGCGCTGCCGAATCCATCGGACGGCGGCGTCGAAGTCGAGCTCGCCCCAGTCCCGCCAGCGGATGCCGGATCCCCTCAGGCGCGCGGGCCGCGATTCGCCGATGCCGCGGTAATCGTAGGTGAGCACGACGAAGCCCCGCTCGGCCAGGAACCGCGCGTAGGCGTAGTAGTAGCGCGCGCGGACGCCGGTCGCCGGGTTGACGACGATCGTGCCCCGGCCCGGCGACCCGCTCGCGCCCGGGCGCCAGAGGTGACCGCGGAGCCGGTAGCCGTCGCGGCAGGCGATCGCCACGGGTCGCGCGTCGACACCGGCGGTCGCGGCGGGCGCGTGGCGGACGGGCGTCATCGGACCCCCTCGGCGGTGGCCGCCGGGACCGGACGATCGTCGATCGGGAGGTGGAGGAGCGCGGCGATCAGGCCCGCGAGGGCCGTGGCGAGCCAGACCCCATCGTAGGATCCGGAGACCTCCAGAACCACGCCCCCCAGCCACGCCCCGAGGAACGAGCCGATCTGGTGGCTGAGGAAGACGATCCCGAACAGCGTCCCGAGGTGACGGATCCCGAAGACCCGCGCCACCAGGCCGCTCGTCAGCGGGACCGTGCCCAGCCAGGTCAGGCCCATCACGGCCGCGAACGCCAGGACGACAGCCTCGGATTTCGGCGCGACGAGGAAGGTGCCGATCGCGGCGGCGCGGATGAGGTAGAGCCAGACCAGGACGTGCTGCGGCCGGTACCGGCCGCCGAGCCAGCCGCACCCCCAGCTCCCGGCCATGTTGAAAAGGCCGATCAGCGCCAGCGCGGTCGCGCCCAGGCCCGCCGGCATGTGGCAGAGGGCGAGGTACCCCGGAAGGTGGGTCGCGATGAAGGCGAGCTGGAAGCCGCAGGTGAAGAAACCGAGCGTCAGCAGCCGGTAGCCCGGGTGCCGCCACGCCCGCAGGAGCGCCTCGGACAGGCTGCCGGCCGCCGAAGAGCCGTCCGGCACGCCGGCGCGGGGCGCGCGGTCGAGCGCGACACCGAGCGGCGCGAGCGCGACGATGATCGCCGCGAGCGCGAGGAGCCCCGCGCTCACGCCCGCGACCGCGGTCACGGACTGCGCGAACGGGACGAGCAGCACCTGGCCGAGCGAGCCGCCGGCGCTCGCGAGGCCCAGAGCCGCGCTGCGACGCTCCGGTGCGGAGGCGCGACCGACCGCGGTCAGGACGACGCCGAAGCTGGTACAGCTGATCCCGATCCCGACCAGCAGCCCCAGGCCGAGCAGCAGCGTCGGCGCCGCCGGCGCGAGCGCCGTCAGGACGAGGCCGCCCGCGTAGACCAGTGCGCCGAGGGCGACGACCGGCGCGGCCCCGTAGCGGTCCGCCGCCGCGCCCGCGAAGGGCTGCGCGAAGCCCCAGACGAGGTTGTGCAGGGCGATGGCGAGGGCGGTCGTCGCCACCGGGATGCCGGTCTCGAGGGAGAAGGGCCCGAGGAACAGCCCGAAGGTCTGCCGGATGCCCATCGCGCCGCTCAGAACCAGGCCGGCCGCGACCGCCACCGGCACCACCGGCAACCCGCCCCGTCGCCCTGCGCGCGCGCGCCCGATCGTTGCCATCGCGGCCTCCGTTGGCTGTCGCCTTCGGAGACGGTCGCAGCCGGTGGCCGGCGCGACAAACGAGAAGATTTCCACGGGCAGTGAACGCCGCTCACGGGCGGGGCGCGCCGTCCCGGTCCCGTCGGGCCCTCAGGCGGCGCCGGTCGGGAAGCGCCGCTTCTGCTCGGCCGCGAACCGGCGCGCCTCTGCCAGCAGCCAGGTCCGGAACAGGTCGGGCTCCGGCCGGTCGTCGTCGCCCTCGGCGCTCACGAGCCAGTGGGAGGTCGCCGCCGGGACGGCGGGGCCGACCCCGACGAGCGTACCCTCGCGCAGCTCCCGGTCCATGAGCGCCCCCCGGCCGAGGGCGATGCCGAGGCCCGCGGCCGCGGCCTGGAGCGCCATCGCGAACGTGTCGACGTGCAGGGTGTCGGCCGAGGCCAGCTCCACCGCCCCCGACGCGTCGCTCCAGGCCTGCCAGTCCTCGGTCGCGGAGGTGACGTGGATCGTCGTCGCGCGCCGGAGGTCGAGGGCGCCGTCCGGACCGGTGACGGCCCCGCGCTGGGCCGGGCTGCAGACGGGGAGCAGCCAATCCTCGAACAGGCGGACGCTGCGGTGGCGCGGAGTCGGAACCCGGCCGAGACGGAGGGCGAAGTCGAAGCCGTCGATCGGGAAGCCGACCTGCCGGTGGGAGGTGTCGATCCGGATCGCGATCTGCGGGTGGCGGCTGCGAAAGGCCGGGAGCCGGGGCAGCAGCCACCGCGTCGCCAGGGTCGGTGCGCAGCTGATGGCCAGGGTCCTGCCGGACCGCGGCGTGGGCAGGCGGCGCGTGCCGATCAGGATGAGGGACAGCGCCTCGGACACGTAGGTCAGGTACTCGGCCCCCTCGCGCGTCAGCGCCAGCCGGCCCGGCTCCCGGACGAACAGCTTGACGCCCAGCGCCTTCTCGAGGCCGACGATCCCGTGGCTCACGGCGCTCGGCGTCAGGTTCAGTTCGGACGCCGCGCGGGCGAAGCTGAGATGGCGGCCGGCCGCTTCGAAGAGCCTGAGCGTGGAGAGGGGAGGCGTGCGGGGCCGCATGGGATCGTCGGGGTGAGCCTGCCGGTCGCCGGGGCAGCGACGTCGTCGTCCGACGGGGAAGCTAGCCCGGATGGTGTCGCGTGCCCAAGGCGGTGCGTGCGCCCGGCCGGTCAGATCAGGCGCAGGATCACCTGTCCGGTGACGGTCTCGAACACGATCAGGCGACCCCGCCCGTCGAAGACGGCCGCGGCGTCGCCCTCGGGAGCGAAGCGCGCGCGCAGGCTCCCGCTGCCCTGCCACAGGACGGCCGGTCCGCGGATCCGGTTCGCGCCGGGCACGCTGGCCCAGAGCGTCCCCTCCTCGGTGGCGGTCGCGGCCCAGAGGCGGCCGTTCTCCGCCGCGACTAGGCGCGGCGGGTCCGCGGGCTCCGCGCGCGCGGCGGCCTCGATCAACGCGCGCTCCTGCTCCCGGGAGGCCGTCGTGAAAGCGTGGGGATGCGCCCGCAGGTGCGGATGCGCGCCGGTCCCCTCGAGGGACCAAGCGACGGCCTCGGTCAGGCCGAGCACGCCGACGCCGCGATCGGGCGGCGTCCAGAACCGGCACGTCACCGCAAGGGTGCGGGAGGACAGGCTCCACCACTCGATCAGGCCGTCGTGCCGGGCGTAGATCAGGGCGCTCGCGTCCGCGAAGGCGGCGAGCAGCAGCGGCCGGCCCGGTTCGGTCATGGGCAGGCGCCAATGGTGCGCCAGGGCGCCGTCGGAGCCGGGCGCGCCGCCCGCGCGACCGAGGAGCGAGGCGGTGTCCAGCCGGACGAGCGCCTCCCCGTCGAAGACGAGCCAGCCGGTCTCGTCCGCCTGACCATGCCAGTGCGTGATCGGCAGCGGACCGAGCGGCAGGAGCCGTCCGGTGCCGGCGTCGAAGAGCTGGACGTCGGGGCCGTCGAGCGTCTCGCGCAGAACGAGGGCCCGGTCGCCCGCGCCGAGACGCGCGAAGCCCGTCAGGCCATCCACCTGTCCCCGCCAGCGCTCGCGGCCGGCGCGGCCGAGGAGGCGCACGAGCCCGGAGCGGTAGCCCAGGAGCAGCCGCCCGCCCGACAGGAGCGCGGCATCGGCGATCTCGGAGAGCGCCGGGCCGTCAGGGACGACGAGCGGGCCCGCCAGGCGGGAGGCGGACGGTGCGGTGCGCGTCCTGAGCTGCCGGAGATGCTGGCGCAGGGCGACCTGTCCACCGGCTTCCGCGAAGCGCCCGGCGAGCCGGGCGCGCTCCGCATCGTGGCCGAGGATGCCGTCATCCGCGGCGAGGCGGCGCGCGAGGCCGCGGCAGAGGAGCGCGAAGGCGGGCGTCGGCGGCCGCTCCGGACCGCCCTCGAACTGCGCGTCGAGCAGGAGCGCGGCCACCGCGCTCCGGCGCGCCGCCGCCTCGGCCCCGGTCGCGCTCACCAGGTCCGCGAAGGCGGCGTGCAGCCGGTCGCCGTCCCGTCCCTCCCAGGGCAGGGCGCGCAGGGCCCGGGCGAGCGGCGCGGCCGGCACCGGCGTCTCGGCGTCGAGGGCTTGCCGGATCCAGTCCAGTCGCCGCTCGGCCAGAGCCGGCAGGCCGAAGGTGACCGCGGCGGCGCGATCCAGGGCGCCGATCCCGACGAGGCGCGCGGCCCAGGCCTCGGCCAGGACCGGTCGGAACGGATCGTCGGCCCCGAGTTCCTTCCAGAGCTCCGCGTGGGCCTCGTGGCGGGCGGCGAGTGCCAGGGCCCGCTCGGTCTGCCCCGCCCGGAACCAGAGCGGGACGGTCGTCGCGGGCGGGAGGCGGCGCGCCTCGGCCAGACGGGCGGCGGTCTCCAGGCGCCCGGATTCCGCGAGGAGGCGCACCGCCTCGTGCGGGTTCCCGACCAGGCTGTCGAGCACGAAGGCCGCGCGATCCGTGTCGCCGCGTCCGGCCATCGCCACGGCCTGCGCGCGGCAGAGCGCCGCGAGCCGGATCTCGTCCGCGGGCGCGAGGCTCAGTCCGCTCGCCCGCTGCGGCCCGAGATCGAGGTCGAGGCTCCTGCGCAGCCCGGGCCCGGTCAGCGGCAGGTCGGCGAAGGCGCTCCCGCGCCGCGCCGCGCCGCCGAGACCGATCGCCCGGTACAGGGCCTCGTCGACGCGCCCCGCCGCGAACAGCCGCTCGACCTCGGTGAGCCGCCGGGCATAGAGGCGGCGAAGATGGACCGCGTAGGGCGAGCGCCACGCGAGCCACGCCGCCGCCCGGCACCAGATGGGCGTGCGTCCGCTGCCGGTTCCGGCGGGCTGGCTGGCCGAGGGCGCGGCGCCCTCACGCCCGGCCCGCGCTCCGCGGCGCCGGAACGCGAACCACGCGATGACGAGAAGGACCAGCACCGGCAGCGCGAGGCTGCCCCAGTGGGCCGCGGCGGCCCCGTGCTCCGCCGTCGTCCGGACGTTCTCGGCGAAGCCAAGCACCATGGCGCCGACCATGATGGAGGCCAGCAGGACGACGTAGGCGGTCCAGAGGAGCCCCAACGCGCCGCCGATCAGGCGCCGGAAGCGGGTGACGAGATCGCCGAGGATGTGCTTCGTCCGGCGCCGCGGCCGCCGGGTCACGGCGTCGCGGACCGGCGCGAGGGGGTCCGCGTCGGCGACGAGGGCGGGGGCGCTGACGAGGCGGCGCGCCGGCGCCGCCGGTCGCAGGACCGGCAGGCGTTCGGCCGGATGTACCGCGATCGCGTCGAGATCCCACCAACCGGCGATGTCGAGACTAGCGAAGGCCGCCAGCGGCTCGGCGGCGAGGCGTCCCCCCGTCATGTGGACGACATGGTCCCGCAGGGCCGCGGCGACGGGCGGCTCCGGCTCGGCGAGGGGTACGGCGGTCAGGATCCCGGCACTGCGCACGACCGGCAGGACCGGTCCGAGGGCCGCGCAGTCCCGCGTGACGGGCGCGGCGAACAGCACGAGCACGCGATCGCCGCGTGATCGCACCTCCGCGGCGTGCTCGAGCCAGGGAAGGAGCCGGGCGCGCCAGTCCGGCCCCGCGGAGCCGCGCGCCATCAGGATCCCGTCGAGGGGGATCGTGCCGGCATGCATCCAGCCGCGCGGGCGCAGGGCCGCGAGCGGCTCCCGGGCATCGGGGACCGGCGGCGGCCTCAGGCGCCCAGGCACGGGACGGTTTCCGCGAACGCGCCGAGATCTCTCAGGTGGGACCATCCGCGGTCGAGCTGGCCGAAGGCGAGCGCGTCGACGAAGCCCGCGGCGTCGCACCGCGCGGCCGCGATGCACGGGACGGCATCGGCATCGACGGCGACGCGCACCGCCTCGAGGGTCGCGTCCGGAAGCGTCAGGGGATCGCACGCCGCCGCGCCGTCCGGGGTCCGGAACGTCAGGCGCGCCGAGCCCGCCTCGTCGCGGTCGAGATGGAGGGCCAGGGGGCCCTCGACGGCCTGGGCGCTCACGCCGTCGTACGGGGGCACGATGCCGATGATCCGGCCCTGCGGCCCGAGGTGCGCGACCGCTCCGTCCGCGGCGCTCACCACGTGCCAGTGCCCGCCCGCCTGCTCGATCCCCAGGGTGGGCTGCCCGCGCACCGCGCAGAGGGCGAGGCCGCCGCCCGGCCGCAGCGATCCGGCCCGGCCGGGGAACCGCGCCACGACCTTCCCGTCGGACGGCCGCCGCGCGATCACCCCATCCGCGCGATCGCGCATCAGCAGACCGGCGGGCGTGACCGCGAGGGGAAGCTCGCCCGCGAGCGGCGCGTAGTCGATCAGCCGCGTCTCCGAGACCAGGAAGGCCGTGCCGTCGGCCGCCAGGAGCCAGGACCGGTTGCGGCGTTTCAGCGTCCCGAGGGGCGGCAGAACCGCCTTCGGCAGGCGCGGGCTCACCAGGGGATGGTCCCGCGGGATCCGCCGGTCGAGCGTCGCAGCGGCGCCCGAGCGGTCGAAGGTCCAGCTGCGGAGCGTCAGGCGCGCGTCGTCGGCGTAGACGTTGAGGCACGCGGCCCGGATCCGCGACCGGCCGACGGCGAGCCCCACGAGGCGCTCGTGGGGTGCGACCGGCAGGCGCAGCGCGCCGGAGGTGCCGGTGACGGGGACGATGAGAATGCCGTCGGGCCGCGCCACCAGGAGGTGCTCGCCGCAGGGCGCGAAGGCCAGCCCGCGGGGCGCCCAGTCCGGAGGCGCCGCGCTCCGGTCGGGCGCGGACCGCCGGGGCGGCGGGCGTCCGGGAGCCGGACGGGGCCGGAACGGGTCGCGCAACAGCGCCACCGCCTCGCGCTCCGGCGGGAGGTCGAGGCGCGCGGCGGCGACAGGGCCGGTGGCGTCCAGCACGGTGACGTCGGCGGCCACGGCGAGGCCGTCCGGCCCGAGACGCGGCCGCTCCTCGATGGTGATCCGCCGGCACGGTCGCGCCGCTTCGGGCAGGTCGGACCCGCCGATGAGCCAGAGGCTGGCGCCGGGCCGCCCGGCCGCGCGGGTCGCGACCGGCTCGGCCACGACCCGTTCGAGTTCGACCGCGTCGAGGGATGTGGCGGCGCTCTCGCGGAGAAGGACCGCGGCGTCGGACCGCTTCAACGCGCCGAGCCAGCGCCGCTCCGGCGTGGCGGTCGAGGCCCAGAGCAGGCGCGCGCCGCGCCGCCGGGCGAGACCGGCCAGGCAGAGCAGCGCCGCGAAGGCCACGAGGCGGGGGGCGCCGAGAAGTTCCGGCCCGGCATCGACCACGACCAGCACGGCGCCCGCATCCGCCGCCTGACGGTAGACCGGCTCCAGGGTCAGCAGGTCGCGCTCGGCCGCGCGCTGCAGGAAGGCGTCCGAATCGAGGTCGCGCCAGAGCCACTCCGAGGCGACGAGGCGCTCGATCCCGCCGCGTGTTCCGAGGCCCCCCAGCCCGTCGATCTCGCCCTGCGGTTGCCCGCCCGCGCCGTCGGCCCGCTCGACGAGGGGCCGCAGCGCCTCGACCAGCGCCGCGAGGATCCGCAGATCCGGTTCCGCCATGTCGGAGAAGAGCGTCGTCCAGGATGCCAGCGCCGGCGGAAGGGTCGTCCGCGGACCGGTCGATGCGGCGCTCACGCCGCCTCTCCCAGGCGGCCGGTATCGATGTCCGGCACGGCGCGCGAACCGGCGAGGTCGAGCAGGCGCAGGGTTTCGCCCTCGGGGACGAGCAGGGCCGGACCGCCCAGACCGTGCCGGTCGAGCAGGCGGCGCGCGACCTCGGCGCGCCAGGGCGCCGGCACGGCGAGGCGGCACCCGAAGGGCAGGAGCAGCGGCCCGTCGGCCGCCAGCCACCCGAGCGGCGTCGCGCACCAGGGCAGCGCCGGCCGGCCCGAGCCCGTGTCGGGGGCGAACAGGACGGCCTCGCCGCCCGCCAGCGCCAGGCGCAGGGTGGCGTAGCGGCCGATCCGCGGGGCGATCCGCGCCAAGAGACCGGCCGCGTCGCTGCGGGTGAGGCGCAGACCCACCGGCGAGCCGCCGGCCGCCGGCATCAACCGCAGGGGAAGACGCGCCGGATCCGGGATCACGCCGGGGTCACGCCCGCGACCGGTGCCCGGCAGCGCGTCAGCAGCGCGTCCCGCGCCGCGGCGAGGGCCCGCGGGCGCTCCTCCGCCCCGAAGGCGGCGTCGATCTGCACGAGGAAGGATTCGGCGCGGACCAGCCAGGCCTCGAAGGCGGGGGCGGTGCGGTCGTCCGGGGCGGAGGCGGCCAGAGCCTCCCCCTCCTTGGCGAGGTCCGCGGCCCGTGCGGCCGGACCGTAGCCCGCCGCCTTGGCGGCGGCGGGCAGGACGGGGCTCGCCGCGGCGCCGAGCTCGACGCGCAGCAGGTCGCGGGCCTCGTCCTGCGCGATCCGGTCCTGGACGAGGTGGATCATTGGCCACAAGTCGGCCTCCTCCGCAGCCGTCCGGCCCGCGATGAGCGCCGCCGCCGCGACGAGCGACTGGCCCCGCACCACGCGCCGGTCGCTCAGCCGCACGCCGCGGGCGCGCAGCTTGCGCACCACCTGCGCGTAGGCGGGCCGGACCGGCGCGAGGTCGATCCGCGCGGCGGCCTCGGCGAGGGCGTCGATCTCCGCGAGCGTCAGCGGCGCCTCCCCGTCGCCGGGTTCGACGGACGCGACCGGGTCGCCGGCGAGCAGGGCCTCCAGGTCGGTGTCGGCCAGGGGATCGACGAAGGCCGTGACGAGGAAGCGGTCGGCGAAGGCCGCGAGACCGGGATCCTCCGGCAGGGCGTTGCTGGCGCCGACGCAGCAGCGCAGCGGGACGGCGGTGTCGAAATGCCCCCGGCGGTAGCGGCGCTCGTTCAGCACGCCGAGAAGCGCGTTCAGGATCGCGGTGGAGCCGAGGAAGACCTCATCGAGGAAGGCGAACTCGGCCTCCGGCAGCATGCCGGAGATGTCCGGCCGCAGCTTGCCCGCGCGCAGGGCTTCGAGGTCCAGCGGGCCGAACAGTTCGGCCGGTTCCGTGAAGCGTCCGATCAGGTACTCGAAGCAGCGCGCCCCGGTCCCGGCGGCGCAGGCCCGCACCGCGGCCGACTTGCCGGTGCCGGGCGGTCCGATCAGCAGGAGATGCTCGCGCGCCACCAGCGCGAGGTGCACCAGCTCCACCACGTGGCGACGCCCGACGAGGCCGCGGGCCGCGCGGCCGATGGCGCGCTCCAGGCGTGCGATCGCGGTATCGATACCCCCCTCCCGTCAGGTTCGGCCCGCTCGCCGCGACAGGGCGATCGGTCGCGGTGCCGTCCCGCGCCGCGCCGTCGAGCCGGCGGCGGGCGCCTCGCGGAGCCCGTCCCGTGACGTGAGGCGCGGTTGGACCGAAGACTTTCCTGCGCGGCCGCGCGTCCCGATCACCGGCATCCGCCGAGATGCCAAATCTGCCCGTGCACGCTTCCCACTATCGTCGCGCAACCCCGGCGCCGGGACGATCAGGCGAAACATTCTGCCCACGAGACATCCCGGAATACTCTGATTCCGCGAGGCTAGCCCGGCGGTCGACTTCCGGTCAACGTGCCGCGACCGTCGCCTGACCATCGCGGCCCCGCCCGCGCACCGGCGACGCGGTCAGTCCCGCGACGTCGGACCGGAGACCGGCGCCTTCGGGACCGCGAGGCGTCCCTCCTCGGCCTTGTTGATGTACTGGCTGGCGATGAAGAGCCCCTTCAGCGGCCGGATGATCGGCACGCAGGCCAGGAGCAGCAGCGGCAGCGTCACCACGGCGTGGACCCAGAGCGGCGGATCGTAGGTGAGTTCCAGCCAGATCCCGAAAGCGGTGACGGGGAACGCCATCGTCATCATGATGAAGAAGGCGGGCCCGTCCGCCGGATCGGCGAAGCCGTAGTCCAGCCCGCACGCCTCGCAGCGCGGCCGCAGGGTGATGAAGCCGTCGAACAGGCGTCCTGTCCCGCAGCGCGGGCAGCGGCAGCGCAGGCCGACGGACATGAGCGATTGGTCGGTGGTCCTCTGCATCATCGACGGTCCTGAGCAACAGGCCGGCGCCGATCCCTGATCGACCGGCCTTGCGCCTGCCGATTGTATGGCATATTGAGCCATACAATCGCGGTTGAGACTGAGCCATCCGACAGGTTTCCGGCGGATCGCGGCCGGTTACGAACACTGAGCGCTCTGGCCGCACGCTCAATGTATGCATACAGTGGTGGGATTACAGGGGTCAATGATGGAATCCTGGAGCCCGACAATCGCCGGCGGCACGGGGCCCAAGTACCTCGCCATCGTCCGGGCGTTGGCCGAGGACATCCGGGCCGGCCGGCTCTCGCCGGGAGCGCGCCTTCCGCCGCAGCGCGCCCTGGCGAAGCACCTCAACGTCGATCTCACGACGGTCACGCGCGCCTTCAACGAGGCGCGCCGAACGGGCCTGATCGACGCGACCGCGGGGCGGGGCAGCTTCGTCCGGGCGTCCCGATCGCCGGCCGGGGAGATGCGCAGGCCCGATCCGTCCGGAAGCGTCGATTTCAGCATGAACATGCCGCCACAGCCGGAGGCGGCGCGGCTGGCGGAGCGCCTGGAGGCGGGTCTGTCGCGGTTGGCCGGTTCGTCCGCCTTCCTGGCCCGGATGCAGTACCAGGACAGTGCCGGGAACCTCGCCGACCGGGCGGCGGCGGCCCACTGGCTCGGTCAACGGCTCGGGGCGCTCCCGATGCAGCGCGTCCTCGTGGCCGGCGGTGCCCAGGTCGTGCTCGCCGCCGTGCTCGCTGCCGTCCTGAAGCCGGGCGACGCCCTCTGCGTCCCGGCGCTCACCTATCCCGGGCTGCGCGTGGCCGCGGAGCGCCGCGGCGTCCGCCTCCTGCCTGTGGCCGGCGACGCGGAGGGGCTCGACCCGGACGCCCTGCTCGAGCGGTGCCGATCCGATCGGCCGCGGGCCCTGTACCTCGTGCCGACCCTCGACAACCCGACCACCGCGACCCTGCCGGCAATCCGGCGTCGGCGGATCGCCGAGATCGCCCGCACGCACGGCGTCGCCATCATCGAGGACGACGCGTACGGCGCCTTGCCCCACGACGCGCCGGCTCCCATCGCGTGCCAGGCGAGCGACATCACGTGGCACATCGCGACGCTGTCCAAATGCGCGAGTCCCGGCCTGCGCATCGCCTACGTCGCGGTCCCGGGAACGAACGAGGCGGTGCGGCTGGCGGCCGAACTGCGCGCGATCAACATGATGGCCTCGCCCCTCGCGGCCGCGCTCGCCTCGCACTGGATCGCCGAGGGCGAACTCGACGGCATCGTCGCGGCGATCCGGCAGGAGAACGAGCTCAGGCAGGCGGTCGCGCGCGAGACGCTCCGGGACCTGGACGTCTGGGCGCATCCGTGCGGGCACCATCTGTGGCTCCGGCTGCCCGATCCCTGGCGTCGCGGCGAGTTCGGCGCCCACGCGCGCCAGCTCGGCGTGTCGGTCGTCCCGAGCGACGCCTTCGCGGTCGGGGCCGCCCCGGAAGCGATCCGCGTTTCCCTGGGCGCGGCGCCGGACGCCGAGACGCTCCGGTACGGCCTCAGCCTGCTCGCGACGCTGCTGGCGCACCCGCCCGGCGCGATCTCCACCGTTGTCTGAGCCGGCCGAGGCGGCGCGTGCCGGTCCGACCCCTCTGACCGCGAAGGGAACGCGATGCTCCGGTGTCTCAGGCGGACGCGCCCGCGGATCCCGCGTCGTCCCTCGCGCGTCTCGGCACTGGCGCTGGTACTGCTCGCCTCAGCCTGCTCGGACGATGGACGGGAGCGCCGCCGTGCCCTGGGCGAGACCCCGACGTTCGACGACGTCATGCGGGTGGCCGACGCGGAGCGCGGCGGCCGGCTGTTCGGTCAGTGCGCCGCCTGCCACACGATCAGCCCGGGGGCGGGCGATCGGAACGGACCCGAACTCTACGGCGTGCTCGGCAAGCCGGTCGCCAGCAACAGCCGGCGCTACGGCTATACCGGAGCGCTCCGGGCGCTGGGCGGCGTCTGGACACCGGAGCGGATGGACCTCTGGCTCGCCGCCCCGGCGAAGCTGGCGCCCGGCACGAGCATGACCTTCCGCGGCCTTCCCGATCCCCTCGATCGGGGGGATCTCATCGCCTATCTCCGGACCCGGTCACCGGGGGACGGTGACGCAGAGGCGCGCCCGTCGCGGCCCTGAGCGGCTCCCCGGCGGCATCGCGCGTCCTTCGCGACGCGATCGGAGCCGGGATCGTCCAGCCGGTCCGACGAAGCGCGCGGGCAGGGCGACGCCGTGCGCGTACTGGATCAGAGCCGGTGCGAGACCCGCGATCATCGACCAAGCGACGAGCCGGTCGGATCCGGACGCGGTGTTCGTCATCCTGCGCGTCGCCATCGGCCGTCTCCTCGCGGTCGCGGCCGGTGATCGGCCGCCTCGGAGCGGCGTCGTGGTCAAGCTCCTCTGCCGCCGGATTGCGCGACGTCTCGCGTGGCGGCACGGACTGACCCGGCGATCCCTCAGATCAGCCCGACGGATTCTTCCGGGAAGCGGATCGCGAAGACCGCCCCCAGCCCCGGACCGGCGCTCTCCGCCGTGGCGCGGCCGCCGTGAAGCTCGGCGATCCGACGGACGATCGAGAGCCCGAGACCGGTCGAGTTCTCGCCGCCGGTGGGCTTGGCCGACAGGCGCTGGAACCGCCCGAACACGCGGGCCGAATCCTCCGGCGAGAGGCCGGGCCCGTGGTCGGCGACGGCGCAGATCAGTTCCGCGCCGCGCGGGCCCGGCTCGCGGCTGACCCGGACCGTGATCGCCCCGCCCACCGGGCTGTACTTGATGGCGTTCGAGACGAGGTTGTCGAGGGCCTCGCGCAGGCGCTCGGCGTCGCCGCAGAGGAACAGCTCGTCCGGGCCTTCGCAGACCAGGGTCTGGTCCTTCGCGTCGGCGAGTGGCCGGTCGGCCTCGCAGACCTCCCGGGCGAGGCCCGCGAGGTCGACCGGTTCCCGGCGCAGGCTGATGTCGAGGGCGTCGTTCATCGCGTCGGCCATGAGGCTGTCGATCATGGTCGTCAGCCCTTTGGCGCTGGTGCGCACGTGCTGCACCTGCGCCCGCATCTGCTCCCGGTCGCCCTGCATGTCGATCAGGTCGGACAGCATCTCGGCGCGGCCGAGGATGACTGCCAGCGGGTTCTTCAGATCGTGCGCGATCGTGCCGAGGATCTCGGTCTTCAGGCTGTTGGCGCGCCGCAGGTCCGAGCGCTGCAGGTCCAGCCGGCGATTCGCCCGGATCAGCTCGGCGGTCCGCTCGACGACCCGCCGCTCGAGGTCGGCGTTGGTCAGCTGCAGCCGCTCGTAGAGGATGACGTTGTCGAAGGCGATCGACAGCCGGCTCGTAAACAGGGCGATGAGCGACCGGTCGGTCTCGGACAACTGGCGGTCGGCCTCGATCAGCGCGACGATCTCGCTGCCGCTCGCCGTGTGCAGATACAGGGTCGACCAGTGCTCGCCGAAGCTGTGCCGGCGCTCGGCGAAGGCCCGTTCGACGAGCGGTTGCACCCGCTCCTCCAGCGGCCAGCACGGCTCGCGCCCGGCGTAGTGGCCGTAGCAGCCGGATCCGGCCAGGACGCAGAAGCGCTCCTGCGGGGCGGCGGTCTCGCGTAGGACCAGGATGCCGGCGCAGGCGACGTTCAGGAGCGAGGCGACCTGGGTGAGGACGCCCTCCGCCAGGCGCTGCATCGACTTGTGATCGAGGAGCATCGGCGCGGCGTCGATGATGATCTCGAGCCCGCGCCGGGTCTCGTCGAGGCGCTTGAGCTGCTGATGGGCGCGCAGGGCCGCGGTGAGGCTGGTGAACAGCTTGTCGGCGGTCAGCTCGGTCTTCGCCTTGTAGTCGTTGATGTCGTAGTCGACGATGATCCGCCGCTCCGGCGCCTGCCCGGGCTGGCCGGTCCTCAGGATGATGCGCACGGTCTCCTGCCGGAGCTCGCGCCGGATGTAGTCCACCAGCTCCAGCCCGGCATTGTCGGTCTCCATCACCACGTCGAGCAGCACCACCGCCACGTCGCGGCGCTCGGCGAGCAGCACCCGCGCCTCCGCGGCCGAACGGGCGGTGAGGATCTCCAGGCCGCGCCCGTCGAGGGTGTAGCTCGCCAGCGCGTAGCGCGTGCCGTCATGCACGGCCGGATCGTCGTCGATCACGGCGATCACCCAGGCTCCCGCGGTCGGCTGCGCCTCGTCGAGGTCGTCAGGGATCAGCGTGAGGGTGTCATCGTCCATGGCTATGACCTGAAATGCTGCTCGCAATCGGACGACTACGCTAGAAATCGTGTTGAAAACTTGTCACGCTACCGTGAGCCGATACGATTCCTGCATTCGTTCAAGAGCGAACCCGGAAAGTGCGCACCGCTGCGATGACCATACCAGACAGCCCCGCCCCCGGCGCCGCCCGCGGCGGTGCGGCGATCCCGTCGATCGCCGTGGTGGACGACGAGGCGGCGACCCGCGAGATGGTCGGGGATTACCTGAAGCTCCACGGGTTCTCGGTGGTCTTGTGCGACGGCGGGCGCTCCTTGCGGGAGCACCTCGCCGGCCACAGCCCGGACCTGATCGTGCTCGACCTGAACATGCCCGAGGAGGACGGGCTCTCCATCGTGCGCGACCTCAAGGCCCGGACCGCGATCCCGATCATCATGCTCACCGCCACGGCGAGCGCGATCGACCGCGTGGTCGGGCTGGAGCTCGGGGCCGACGATTACTTGCCCAAGCCCTGCGAGTTGCGCGAGCTGGTCGCCCGCGTGCGCTCGGTCCTGCGCCGCGTGCAGACGCCGACCGCCGCGCCGGCCCCGGTTCCCATGAGCGGGCGCCGCATCCGGTTCGGCACGAAATGGCTGGAGCTCGACGCCCTGCGCCTCAGCGACGATGCCGGTCTGGAGCAGGCGCTCACCCGCTCGGAATTCGACCTGCTGAAGGCGTTCGCCGACAATCCGCGGCGGGCGCTCTCGCGCGAGCGCCTGCTCGACCTCGCGGACGCCCGCGACCCGGACGCGTTCGACCGCGCCATCGACGTACGGATCAACCGCATCCGCAAGAAGGTCGAGCCGGACCCCGGCAATCCGCGCTACATCCGCACCGTGCGGGGCCTCGGATACATATTCCGCCCCGAGGGAGACTGATGCGACCCGGATCAATGTTGCGTCGTGATGGGGTGACGCAACAATTCACGCTCCAGATCTGGCTGGAAGCAATATCCGCGGTACGGAGCGTCCCTATCAGCGTGGCAGGACCGAGGGCCGGAGGTGCCCGGAGGACGGGCCATGCGACACGTGATCGGTACCTCGTCGGCCGCGGCTTTCGGCACGCTCTGCGTCCTGGCGCTCGTCGGCTGGACCCAAGCGGCCAGCACGGTGCCGATGCAGGCCAGCGGGGGCGCAAAAGCCTCCGCGGCGGCCCGTGACGGCGCCGCCTGTGGCGGGGCGGCCTGGCCGTACCCGCCCGGCGCCTGCGCGGGCGCCGGCCCGGTCGGCGACCCGGCGGGCCGTCGCGTCCGGCTCATCGCGGTCGACGCCGCGCCCGGCCGTCGGTGAGGGGCGCGAACCGCCATGCCGCACTTCCGCGACGACCCCGGTGCCGACGAAGATCCCGACCTGCTCGGTGCGCTGCGCCGCATGCTGCGCGCCGGAGAACGCGCTCCGCGGCGCCTGCCGACCTGCGCCGAGCGGTTCGGCGTGCCGGCGCCGCGCGATCGCGCGCGTGACGCGCAGGATGCCGTGCTGGCCGGCCCGGACCCGCGGCCGCCCCGATCCCGACATCGCTGAGACCGCCCGTGGCGGATGGCTTCGACGCCGTCTCTGCGCGCGCAGCGAAGCGACCCGGCGGCGCCGTATCGGCCGGGGGCGCGCAGTTCTGGGTCGCTCCGCTGCGCGCGCGATGACGGAGCGGGCGGCAGCGACCGAAGACTGCGCGCGGACATCGGGTGATCCGGTCGCCGGAACGCCGTCCGATTGCACCGCTCTCCGGCACGGCCTTAAGTTGCTGCCGGACCCCTATGTCGGGACGCGGATGCGGGTTGGACCCAAGATCGCCCTGGTCGGTGGCGTGCCGATCCTCGCCGCCGGCGCGATCGCCATGGCCGGCTGGCTCCTCCTGGCGCAGGAGGAGCGCGCCCGGCGCGGCGCGGTCCTGGCCGCCGACGTTTATCACGACATCGCCACCGCCCGCCTGGTCCGCGACCAGTACGCCGCCGCGGACGCGCAGGACCGGCCCGCCTACGCCGAGCGCTTCGCCAGCCTGACGGCACGGGCCGAGGCCGGCCTCGGCCGGCTCGCCGGTTTCGCCCGCATCGACGAGCAGCGCGCGCGGACCGCCTCGGTGGAGCGGGCGCTGGCCGGCTACCGGGGCGAGATGGACGCCTTCGTCCGCCGGACCCGGGAGAATGACGGCCTGATCCGCGAGATGACGCAGCGGGCCGACACCCTGATCGACCTCACCGACCGGGCGCGTCTGCGGCAGCAGGCCTCGAACGCCGACCTCGCGCGCTCGACGGCCGAGAAGGTCGAGGCGCTGCGGGTCGCCCGGGGCCTCGTGGCCCGCCTCAACGCCCTGAGAGCCCGCAGCGCGGAGAGCGCCGTGCTCGCCGCCCAGGCCGCGGCCCGGAGCGAGGCCCCCGCGGCCGGCCCCGCCGGAGCGGCGGTCTCGGAGGGCGATGGCCCGCGCGCGCAGGGCCTCTTCCGCGCCGCCAGCCGCGACCTCGCGGCGGCGCTGCGGGCCGACGGCCGGGACGCCGACGCGGAGGCCCTCGACGCGCTCACCGCCGAGACGGCGGGGTCGAAGCCGGACCTCCGCGCGAAGCTCGACGCCTGGATCGAGCGCACCTTGAAGATCGAGACGTCCGGCCAGGAGAGCCTGCACGACGAGGTGGCGCAGCTGCTGGCCTATTCCGTGGAGGCCAACGAGATCGAGCGCGCCACCCAGAACGTCGCGATCGGCACCCTCAAGCTGGGGCCGCGCACCGCGGGCGCCCTCCTGCACCGGGACGCGGCCCTCGCCGAGCGGATGCGCGACGAGGGCGAGCGCCTCGCCCGGAGCGCCGCCTCGCTGCCGATCTCGCCTCTGATCCAGGCCGAGATGGTCCAGGCCCTCGACGGGTGGCGCGGGCGCCTCACCACCACCATCGGGGGCCTGCGGCAGCAGAACGCCATGATCGTCGCGATGGACGGGCTCGCCGCGACCATGATCGACAGCGCCAAGGCGCTCAACGACGCCTTCGTGGAGGACGCCGACCGGTCCGGCATCGTCATCCAGCGGATCCTGCTCGCCGGCGCGGCCGGGCTCCTGCTGTTCGGCGCGCTGGTCGTGATCCTCGTCGCCCGCTCGATCCTGGTGCCGTTGCGCGCCCTCCAGGGCGACATGGTCATGCTGACCGGTAACCCGGCGGGGGCGGCCGTGCGGGGCACGGCGCGCCGGGACGAGCTCGGCGACATCGCCCGCGCCACCGCGGTGTTCGTCTCCGAGATCACCCGCCGGGAAGGCGCGCTGCGCCGGGCCAAGGATCAGGCGGACGTCGCCCTGGTCGAGCTGCGCCGGACCCAGGACAACCTCGTCCGCGCCGAGAAGCTCGCCTCCCTCGGGCAGCTCGTGGCCGGGGTCGCCCACGAGATCAACACGCCGCTGGGCATCGCGCTCACCACCGGGACGCTCATGAGCGACGAGGCGCGGACCTTCCGCACAGGCCTGTCCGCCGGCACGCTGTCGCGGTCCCGGCTGAACCACTTCGTCGACCGGGTCGAGGAGGGCGCCACCCTGCTCTGCACGAATCTCACCCGGGCCGCCGACCTCGTCCAGGGCTTCAAGCAGGTCGCGGTGGACCGCGTCAGCGACGAGAGCCGCAGCGTCGTGCTGGCGACCTGGCTCGACGACCTGCTGGCGAGCCTCAGGCCGATGCTGCGCAAGGGGGGCCATACGGTGGAGCGCGCCTGCCCCGCGGACCTCGTCATCGACACCAATCCCGGCGTGCTTGCGCAGATCGTGACCAACCTCATCGCGAACGCGGTCGTGCACGGGTTCCGCGCGGGTGAAGCGGGCCGGATCACCGTGGACGTGTCGGAACGGGAGGGCGGCCTCGTGCGGATGGAGGTCCGCGACACCGGTCAGGGCATCCCGCTGGAGCACCTCGACCGGATCTTCGATCCGTTCTTCACGACGGCTCGCAGCGCCGGCAGCACGGGGCTCGGCATGCACATCGTCCACAATCTCGTGACCGCCAAGCTCGGCGGCCGCATCGCGGTCAGCAGCGAGCCCGGCCAGGGGACCGTCGTGCAGGTCGACTTCCCCGCCCAGGGTGCCGGAGCGGCCGCGCGGCCGCGGACCGGCGCGATCCGGACGCCGTGAGGCCGGCCGCGGCATACCGCGCCGGCCAGCGCGCCCTGGCGGTCGCCTTCATCTCGGCGCTGATCCTGGGTCACGGCCCGGCATCGGCGCGCACCTTCGTGTTCTGCTCGGAAGGCAGCCCGGAAACCTTCGATCCCGCCCGCGCCACGACCACCACCACGATGAACGCCGCGTGGCAGGTCTACAATACGCTCGTGGAGTTCGTGCCCGGCACCACGACGATCCGCCCGGCCCTCGCCGAATCCTGGACGGTCTCGGAGGACGGCCGGATCTACGTCTTCGCTCTGCGGGACGGCGTCCGCTTCCACGCCAACGCGCGCTTTACCCCCACGCGCGCCCTGAACGCCGACGACGTGGTGTTCTCGTTCACCCGGCAGCGGCGCTCCGGGCCCGACGGCGCCGCGCAGGGCTTCACCTACTTCCACGATCTCGGCCTCGCCGACCTGATCGAGACCGTCGACGCCCAGGATCCGCGCCACGTCCGCTTCCGGTTGCGCGAGGCCGACACCACCTTCCTCGCCAACATCGCGCAGGCCTTCGGAGCCATCCTGTCCGCCGAGTACGCGGCCGCCCTCGCGGCTGGCAACGCGTCGGACGACCTCGCCCGGGCGCCCGTCGGGACGGGCCCGTTCGTCTTCGAGGGGTACCGGCCGGATCAGGTCCTCCGCTACCGCGCCTTCCCGGATTACTGGCGCCGCGCCGCGGACAGGAACGAGCCGGGCGAACGCCCCGACGGTCTCGTCTTCACGATCACGCCGAACGCGGCGGTCCGGCTGAACAAGCTGCGGGCCGGCGAGTGCCACGCCATGGCGTTTCCGGCGACCGGCGACCTCGACGCGATCCGGGCGGAGCCGGGCCTGACGCTGCTCGCGCTGGCCGAGCTGAACGTCGCCTATCTCGCCCTCAACACGACCCGTGCGCCCTTCGGCGACGTCCGGGTGCGGCGCGCGGTCAACCTCGCCATCGACCGGCGGGCGATCGTGGCGGGCGTCTACGGCGACGCGGGGATCCTGGCGAAGGGGCCGCTGCCGCCCGGGATCTGGGCCCACGACGCGGACCTGCCGGACACCCCCTTCGACCGCGGCGAGGCGCTGCGCCTGCTGGCCGAGGCCGGGCTCGCCGACGGCTTCGACGTTGACCTGTGGTATCCGCCAGTCAGCCGACCCTACAACCCGAACGGCCGGCGCGTCGCCGACATGATCCAGGCCGACCTCGCGCAAGTTGGCATCCGCGCGCGCCCGGTCACGCGTCCCTGGAACGCGTACCGCGCCGCCCTATACGGCGGAGAGCCCACGCTGATGCTCTACGGCTGGACGAGCGACAACGGCGACCCGGACAACTTCCTGAACGTCCTGCTCGGCTGCAAGGCCGCCCAGACCGGCGGCGCCAACCTCGCCCGCTGGTGCGACCCGGCCTACGACCGGCTGGTCGAGGCCGCCCGCCGCACCGGCGACCGGGAGGCGCGCCAGGCTCTGTACCGACAGGCTCAGGCCATCGCCCGGCGCGCGATGCCCTGGGTGCCCCTGGCCCACACCAAGGTGCATCTGGCGCTCCGCGACGACGTGCTCGGCCTGACGATGGATCCCCTCGGCCGCCACCTGTTCGAGACGGTACGGTTCCGCGACCCGCGCTGACGGCAACGACAGCACCGTCCTCGCGAGCGGAGCGAAGCAATCCAGCAGCGCCACGTCCACTACGGCGCGCATCCCTGGGTCGCTTCGCGGCGCTCGCGATGACGATGTGGGCCGACCGACCGGCCACGCTCACTTCTTGGTCCGCTGCTGGAAGACCCGCAGCACCTGATTGCCCCGCGCCACGGCGTCGTCGAGGGCCCGCTGCGGCGCCTTCGCGCCGTCGAGCGCCGCCTCCAGCTCCTCGGCCCAGATGTCCCGGATCTGCAGCATGTTTCCCAGGCGCAGACCGGCGGTGTTGCGCGTCGGCGGTCGCCGGGTGAGTTCCTGCACGGCGACGTGGAGCTGAGGGTGCCGCTCGAAGAAGCCCTCCGCCACCGCGTCGTCGTAGGCGGCGCGCGTGGTGGGGATGTAGCCGGTGTTCCGGTACATCGCGGCCTGCTGCCGCCCGTCCATCAGGAAGGCCAGGAACCGGGCGACGCCGCGGTACTCGTCCGGCGTCTTGCCCTGCATCACGTAGAGCGAGCCGCCGCCCAGGATCGCGTTCTGCGGTTCCGGCACGACGTCGGGATAGAAGGGCATGGGCACGACCGTCCAGTCGAACCGGGCGGCGGTGGCGACCTTGCCGTACAGGCTGGACGAGGTGAGGAAGATCGCGCAGTCACCCGAGACGAACCGGCTCTCGCCGCGATTGACGCGGTCGTTGTACTCGAACACGCCCGCGCGCTTCAGGTCGACGAGGTTCTGCAGATGGCGGACCTGGAGCGGGCCGTTGAAGACGAGTTCGGCATCGTAGCCGTCCAGGCCGTTGGAGCGGGTCGCGAGCGGCCGGTCGTGCCAGACGGACAGCTGCTCGAGATGCACCCAGGTCGGCCAGGCGGAGGACAGGGCGCACCGCTTGCCGTCCGCCGCCTTGAGCCGCCGCGCGGCCTCGAAGACCTCGGGCCAGGTCGCCGGGGGCTGCTTGGCGTCGAGTCCCGCCAGACGGAACCGGTCGCGGTTGATCCACATCACCGTCGAGGAGACGTTGAAGGGGAGCGACAGCATCCCGCCCTCGGCATCCCGATAATTGGTGGCGACGACCGGCAGGAAGTCCTCGGGCGTCACCGAGAGCCCGGCCTCCCGCATCACGGTGGCGACGGATCTGACGGCGCCGACGGCGGCCGCCATGGTGCCGTTGCCGACCTCGAAGACCTGCAGCAGGTGCGGCGCCGCGCCGGTGCGGTAGGCCGTGATGCCGCTGCTGATCGTCTCGGCGTAGGAGCCCTTGTAGACCGGCACGACCCGGTAGTCCGGCTGCGAGGCGTTGAAGGTGTCGGCGAGGCGGGTCACCAGCTCGCCGTTCGGCCCGTCCAGGGCGTGCCAGAACTGGATCTCGGTGAGGGCCGCGGCGGGCAGCGGGCGCAGCGCGGCGGGCAGCCCGACGAGTAGCCCGACGAGCAGCGGCATGAGCAGGCCGGTGCTCGGCAGCCTCGAGCGGCCGACGCCGCGCCGGATGGGTTGCGTCGCGCCGCTCATGCCAGCCGCTCCGGGAGCCACAGCCGCAGCACCGTGCCGGCACCCGCGCTGCTCTGCAGTTCGACCCGCCCCTGGAGGCGGTTTACCACGAGGTTGTGGACGATGTGCAGGCCCAGGCCCGTGCCGCCGCGGGCGCGGGCCGTGGTGAAGAACGGGTCGAACACGCGGCCGAGGTCGGCCCCGTCGATGCCGCGCCCGTCATCGGCGATGGAGAGGCCGATGCCGTCCCCGGACCGGATCCCCGTGATGGTGATGCGGCCGCCCTCCCGATCCTGGAAGCCGTGCTCGATCGCGTTCTTGACGGCGTTCGAGACGACCTGCGCCAGGATCCCCGGCAGGGTGTCGACGACGAGATCGGGCGGGCAGTCGACCTCGAAGACGTGGCGGCCCGGCCGCGCCAGGGCGCGCAGGCTCTTCAGGAGCTCGTCGATCCAGTCCGCGAGGTTCAGCGGGCGGCGGTCCTCGATGGCCTGATCGGCCGCCACCTGCTTGAAGCTGTAGAGGAGATCGGCCGCGCGCATCAGGTTGCTGGTCAGGAGCTGCGCGCCCTCCCGCATCCGCCCGGCATACTGGGTCAGCCGCGACCGGGAGAGCTGGTTGTCCCCGACCATGCGCGCGAACGCGGCCGAGTCGGACTGGACCTGCGTCGCCGTGGTCAGGGCGATGCCGAGCGGGGTGCTGATCTCGTGCGAGACGCCCGCCACGAGCTGCCCGAGCGAGGCGAGCCGCTCGGCGCGGATCAGGTCCTCCTGGGCCTGCCGCAGGGTCGTGAGCGCGTCGTCGGCGCGCTGGGAGGCGTTGCGCCGGTCCGCCTCGCGGCGGCGGATCTGCTCCAGGAACGCGTTGGTCGCCCTGGCGATGTCGCCGAGCTCGTCGCGTCGGGTGAGCAGGTGACTGTCGCGGCCGATATCCTCGGGGGCGGGCGCGGCGGCGGCGGTGACGATGCTGTGCTGGAGCGCGTGCAGCGGCCGGGTGATCGAGCGCGCCACCGCGGCGGCGGCGCCGATCCCCAGGCACAGGGCGCCGACCGCCCCCACGACCAGCAGCTGCCGGATCACGCTGCCGAACTGGTCGGCATCGTCGATGAAGGCCCGGCTCAGGGTCTGCGCGTTGGCGCTCATCGTGGCGGCGCGGCTGTCCATGTCGGCGATGGTCTCGTTCTGCTCGCCGATCTTCTCGATCGTCGCGCCGAGCTGCGTGCGCCACCCGTCGATCGCCTCCGCCATCTCGTCCCGGATGCTCACCGGGATGAGCAGCGTCCGGGACGTGCCCGACAGCTCCGCGCCCGCCTCCAGCACCCGCGACGCTTCCGCAGTATCCCGGCGCGCCAGGGCCGCATCCGTCCGCCGGGCCAGGCGCAGGGCCGTGAGGGCGATGTCCTGGGCGGAGAGCTCGGCCTCGTTCGAGAGGACCGAGTGACGGATCAGGAGCGCGACCTCCTCGTACAGCCGGTTCTGCCGGGTGACGTTCACTTGGACGAGCTGGTCGCACCACTCGACCAGGACGCGGCCGGCCTGGGTCGCGCGGGTCAGTTCGAAGCCCTCGGAGAGCACCCTGTTGAGGCCGTCCTCGGTCCGGCTCCGGTCGCGGTACGCCTTCAGGAGTTCCGTCGCCCGGTCCGCCGCCCCCGCCTCGCCGTCGACCCGCAGGACGCGGCGCAGCTGGTCGCCCACCGCATCGAGCTGCCGCAGGTCGGCGGCGAGCTCATCGAACTCGATCGGGAAGACCGGACGGCCGATGCGCGCCCGGTTCAGCTCCGCGGTGCTGATCGCCTCCCGGAGCTCCCGGAGGGCCGTGACGACGCCCTGGTTCCGCTCCAGCTCGGCATCCTTGACGGCCAGGACGGCGATCAACTGGGCGTTGTCCTGCTGCTGGCGCCGGCGCGCGACGTCGGTCAGCGCCACCAGGGCGTCCGCCCGCCGGGCCATATCGGCGATCGTCGCGTTCGCGGTCCGCTCGGAGAGCAGGAGCGAGCGCATGCGCGTCACCTGCGAGTTCAGATCGCCCGTGACGGTTGCCACGAGAGCCGACTGGCCGCGCGTGCGCGCGAGACCCTCCAGGCGTTCGAGCTGCCCGGCCGCCGTGGCGGCCCGCTCGTCGAAGCGACGCTCGGCCTCGTCCCGCCGCGCGGTGCCGCCGCTGACGGCATCCGCCCGCGCCCGGTTCATCGACGTCAGCGTCTGTGCGGTCTCCGTCGCCACCACGGCGCCGGTCCGGGCCCGCTCGGCCTCGTAGAGCAGGATCCAGGCGCCCAGCGCGATGGCGGCCGCGACGAGAATCGGGATCGCGCCGACCACGAGGACGCGGCGCGCGATGCCGGACCTCCCGAACCCGCGGGTCATCGCGCCTCGCACCGTGTCCCGCGCCCCGTCACCCGTGCGGCCTCCCGATCGGTCGCCGATTCCGCGACGACACATTCCGTTATTGTGCCATCGCCGCGATGACTTCCCGAGAGCGCTGAAGCAACACGGGACGCAATATTCCCGCAGCACGGCTTGCGTAGATACCGCCCCGCACAACGGTCCTCGAAGACCGAACGAGGGGAAACACCATGCTCGACGTCATCGCCCGCCTCCTGCTCTCGGCCGGCATCATGGTCGGCACGACCTACCTGCCGGCGCTCTCGCAGGCCGTCACCGGGCAGCCGGCCGGCACCCGGAGCTACGCCGCGGACGCGCCCGCCTGCCCGGTCAAGCCCGCGATGGCCGGGATCCGCGCCCGGTCCTGCCTGGGCTGACCGGTATGGAGACGCTTCCTCTGATCCTGCTCGTCGGCGGGAATGTCCTGCTCGCGATCGTGATCCCGCTCCTCGTCTGAGCGCGCCGCGATCATGCTCCGCGAGGCCGCCGGAAGGCCGGTCGACCAGGGCCCGCCGCGAACCGCCGCCGCGGTCGGCAGTTGCCCGCCGGTGAGGCCTCGATTAGCCGGTCGATGCGGCCGGCTCGGGCCGCGCCCCGTGTCACGATGCGCCGCCGCCCATGCCCGCGTCTCCAAGCCTCGCCCGGGACCGATCCCGCATCGCGGCCCTCGCTCTGGCGACGCTGATCGGCGTCGGCGATCCCCGCCCGGGCTGGTCCCTCGACATGCCGGACAGCCCGCGTCCCGCCCGGCCGTCCCGGCCGGTGCCGCCGGAGCTGGCCGCGGCCCTCGCGGCCTACAGGACCTACGTCGTGGCCCAGGCCGACGCCTTCGTGCGCGAGACCGCGCGCTTCGTCGCGGCGATCCAGGCCGGGCAGCTCGCGGAGGCGCGCCGGCTCTACGCCCCGGCGCGCGCGCCCTACGAGCGTATCGAGCCGGTGGCGGCCCTGTTTCCCGAGCTGATCAAGCGTCTCGACGTGCGCAGCGACGAGTTCGAGCTGCGCGAGCGCGATCCCGCCTTCGTCGGCTTCCATCGGCTGGAGATGGCGCTGTTCACCCTCGGCACCACGGAGGGGCTCGGCGAGGTCGCGGAGCGGCTCACCGCCGAGACCGTGACCCTGCGCGACCGACTCGCGGCGCTCGCCATCCCGCCCGCCCGGGCGGTCGGGGCGGCCTCGGCCCTGATCGAGGGGATCGCCGCCACCAAGATCAGCGGCGAGGAGGAGCGCTACAGCCGCACCGACCTGTGGGACTTCCAGGCCAATATCGAGGGCTCGAAGGTGGTGTTCACGCTCCTGCGGCCGCTGCTGACGGACCGGGACTTCGTGGCCCGGGTCGAGCGCAGCTACAAGCGGGTCGAGGACCTGCTCGCGCGCTACCGCAGTCCGGACGGCGGCTTCCAGAGCTACGACAACCTTACCGCCCGGGACCGCAACGCCCTGAAGGGGCCCATCACCCTTCTGGCTGAAGATCTGTCGACGCTGCGTGGCCGGCTCGGTCTAGACTGATATCATTGCCGAGGTGCCGCGCTGTGGCCTCTCTTCGTGGCTAAAGGCGGCAGCGCGACCAGATTTTGCCGAGCGACGATGCGCTTCCTTTCACCGGTTCCCACCCGCCGCCGGTTTCTCGGCGGCCTCGGCGCCGCCGCGCTC
Source organism: Methylobacterium sp. 1030 (assembly GCF_040544715.1). Classification (NCBI taxonomy): domain Bacteria; kingdom Pseudomonadati; phylum Pseudomonadota; class Alphaproteobacteria; order Hyphomicrobiales; family Methylobacteriaceae; genus Methylobacterium; species Methylobacterium sp. 1030. The sequence continues at coordinate 33,057 of NZ_JBEPKM010000012.1, read as the reverse complement.
CTCGGGCCCGCCCGGGCCGAGGACGCGACGCCGACCATCGCCACGGAAGGGACGCTCGTCGCCCAGCCCTTCTACGGCCCCCACCAGGCCGGGATCGTCACCCCGCAGCCGGCCGCCGCCCTGTACGTCGCCTTCGACGTGCTGGCCGAGCGGCGCGGCGAGCTGCCCCGCCTGTTCCGGACGCTCACCGAGCGCCTCGCTTTCCTGACGCGCGGCGGTGCCGTGCCCGATCTTCACCCGCAGCTCCCGCCGCGCAATTCCGGCATCCTCGGGCCGACCATCCTCCCGGACAATCTCACCGCCACCGTCTCGGTCGGCGCGAGCCTGTTCGACTACCGGTTCGGCCTGGGTCGCGCCCGCCCGCGCCATCTCGGGCCGATGGAGCGCTTCCCCAACGACGCCCTCGACCCGGCGCAGTGCCACGGCGACCTGCTGATCCAGTTCTGCTCGAACACCGCCGAGACCAACATCCACGCCCTGCGCGACGTCATCAAGGCGACGCCCGGCCTCCTCACGCCGCGCTGGAAGATGGAGGGCTTCCTCCCGCCCCACGTGGTGAAGACCATGGGGGCCGACACCGTGCGCAACATGCTCGGCTTCAAGGACGGCACCGCCAACCTCGACGTGCGGGACCTCCGGATGATGGACCGTTACGTCTGGGTCGGAGCGGGGCAGGACGAGCCGGCCTGGACGACGGGCGGAAGCTACCAGGTCGTGCGGATCATCCGCACCCTCGTCGAGCGCTGGGACCGCACGCCGCTCGGCGAGCAGGAGGCCATCATCGGGCGGCACAAGGGCAGCGGCGCGCCGCTCCGGCAGGGACACGAGCGCGACGTCCCCGACTACGCCGCCGACCCGGACGGCGAGGCGATCTCGCTGGCGGCCCATATCCGTCTCGCCAATCCGCGCCTGCCGGGCACCGAGGGCAGTTTGATCCTGCGCCGCAGCTACAACTATTCCCGCGGGCTGACCGCCGCCGGCCAGCTCGACATGGGCCTGCTGTTCGTCTGCTACCAGGCCGACCTCGCCGCCGGATTCGTCACCGTGCAGAACCGTCTGTCCGGCGAGGGGCTCGAAGAGTACATCCGCCCGATCGGCGGCGGCTATTTCTTCGCTCTGCCCGGCGTGCCGGGGCCCGGCTCCTTCCTCGGGGAAGGAATGCTGGCCACGACCTAGACGGCGTCGACGCGGATTCCGGCTCGGACCACCGCCCCCGGATGCTGCGCCCGGGGCGCCCGAGAGACCGGCCGCCCGCGGGACCGCTCCCGCGCTCAGTCGCCGTCCGTCTGCCCCGCGATCAGGGCCATGCGGACGAGTTCGGAAAGGCTGCCGGCCTGGAGCTTGGACATGACGTTCGCCCGGTAGATCTCCACCGTCCGCGGGCTGATGCCGAGATCGAGGCCGATCACCTTGTTGGCCTTGCCGGCGATCAGTCCCTCCAGCACCTGCCGCTCGCGCTCGGTCAGTTCGGCCAGGCGCGCCCGCACCGCGTCGCGCTCGGACGCGCGCTTGGCCGTCCGGTCCGAGCGCGCCAGGGCCGAGCGGATGCTGGCGAGGAGCACCTCGTCGTCGAACGGCTTCTCGATGAAGTCGACCGCGCCGGCCTTCATGGCCGCGACCGCGAGGGCGACGTCCGCGTGGCCCGTCATGACGATGACCGGCGGCAGGCTACCCCGCTGACGGAGGCGGTGCAGGAGCTCGACGCCGTCGATGCCGGGCATGCGCACGTCGGTGACGACGCAGCCGACGCGCTCGGGCTCCGCCGCCAGGAAGGCGGTCGCGGAATCGTGGACGCGGACGGTCAGCCCGTCGGTCGCCAGCAGGAAGGCCAGCGCCTGACGCACCGCGAGATCGTCGTCCACGATGTGCACGGGCGCGTCACTCGACATGAGCCATCTCCTCGCGGTCGAAGGTGCGCAGGGTGAAGCGGAAGGTCGTCCCGCCGTCCGGACCGGGTCCGGCCTGGATCTTGCCGCCGTGGGCCTCGACGATGGTCCGGCAGATCGACAGGCCGACGCCCATGCCGTTCGCCTTCGTCGTCACGAAGGGCTGGAAGAGCTGCTCGGCGATCTCGGGCGCGATGCCGGTCCCGGTATCCGACACGCGCACCTCGACCAGGCCCTCGGCGGGCAGCGCCCGCGTGGCGACGGTCAGGTCGCGCCGGGCGACGTCCTGCATGGCCTCGATCGCGTTGCGGATGAGGTTGAGCAGGACCTGCTGCACCTGGATCCGGACCGCCATCACGAGGGGCGCGTCCGGGTCGAGATCGAAGCGGACGCGCACACCCTTCTCCTTGGCGCCGACGAGGGCGAGGGCGCTCGCTTCCTCGATCAGCTTCGGCAATCCCTCGATGTGCCGCTCGCTCTCGCCGCGCGACACGAAATCCCGCAGGTGCCGGATCACCTGCCCGGCTCTCAGGGCTTGGTCGGCCGCCTGGTTCACCGCGTCGGCGAGCAGGGGCACCTCGGGACCCTCCATGCGCCCGAGGAGGCGGCGGCAGCCCTTCAGGTAGCTCGCGATCGCCGTCAGGGGCTGGTTGATCTCGTGGGCCAGGGTCGAGGCCATCTCGCCGAGGGCGGTGAAGCGCGACATGTGCACCAGCTCGGACTGCAGCTCCTGCAGGCGCGTCTCGGTCTCGTTCCGCTCGGTGAGGTCCCGGATGAAGCCGGTGAAGTAGCGCTCGCCGCCCGAGCGCATCTCCCCGACCGACAGCTCCATGGGGAAGGTGGAGCCGTCCTTGCGCTGGCCGACCACGACGCGGCCGATGCCGATGATCCGGCGCTCGCCCGTCCGGAGGTAGCGGGCCATGTAGGCGTCGTGCTGGCTGCGGTACGGCTCCGGCATCAGCACGCTGACGTTCCGCCCGACCATCTCGTCCGAGCCGTAGCCGAACTGGCGCACGGCGGCCGCGCTGAACGACTTGATCTGCGCCTGCTCGTCGATGACGATCATCGCATCGGGGACCGTGTCGAGGATCGAGCGCAGGTGCGCCTCGCGCGCCCGCAACTCCTCGTCGGCCTGCTTCTGCGCGTGGATGCTGAAGACCACGCCCCGGTGCCGGCACGGCCGGCCGCCGGCATCGACCTGCACGCGCCCGCGCGAGCGCAACCAGTGAACGCGTCCATCGGGATGCACGGCGCGGAAGTCGATCTCGTAGCTTCCGCCTTCCGTCAGCGCGCGCCCGATCGCCGCCGCCCGGGCGGCGCGGTCGTCCGGGTGAACGCGCGCTTGGATCTCGTCCAGGGTGGTGAGACGGTCCGGCGGCACGCCGAACAGGCGGATGCAAGACGGGAGGATCGTGACGCGCCCGGTCGGGATGTCGAGGGCCCAGCCGCAGATGCCGGCCTCGTCCAGCGTCAGCCGCAGGCCGTCGGCGTCGAACGGGCCGCCGTCGCCGGTGGCGGGCGCGTATGGGTGTTCAGGCGTCGTCATGTCAGTCGCGCGCGGGGGGACGGCACCGTCATCCGTCCGGGTCGTCGGCGCCCGTCTTACACCGCCGGTTGCATCAGCAAACAGCCGGGGGGCGCGCGTGCGCGCCGCAGCAGCTCACGGCGTCGCCGTCGCGCCCTGCTTCCGCGCGGTGACTTGCCGGAGCAGGCGTCCGAGCTGCTCGGCCGAGTAGGGTTTGTGCAGGACCGAGAATCCGTGCGCGCCGTCCTGCGCGAGGACGTGGCTGTAGCCTGAGGCCAGGAGCACCGGAAGCCGCGGCATCCGGCGCCTCAGTTCCTGCGCGAGGGCCAGCCCGCCCATCCCCGGCATCACTACGTCCGAGAACACGACGTCGAACTCCGTTCCCTCGGGTCCGAGCCGGTCCAAGGCTTCCTCGGCATTCGCGGCCCAGGTGGTCTCGTAACCGAGATCTTCCAGAATCTGCGTGGCGAAGGTGCCGACCTCGACGTTGTCCTCCACCACCAGAACGCGCTGGCCGGAACCGATGGGGGAGGCCGGCTCCGCGGGGGCGACGGCGGCGTACGGCGCGGACTCGGCCGCGACTTCGGGCAGGTAGAGCGTGAAGGTCGTCCCCGCGCCGAGCACGCTCTCGACCGCGACATCGCCGCCGGACTGCTTCGCGAATCCGAATACCTGGCTCAGGCCCAGGCCCGTCCCCTTGCCGACCTCCTTGGTGGTGAAGAACGGCTCGAAGATCCGGTCCAGCACGTTCGGGGCGATGCCGGAGCCGGTATCGGTGAGCGCGATCGCCGCGAACGGCCGCGCACTCGCCGCGTGCCCGCGGATCGCCGGCAGAGGGCAGGTGCAGGTCAATCGCAGCGTGAGGGTGCCCTCGCCGTCCATCGCGTCGCGCGCGTTGACGGCGATGTTCACCAGCGCCGTCTCGAACTGGCTCAGGTCGGCGCGCACGGCGCAGGAGACTTCCGGGATCGCGGTGACGACCCGGATCCGCGCGCCCGTCACCGTGTCGAGCAGCTCGGCCACGGCCCGCAACCGGTCGCCGAGGTCGAAGACCTGCGGGTCCAGGGTCTGGCGGCGGGCGAAGGCGAGAAGCTGGCCGGTCAGCTTGGCGGCGCGATCGACCGTGTCGGACACCGCGTCGAGGTAGCGGGCCTTGCGCGCCTCGGGCAGCTCGGGCCGGCGCAGGAAGTCGACGGACGAGCGGATGATGGTGAGCAGGTTGTTGAAGTCGTGCGCCACGCCGCCGGTGAGCTGGCCCACGGCCTCCATCTTCTGCGACTGGCGCAGCGCCTCCTCGGTCTTGAGCAGCTCTCCGGTGCGCTCGGCGACACGGCTCTCCAGGGTCTCGTTCAACTCGCGCAGGCCGTCTTCCGCCAGCTTGCGGTCGTGGATGTCGGTCGATGTCCCGAACCAGGCGGTGATGGTCCCCCCGGGATCGCGCAGCGGTTCGGCCCGGGCCATGTACCAGCGATACGCGCCGTCGTGCCGCCGATAGCGCACCTCGATCTCGTAGGTGACACCGCACTCGCGCGCGTCCGCCCAGACCGCCGCCGTCCGCGCGCGATCGTCCGGATGCACCGCCTCGATCCAGCCATCGGGCAGCGACGCCTGCGTGTCGAGGCCGGTATACGCGCACCAGCGGTCGTTCAGGTAATGCAGCCGGCCGTCCGGCGAGGCGAACCAGACGAAGGCCGGCACGACGTCGGTCAGCGTGCGCAGCCGCGCCTCGGCCTCGCGGCGCTCGTCGATGTCGATGACCGAGCCGAAATAGCCGAGGAACGCGCCGTCGGAGGCGAACCGCGGCGACGCGGCGTCGAGCGCCCAGCGGTACCGGCCGTCCCCGTCCCGGAGGCGGTATTCGAGGCGGAACGACGCTCGGTCGGCGTTCGCCGCCAGGAACACCTGCTCGGAGTGGGCGCGGTCGTCGGGATGGATCGCGTCCAGCCAGCCGAGGCCGAGCGCCTCGGCCTCCGCCTGCCCGGTGAACTCGTACCAGCGCCGGTTGAGGTAGATGCACGCCCCGGTCTCGTCGGTGATCCAGGTCATCACCGGCGCGTCGTCCGCCATGGCGCGGAAGCGGGCCTCGCTCTCCCTGAGCCGCGCGTCGGCCTCGTGGCGGAACGTGACGTCGCTGGCCATCCCGAACCACTCGGTGACGGTCCCGTGCCGATCGATCAGCGGCACCGCGCGCGACAGCGTCCAGCCGACGCCGCCGTCGGCGCGCCGGACCCGGTGCTCGAGTTCGAACAGGCCCTTGCGGCTGACCGCGTCGTTGACGGCGGCCATGACCTCAGGCCTGTCGGCCGGATCGACGTAGCGGTCGAGCCAGCGCACGCTCGGCTCCGCCATGTCGGACAGGAAGCCGCGGCCGTCGAGCTGGCGCATCTCCTGCCAGTCCGGGCTCATGCGGTAGACCACGTCGGAGGTCGCGTGGACCAGGGCGCGGAGCCGCGCCTCGCTGAGCCGCAGGCTCGCCTCCGCGCCGACACGCTCGATATGCGCCCAGCAGCGCTCGGTCGCTTCGCGGATGAGCGCGAGCTCGGCGCGCGACCAGCGGTGAGGCCGCGCGTGGTGGACGGCCATCAGGGCGGCGAGCCGTCCGTCCTTCACCAGCGGCATGCAAATGGTGGCCGCGATCCCGATCGCCCGGAAGGCCTCGGCCTCGTGCGGGGCGAGCTCGGCGGCGTTGTCGTTGATGATGAGCGGCCGGCCGGCATTGAGTTCCTGGACGGCCAGGGCGCCGAAATCGGCGAGGCTGTAGCGCCCGAGGATCGAGGGCGCCGTCGGCACGTGCCAGTTGCCGCGGATGGTGAAGCCGTCGCCGTCCGGATCCATGTCGGCGTAGGCGCAATTCGACAGGTTCAGGTGCGCGCCGACGCAGCGCGTGGTGATCTCCAGGATCGTGCCGGCGTCGCGGGCGTTCGCGGTTGCCTGGCCCAGCTGGTCGAGGAAGCCGAGGCGGCTCTCGTTCTCGGCGATCCGACGCTCGCTGAGGACGCGCTCGGTGATGTCGCGCACCGTGGCGAGCGTGCCGATCGGCGTCCCGTCGTCGTCCAGGATGGGCGTGTAGTCGAGGTCCATCCAGACCGTCTCCGGACGCCCGTGTCGCCAGAGCTCCAGTTCCTGGGCGCGGAAGCTGAGCGGGCGACCGGCCAGGCCACTCGCGATCACGTGCGCGTTGAAGGCGCGGGCTTCCGGCCAGAGTTCCAGGAGACGCCCGCCGAGGGCCTCCGGATGGCGCGGGCCGCAGACCTCCGCGTAGCCCCGGTTGTAGACCAGGATCCCGTCGCTTCCCCAGATCGCCACCGTCGGGACCGGCGAGAGCAGCAGGGTCTGGACGATGGTCCGGACGGGCGCGGGCCAGGAGGCGATGGCCCCGAGCGGCGTCGCCGCCCAGTCATGACCGCGGATCAGGTCGCCGAGATCCCCGCCTCCAACCGGAGACCAGTTCTGCGGGACGGCCGCGCGCGTCATCGATGCGAATACCGAAACCGTTCCATCGCGGCGCTTGTCGACGCGCGGGCGCGCATCGTCAACATCCGCCGGGCCGGGCCGCGGGGTCCGGACGTTTCCTCCTGGAGGTGAATCCGCTAGGCGTGAAGGCCGGTTCAGAGCGCGCCTTCGCTTTTCGACATCGTTCGCGCGTTCGCACCGAAACCGGTTTCGTTTTCGCCGCGCGGAGGTCTGAAGGCATGCTCTCGGAGCGTCAGAATGCGATCATGGACGTCGCCCGGACCGAGGGGCGCGTCTCGGTCGATGCCCTGTCCGGCCGGTTCGCGGTCAGCGTGCAGACCATCCGGAAGGACCTGAATGACCTGTGCGACGCGCGCCTCCTCTCGCGCATCCACGGCGGGGCGGTGCTCGGCGCGGGCGCCGAGAACCTCGACTACGAGGCACGCAACGCGATCGCGGCGCCCGAGAAGGCGGCGATCGCGCGCGCGGCCGCCGACCTGATCCCGGACCGCTCCTCGCTGTTCATCAATATCGGCACCACCACCGAGGCCGTCGCCCGGGCGCTGCTGAGCCATTCCGGCCTCATGGTCATCACCAACAACCTCAACGTCGCGCTCGCCCTGCGGCCCAGCCCGGAGATCGAGTGCATCGTGGCGGGTGGCCTGATCCGCCGCTCGGATGGGGGGATCGTCGGGGAGGCGGCGGTGGATTTCATCCGCCAGTTCAAGGTCGATTTCGCGGTGATCGGGGCCTCGGCGATCGACGAGGACGGGGCCCTCCTCGACTTCGACTATCGCGAGGTCCGGGTCGCGCAGGCGATCATCGCCAATGCCCGCCACGTCGTGCTGGTCGCCGATTCCACCAAGTTCGAGCGCAGCGCGCCGGTCCGGCTCGCCCAGCTCAGCCAAGTCGGCACCTTCGTGACCGATCGCTGCCCCAGCGATACGCTGCGCGACCTGTGCCGCGCGTCCGGAGTGCGGCTCGTCGAAACCGGTCGCTGAGCGTATCGGTTTCGATTGACTTTCCTTTGGTTTCGTATTCAATTCCTCTGCTTTCGCAGCCGCGCGTCCGACGCCGCGGCACGAGAGGGGGAGGATCATGCGGACGTTCGACGTTGCCGTCATCGGCGGGGGGATCAACGGCTGTGGCATCGCGCGGGACGCGGCCGGCCGGGGATACTCGGTGTCGCTGACCGAGCAGAATGACCTGGGCAGCGGCACCTCGTCATGGTCGACCAAGCTGATCCACGGCGGTCTGCGCTACCTGGAGCACTACGAGTTCCGCCTTGTGCGGGAGGCGCTGGCCGAGCGCGAGGTGCTCTGGGGGATCGCGCCCCACATCGTGCGCCCGCTGCGTTTCGTCCTGCCGCTCCACGCGGGCCTGCGTCCGGCCTGGCTGCTGCGGATCGGCCTGTTCCTCTACGACCATCTCGGCGGCCGCAAGCGCCTGCCCGGCACGCGCCCCGTGGACCTCTCCGGCCCCATCGGCGCCCCGCTCAAATCCGATTTCCGGCGCGGCTTCGAGTACTCTGACGCGCGCGTCGACGACACGCGCCTGGTGGTGCTCAACGCGCGCGACGCCGAGGCGCGGGGCGCCGAGATCGCGGTGGGGACCCGCGTCGTCTCGGTCCGGCGCGAGGGCGATCTCTGGCGCATCGTCCGGCGCGAGCTTCGGACCGGCCGCGAGGAGGAGATCGCCGCGCGCTTCCTCGTCAACGCGGCCGGCCCCTGGGTCGACCGGGTGATCCAGGGCCCGCTCGGCCGGAGCGAGGCCAAGCACGTGCGCCTCGTGCAGGGCTCGCACATCGTGATGCGCAAGCTCTACGACCACGACCGGGCCTTCATCTTCCAGAACGCGGACGGGCGCATCATCTTCGCGATCCCCTACGCGAACGACACGACGCTCGTCGGCACGACGGACCGTGACTTCTCCGGCGATCCCGCCGACGCGGCGATCACCGAGGAGGAGATCGCCTATCTCCTGAGCGCCGCCAGCGAGTACTTCGCGACGCCGCTTCGCCGGGAGGACATCGTCTGGACCTTCTCGGGGGTGCGCCCCCTCTACGACGATCACGCCTCCGCGGCGCAGGAGGCGACGCGCGACTACGTGCTGAAGACGGACGGCGCGGCCGGCGAGGCGGCGGTGCTGAACATCTTCGGCGGCAAGATCACCACCTACCGCAAGCTAGCCGAGGATGCCCTGAAGGAGATCGGTCAGCGCCTCGGGGCGCGCGGCCGCTCGTGGACCGGAGGCGCCGCGCTGCCGGGCGGCGACTTCGCGGTGGACGGGGTGGCCGAGCTCGAGGCGCGCCTCGCCCGCACCGCGCCCCGGCTCGGCGCCGCCACGGTCCAGCGCATGGTGGCCGCCTACGGGACGGACGCGCTGCGCATCGCCTCGAATCTGGGACCCGATCTGGGACACGGCCTCCACGAGGGCGAGCTGCGCTGGATGATGGACCGGGAATGGGCCCGCACCGCCGAGGACGTTCTCTGGCGCCGGTCGAAGCTTGGTCTCGCCTTCTCGCCCGACGAGGTCGCGGCGCTCCGAGCGCGGATCGCGGCCATGACCGGCCGCACCGACGGCGCGATGGCCGCCGCCGTCTGAGACCGGCAAGGACGCAGCGAGACCGAGAGACGGCGACCCGGCCGAGCCGGAGAGGCGCCGCATCACAGGAGGAAACGATGCCGCGACCGGACCATGCCGTCCACCATCGCCACAGGTCGAGACCGGACGCGCGGATCGCGCGTCGGCGCGTCGATACGGCACGACGCTGAGTGCGGCACCTCAGCACCCCGTCCAATCCGAGATGCGCCCGGGATGAGCCCGGGTCCATCCGCGGTCTCAAGCACCAAGGCGCGCCATGATCGGCTTTCTCGCTCCCGCGGCCCACAGGCCACCCATTCAGACGGATCGCGTCGATCCGACCTACCGCAAGCTGCGCTGGCAGATCTTCGCGGGCATCTTTCTCGGCTATGCGGGCTATTACCTTCTGCGCAAGAACTTCTCGCTGGCGATGCCCTACCTCGTCGAGCAGGGCTACAGCCGCGGTGAGCTCGGCACCGCGCTCTCCGCCGTCGCGATCGCGTACGGCCTGTCCAAGTTCCTGATGGGCATGGTCTCGGACCGCTCCAACCCGCGCTACTTCCTGCCGATCGGCCTCGTGCTCTCGGCGCTGGTGATGTTCTTGTTCGGCTTCGTTCCCTGGGCGACCTCCAGCGTCGGCATCATGTTCGTGCTGCTGTTCCTCAACGGCTGGTTCCAGGGCATGGGTTGGCCGCCGAGCGGCCGCACGATGGTGCACTGGTGGTCCCAGAAGGAGCGCGGCGGCGTCGTCTCGGTCTGGAACGTGGCGCACAACGTCGGCGGTGGCCTAATCGGCCCGCTCTTCCTGCTCGGCTTGGCCTGGTTCAACGACTGGCACGCGGCGTTCTACGTGCCCGCCGCCGTGGCGCTCGGCGTCGCGGTCTTCGCCTTCATCACCATGCGCGACACGCCGCAATCCTGCGGGCTGCCTTCCGTGGAAGCCTGGAAGGACGATTATCCGGACGGCTACGACGCGAACCACGAGCGCGAGTTCTCCACGCGCGAGATCTTCGTCGAGCACGTGCTGAAGAACCGGATGCTCTGGTACATCGCCTTCGCCAACGTCTTCGTCTACCTGCTCCGCTACGGCGTGCTGGACTGGGCGCCGACCTACCTGAAGGAGGCCAAGCACTTCTCGGTCGACAAGACCTCCTGGGCCTACTTCCTCTACGAGTGGGCCGGCATTCCCGGTACCCTTCTCTGCGGCTGGCTGTCCGACAAGCTGTTCCGCGGCAACCGGGGTGCGACGGGCGTGGTGTTCATGTTCGGCGTCATGGCGGCGACGCTGGTCTACTGGCTCAATCCCGAGGGCAATCCGGGCGTCGACCTCGCGGCCCTGATCTGCATCGGCTTCCTGATCTACGGGCCGGTGATGCTGATCGGCCTTCAGGCCCTTGAGCTCGTGCCGAAGAAGGCGGCCGGAACGGCGGCGGGCTTCACGGGCCTGTTCGGGTATCTCGGCGGCTCCGTCGCGGCGAGCGCGCTGGTCGGCTACACGACCGACCATTACGGCTGGAACGGCTGCTTCATTCTCCTGCTGGCGGCCTGCGTCCTCGCGATCGTCTGCCTGTCGCTGACCCTGCGGCACAGCAGCACCGCGGTCGCGCAGCCTGCCTGAGCGGCGGTTTCCGGACACGGCAGGGATGCTCAGGCTTCCTGCCGGCCCGTGCCGGTGCGATCGGGACGGGCGCCCGGAGCGGCCGTCCCGGCGCCGAGCGTGACGATCGGATCCTTCCGCCGGTCGTCAGGCCGTCACATCGCCCCGAGCGCCCGCGGGAGCCACAGGGACAGGGCGGGCCAGTAGGTCACCAAGACCAGGAAGGCCAGCATCGTCAGCAGCCAGGGCAGCACCGCGACGGTCAGCTCGGAGATGCCCATATGGGCGATCCCGCTCGCCACGTAGAGGTTGAGCCCGACCGGCGGGTGGCACAGGCCGACCTCCATGTTGACCGCCATGATGATCCCGAAATGGATCGGGTCGATCCCGAGCTTGACCGCGATCGGGAACAGGATCGGCGCCATGATCAGCAGGATCGAGGACGGCTCCATCACGTTGCCGGCGATCAGCAGGATGATGTTGACGACGAGCAGGAAGACCAGCGGGCTGAAGTTCATGGCGATCAGCCACGCCGCCATCGTCTGCGGGATGTTCTCCGACGTCATCAGGAACGAGAACAGCACCGCGTTGGTGATGATGTATAGCAGCATCGCGCTCATGTTGGCGGACGCGAGAAGCACGCGGGGCACGTCCGACAGCTTCAGGTCCCGGTAGACGAACACCGCGATGACGAAGGCGTAGACGGCCGCCGTCGCGGCCGCCTCGGTCGGGGTGAAGATGCCGGCGTAGATGCCGCCGATCACCATCACCACGAGGAACAGGCCCCAGGCGCTCTCGCGGAAGGCGCGCAGGCGCTCGGCCCAGGACGCCTTCGGCATGCGCGGATAGCCGCGGCGCTTGGCGATGACGAAGGTGACGCTCGCCAGCATGGCCGACAGGACGATGCCGGGCATCACACCGGCGAGGAACAGGTTGCCGATCGAGGAATTCGTCGACACCCCGTAGAGCACGAGGATGATCGAGGGCGGCACGAGGATGCCGAGCGCCCCCGAGGTGGTGATCACCCCGGCGCCGAAGCGCCGTGGGTAGCCCTCCGCCACCATGGCGGGCAGGATGATCGAGCCGATCGCCACCACGGTCGCCACGCTCGACCCCGACACGGCGGCGAACAGCGCGCAGGCGACCACGCCCGCGAGGCCGAGGCCGCCCGGCCAGTGCCCGACGAGGGAGGTCGTGAAGGCGATCATCCGCCGCGCCACGCCGCCATGGGCCAGGAAGTTGCCGGCGAGGATGAAGAACGGGATCGCCATGATCGAGAAGTTCTCGATCCCGGTGAACAGCTTGAGCGCGACGCTCTCGATCGGCACCTGCGTGAGGGTGAACAGGAAGGTCAGCACCGTCAGGCCGAGCGCGATCGAGATCGGCATGCCAGTGAGCATGAGGGCGATGAGCAGCCCGAAGATGATCAGGCCGCTCATGCGGGGCCTCCCTCGCGGCCGAGCTGGATCGGGTCGACACCCTCGACGGTCGGGACGCCGTCGACATGGGCGTGATCGCGGGCGGGCAGATGCCCGGTCTTCCAGTAGCTCCACGCGACCTGCAGGAAGCGGAAGCACATCAGGTAGGAGCCGAGCGGGATCGCGAGGTAGACGATCCAGACCGGGATCTCCATGTCGGGCGTCGTCTGGTCGGTGTGGCCGATGCGCCAGACGAAGTTCGTGCCGAGCGTGCCGACGATTCCGGTGAACAGCGCGCCCGCCGCGAGGCTGACCAGGACCATCACCCGGCGCGCGCCCGGCGGCAGGCGGTTGACCAGCACGTCGACGCCGACGTGGATGCCGGTGCGCACGCCGTAGGCCGCGCCGAACTTCGCCACCCAGATGAACATGTAGATGCACAGTTCCTGCGACCAGCCGAAGTCGATCCGGTCGGTGTAGTCCTGCAGCGCCGGGATGCCGGAGAGGAACCGGTGCACCACCGTGGCGAAGGTGATGACGGTCGCGGCCGCCATCAGGGTTCCGATCAGCACCTCTTCGAGCCGATCGAGCAGTTTCAGCAACATGGTCGGTCCGGACGCGGCGGCGGGATCAGTTGTTCGGCGCCGCCTCGGCTTCCTTGTTGAGCGCCGTGACCAGATCCTTGCCGACGCGGGAAGCCATCTCGCGCTGGACCGGCGCCAGGGCCTTGCGCCACGCGGCGTTCTCGGCCTCTGTCGGCGTGTAGACCTCGGTCTTGCCGGTGGCGCGGATATCGGCGAGCGCCTTCTCGTTCTGCTTGTCGGCGATCTCGTGCTCGTAGGCGGTCGCATCCTTGATGGCGCCCTCGAGCGTCGCGCGGATGTCGGCCGGCAGCCCGTCCCAGAAGCCCTTGTTCACGATGACCGCGTAGCCGATGTAGCCGTGATAGGTCAGCGTGGCGTGCTTCTGCACCTCGTTGAGCTTCTGGGTCGTCACGTTCGACGGCGGGTTCTCCTGGCCGTCGACCACGCCGGTCTGCAGCGCCTGGTAGAGTTCGGAGAAGGCGAGCACCTGCGGCAGCGCCCCGAGCTGTTTGAACTGCGCCTCCAGAACCTTCGAGGACTGGATCCGGAACTTCAGGCCCTTCACGTCCTCGGGGGCGTGCATCGGCTTGTTGGCGGTGAGGATCTTGAAGCCGTTGTCCCAGTAGCCGAGCCCCTTGATCCCCTTGGTCTCGAGCTTCTTGAACAGGCCCTGGCCGATCGGTCCGTCCTGGACGCGCCGCAGCACCTGCTCGTTGGGGAAGATGTAGGGCAGGTCGAAGGCCTCGAACTCCTTCACGCCGAGGGGGCCGAATTTGCTCGTGGACGGCGCCAGCATCTGCACGGCGCCGAGCTGGAGCATCTCCACCTCCTCCTTGTCCTTGTAGAGCGTGCTGTTCGGGTAGATCTCGACCTTGACCGCGCCCTTGGTGCGCTCCTCGGCGAGCTGCTTGAACCGCTCGGCCCCCTGGCCCTTGGGCGTGTCGGTGGTCACGACGTGGCTGAACTTGATGACGATGGGGGTCTGCGCCGCGGCCGGGGCCGCGAGGGCGAGTGCACACACGAGCGCACCGAGAATCCGAGCCGTCATCGCGTCCTCCCAGACCTGAGCCCGCGTCGTTGCGCGGATTGAATTTTGGATAGACTTGCAGGTGAGCGCGGTGGCGACAAGCGCGAAAGTGCGACGCCGGGGGGAAGATGTCGCCCGCACAAACGTTTCAGTCTTGATGCGGGCGGCAATGAGACCGGGCCCCGACGCGTCAGGTCCTGTCGCGCCCCCCGATGAAAGCCTGCACGGCCTCCCGATGCTCGGGCGTCGCGGTGACGACGGCGTAGTGCGAGGAGATCAGGTCTAGGTTGGTGCGCAGGTCGTTGCGCATGCCCTGATAGACCGCCCGCTTGATCAGGCTCAGCGTCAGCGGCGGCGCCTTGGCGATTTTCCGCGCCAGCGCCGCCACGGCCGGCATCAGGTCCGCGTCGGCGTGGACGCCATTGACGAGGCCGATCCGTAGGGCCTCGTCGGCATCGACGAAATCGCCGGTGAAGAACAGCTCCAGCGCCTTTGCGGTCCCGACAAGGCGGGGCAGGAAATGGGCGCCGCCCGCGCCGGGGACGAGGCCGACCCGCACGTAGGTCTCGGCGAAGCGGGCGCTCCTGGCGGCGAAGCGCAGGTCGCACATCAGGGCGAGGTCGAGGCCGGCGCCGGTGGCCACGCCGTTCAGGGCGGCGATCACCGGCTTGTCGAGATCCTCCAGCGTCAGCGGGATGCGCTGGATCCGCCCGTAAAGCTCCTCCTTGCGTCGGGCCGGCGGCTGGTCGAGGCGCTCGCCCATCTCGACGATGTCGCCGCCGCTGCAGAAGGCCGAGCCCGCGCCGGTCACCACCACGACGCGGATCGCCGCGTCGGTGCGGCAGCGCTGCAGGGCCGCCGTCCAGGACTCGATCATCGGGAAGGTGAAGGCGTTCTTCCGCTCGGGCCGGTTCAGCGTGATCGTCGCCACCCCCTCCGCGACGGAGAACAGCAGGTCCTCGCCCGCGTCGCGGACCTCGGATTCAACACTCATCGGGCAGCCTCCAGGGGCGCGGTGTCGGGCTTGTCCGGCGCGTCCATCAGGGCGGCGATCTCGGCCGGTTCGAGCCCGGCCTCGGCCAGGACCTCGGCGGTGTGCTCGCCGAGCCGCGGGGCGTGGCGGCGGATCGCGAAGCGGCTGCCGCTGAACGAGACCGGCCGGCGCATGGTGCGGTAGCGCCCCTCGCTCGGGTGCTCGGCGCTGCCGAAGAAGCCGACCGCCTTCAGGTGCGCGTCCTCCGGCAGGTCCTCCAGGCCGAGGACCGGCATGCACGGGATGCTCACCGAGTCGCAGAACGCCACCCATTCGGCGGTGGTCCGGCGCGCTGCCTCCTCCTCGACCAGGGCGTAGAGGATCTCGATGTTCTCCACCCGCACGGCGAGCGGCGCGAAGCGGGGATCGTCCACGAATTCGAGCCGGCCGGTATGGATGAAGAAGTCGCGCCAGTTCCGGTCGGAATAGGGCAGGATGCAGGCGTGGCCGTCCCGGGTCCGGTAGGGCTTGCGCCGCGGGCTCAGGACCCGGTTGAAGCCCGGCGGCCCCAGCGGCGGCTCGAAGGCGTAGCCGACCATGTGCTCGACGAAGTTGAACTCCACCATGGTCTCGAACATCGGCACCTCGACCGCCTGCCCGCCGCCGCCGGCCCGGCGCTCGTAGAGGGCGGCGAGGATCGCGCAGGCGATGGCCTGTCCGGCGATCTTGTCGCACAGCACCGTGGGCAGGTAGCCGGGCTGGCCATAGGCGGCGGTCTGGAGCGCCGCGAGGCCCGAGCCCGCCTGGATCAGGTCGTCGTAGGCCGCCTTGTGGGCGTAGGGGCCGTCGGCCCCGAACCCGTAGGCGCCGCAGAAGACGATGTCGGGCTGGAGCGTGCGCACCCGCGCGTAGCCGTAGCCCAGGCGCAGGATCGCGTCGGGCCGCATGGAGTGGACGAGGACGTCGGCCGTGGCGATCAGCCGGTCGAGGGCGGCCCGCGCCGCCGCCCGCTTCAGGTCGAGGCGGACGCTGCGCTTGTTGCGGTTGAGGTGCAGGAAGTTGCCGCCCATCCCGGCGCCCCGGGCCGGCCGGTAATGCCGGAAGGAATCGCCCTCCGGCGTCTCGATCTTGATCACGTCGGCGCCGAGATCGGCCAGGATATGCGTCGCCGACGGGCCCATGATCACGCTGGTCAGGTCGACCACCCGCACGCCCGCGAGCGGGCCGGCCGTGTTCGTCTCGGTGGAGTGAGTTTCGGCGGAGTGATCCGGCACGCCTGTCTCCCCTGTCACCCGGCGCCGCCGCGCAGGCGGACCAGCATCGGCCAGAGGGCCGCGCCGCCGCCCGCGCAGACCGCGCGCCCGATCCGCTCCTGCCAGAGGGCGTCGGATCCGAACTCGTCGCGCCAGGACCACAGCCGCCGGGTGGCGCGGTGGAGCGGGTGCTCCTGGGTGAAGCCCATCGCCCCGTGGATCTGGTGGCCGATCGCCGCGACGTGGCCCGCCGCCTCGCCGCAGCGCGCCTTCGCGATGGCGGTGGCGAGGACGAAGCGCGGATCGCCCCAGCAGGCGGAAGCGAGGTCGGCGGCCGCGCTCGCCGCCGCGACCTCGCCCGCCGCCTCGGCCAGCATGTGCTGGATCGCCTGGAACTTGGCGAGCGGCCGGCCGAACTGCTGCCGCTCCTGCGCGTGAGCGAGGGCCGAGCCGAGGCAGGTCTCCAGGGCGCCCACCATCTGCTGCGCCCGGACCCAGGCGCCGACGGATTCGACGGACGGCGCCCCCGCTCCGGCAGCCCAGCCCGGCGCGGCCCGGACGTCGGCGGCCGGGACGATGCAGCCGGTCAGATCGAGGGTGTCACGCGGCTCGCCGGCGAGGTTGTGGTGCGTGTCGCGGAGCGTCCCGGGCGCGGCGATCCGCACGAGGTGCGGGATGCCGGCCGCGTCGACGGCGTCGAGGAGCAGGGCCGCGACCGAACCGCCCCAGGGCACCTGCGCGACCCGGCCGTCCAGGACGAACCCCTCCGCGTGCGGCGCGATCCGCACGGGGCCACCGCCCGGGACCAGCGACAGGGCGTCTTCGGCCACCTGTCCCCCCGTGGCAGCCCAGAGCGCCGCGCCCGCGACGGTCTCCGGCAGGGGCAGGGGGAGGGCGGCCCGGCCGCAACGCCGGATCAGCCGGGCCGCGGTCGTGGCGGCGAGACCGATCCCGCCCTCCGCCTCGGGCACCAGCGCCAGCGGCAGGCCGCTCTCGGCGAGCGCCGTCCAGAGATCCGCCGGCCAGAGATCCGCCGCCCTTGCGGTCGCGCCCGCGGCCCCGTCGCAGGCCGCCAGCAGCGCCGGCGTGAGGTGCTGGGCGAGCAGCCGCTCGACCTGATCGAGGACGATCCCGTCGACCGGGTCGCCGGCCTCCGCCGCGTGGTCCATCCGACTCATCGCAGCCCCAGCCCCCGGGCGATGACGCCGCGCAGGACCTCGCGGGTCCCGCCGCGCAGGGTGAAGGAGGGCGCCCGCAGGGTCACGCCGCCCAAAGCCTCGCGGAAGGCGTCGCCCTGCGCGGTGAGACTCGGCTCGACCGGCACGAGCCGCCGGGCGATCTCCGGCACGGCGCGCTCGAAGCCGTTGCCGACATCCTTGACCAGCGCCGCCTCGACGCCCGGCACGACGCCCTGATCGAGGAGGCGGGCCACCGAGGCCGACATGCCCAGCAGCGCGGTGAGCTGGGCCACCATCCGTCCGGTCTCGACCGCCTGGAACCGGTCCGGCTCCGGCCCGATCCGGTCGACGAGTTCGACGAGCAGCCGGTAATCCGACAGGAACCGGTCGGGCCCGGAGCGCTCGAAGGCGAGTTCCTCCGTGACGAGGCCCCAGCCCGCGCCCTCGGCGCCGACCCGCATCGCGTCGGCGACGCGGTAATCGGTGAAGAACACCTCGTTGAACTCGTGATGGCCCGACAGGTCGAGGATCGGCCGGACCGTCACCCCGGGGGCCGCCATGTCGACGATGAACTGGGTCAGCCCGCCGTGCCGGTCCGGCCCGGGCTCGCCGGTCCGGACGAGGGCCAGCAGGTAATCGACCTGATGGGCGTTCGTCGTCCAGATCTTGGAGCCGTTGATCACCCAGCCGTCGCCGTCGCGCACCGCGCGGGTCCGGACGGCGGCGAGGTCCGAGCCGGAATTCGGCTCGCTCATGCCGATGCCGAAGGCGCATTCGCCCCGGCAGATTCGCGGCAGGATCGCCCGCTTGGCCGCCTCGGTGCCGTGCCGGTGGATCTGCGGCCCCGACTGGCGGTCGGCGATCCAGTGCGCGCCGCAGGGCGCGCCGGCCGCCAGCATCTCCTCGGTGACGACGAAGCGGACGAGGCCGGAGCGGCCGTGGCCGCCATAGGCCTCCGGCAGGGTCAGGCCGATGAGGCCCGCGGCCCCCGCGCGCCGGCTGAAGGCGGCGTCGAAGGTCGTCCACGAGGTCCGGTGCGGGACGAAATGCCCGGCCGCCCGTTCCGCGTCGAGGAAGGCGCGGACGGACGCGCGGGCGGCCTCGGCCTCGGGCGGGAGCGGCTCGGCGCTGAAGCGGAAACTGTGCATCGGGGCTCCCTGAGCGGCGGGACGGGCTGGCGGTGCCGAATCCGCGGCGCTCAGCTGCCGTCGCGGCCCTCGAGGCCGGGGAAGAAGATCTCCTGCCAGTCGCCCGGCACCTTCCGCAGGAAGCCCTGCGTCGCCATCGCCTTGGCGAGGGCGACCATTCCCTTCGGGGCCACGTCGTAGACGATGGAACCGTCGGTCAGGATCGCCTCAACTTGCGCGCGGTCGATCTGAACCTGCTCCGAGGCGAGATAGATCGACGCCGCGCGCTTGGGGTCGCTGCGGATCAGCGCCACCGCATCCTCCATCCCGGCGCGGATCGCCTGCGCGACCTTCGGGTTCGCGTCGACGAACCCCTGCTTCGCGTTCAGGGTCGCGGCGGTGATGTCGCCGCTGCCGATCAGGCCGGTCGAGGTCATGACCGTCCGGATCTTGGGATCGGCCTGCAGCACCTGCGTGAAGGGTGGCGTCGCGAAGTAGCCGGCGATCCCCTGTCCGGCGCGCATCGCCGCGGTGGCGTCCGGATGGGGCAGGCTCACCATCAGCGCGTCGGCCTTGGCCGATCCGCCGAGCTGCTGGGCCGCCGCAACTCGCAGCAGGATCGCCTGGGGCGAGTTGAAGGCCGGGACCGCGATCTTGTCGCCGAAGGTGAAGTCCTTCAACGCGGCGACGCCGGGCTTGCCGGTGAACAGCGTGTAGACGACCGAGCTCAGGGCGGTGAGGCTCTTGATCTGCTGGCTCCCGCGGGTCTTGTCCCAGGCGATCAGGGCACCGGCTGAGCCGAGGGTGCCGAGTTCGACGCTGTCGGAGAGCAGCGCGTCGTTCATCGCGGTCGAGCCGCTGAAACGCGTCAGCGTGACCGACAAGCCGTCGAGCCCCGCGGCCTTGGCGCGCTTGTCGAAGAGACCCTCGCTCTGCGCGATCATCACCGGCAGGTAGACGAGGCCGTACTGGAGGCCGATCCGGACGGAGGTGGTTTCGGCCCGGGCCGCGCCGCCGAGGGCCGGGAGCAGCAGCGTGGCGGCGAGGAGGCGCGCGGCGACGGCCGCGTGGCGGATCGACATCGGCATTCCTCCCGAGCAGGGCCGCGCTTGCCGCGCGGTCTCCCGGTGCCGGTCGGTCAGGCGGGACCGACACCGCGGGCGAGTAGGGCAGAGCGCGCCCCCGGCATCAACCGCCATCGCCCACCTGCTGTACAATATCACATGTGTGATGGATCTCCACGATCGTGCAGGTTCTATAATGCTGTTGAGCGGCACGCGGTCTGGCGCCGCGGCAGATGGGGGAACGTGCCGGCGATGCGCCGCGATCACCACGGATCCGCGCGTGGGCGACCAGGGCCGTTGCGAACCGTGCGGCTTCCGGGGCCGCCGTTTCGCGCGTCGCGGCATGGGTGAGCGCATCGGCGCTCGGGGGGGCGCGTCCACGGACCTGACGGTGGGGGCCGATCCCGCCGGTTCGGATGTGGCCCTGGTGAAGTCCGCCGGACGGGTGCTCCAGATCCTGGAGCTGTTCGACGAGATCCAGCGGGAAGCCAGGGTCTCCGAGATCGCCGAGCGGCTGAGCGTCCCGCAATCCTCGACTTCGGTGCTCCTGAAGAGCCTCGTCCGGCTCGGCTATCTCGACTACGACCCGGCGAGCCGCAGCTTCCTGCCGTCGCCCCGGGTGGCGCTCCTCGGCGCGTGGCTCGACAAGGGACCGGTGCGCGACGGCAGCCTCGTGCGCATGCTCGAGCACCTGTCGGAGCGCACGGGCGGGACGGTGATCCTCGCCGCGCGCAACGCGATCTTCTCGCAGTACGTCCACGTCCTGCAGGCGCGCACCGCCATGCGCTTCCACGTTCCGCCCGGGACGCGCCGCCTCGTCGTCTGGTCGGCGACTGGCACCGCGCTCCTCGCCGACAGCCCGGAGGCCGAGATCGGTCCGCTGGTCCGCCGCACGAACGCGGAGGCGCCGGCCGAGCAGCCGCCGATCGCGGTCGCGGCCGTCCTGACCAACCTGGCGCGGCTGCGGCGGGACGGGCACTTCCTCTCCCGCGGGCTCGTCACGCCGGGCGCCGGCTCGATCGCGGTCCCGCTGCCCCGGCGCATCGACAGCAAGGGCCGCCCGCTGGCGGTCGCCGTGTCCGGCCTGCTCGACGAGTTCGAGCGTCGGGAAGCGGAGATCGCCGCGACGATCCACGACGCGGTGGCGCGGTTCCTGCCGGAGGATCCGTCGCGGCCCTGAGGCCGGTCGCCGTCGACCCCGCCGTCACCTCCGAACCCCGCGCACGGCTGCAGATCGAGGATTGCGGGGCTGATCGGCCCGGTAGCGCGCTAGTGAGGCTCGAGGCCCTGCAGCCTCGAAGACGACCACTGGGAGACATCATCATCGTGCCCGGCGCCCCAACCGCGCGCGGCTCAGAGCCGCCCGATACGCTACCGCGTCCGACCATCGCCGGCAACGTCGCCCTCGGCGTCACGCAGATCGTCCTGTGGGGCGGCACGTTCTTCCTCACCGCCGTCGTCTCGGACCCGATCGTCGCCGAGACCGGCTGGCCGCAGGCGATGGTGGTGGGCGCGCTCTCGCTCGCGATCTTCGTGTCGGGCCTGCCCGCGCCGTTCGTCGGCCGCATGATCCGGCGTCACGGCGGGCGGCCGGTCCTCGTAGCCGGCGCCACGATCATCGCGGCGGGCCTCGTGCTGATGGCGGTCGCGCAGTCCCTCCCGGTCTTCCTGCTCGCCTGGATGGTCGCCGGCCTCGGCATGTCGGCCGCGCTCTACGACCCGCTCTTCGCGGCGATCGGCCAAGCCTACGGCGCCGCCGCGCGCGGGGCGATGACCCAGATCGCGATCTCGTCGGGCTTCGCGGTCTCGCTCTGCTGGCCCGCCACGCGGTTCCTGGTCGATCATGTCGGCTGGCGCGGGGCCTGCCTCACCTACGCGATCCTGTCTGTCGCCCTCGTGGTCCCACTCTTCGCCTGGGCGCTGCCGGCCCGGAGCCGGGGCGCGGTCGAGCCCGCCGCGGCGCCCCGGCCCTACGAGCCGACCGGCTCGACCGAAGCGGCGCGCCTGCCGGCGGAGCGCCTGCTCGCCGTGACCTTCACGATGGCGGCGATGATCATGACCGCCACTTCGGTGCAACTGCTCAACCTGCTGCAGACGCTGGGCGTCGGCGCGACCGCCGCGGTGGCCCTGACCGGCCTGATCGGTCCCGCCCAGGTCGGCGTGCGCGTCGTCGAACTGGCCCTCGGCCGCCGCGCCCACCCGGCCTGGTCCCTGCTCCTGTCGAGCGCCAGCGTCGGGCTGGGGCTCCTGCTGCTAGCGACGATCCCGTCCCTGACGTGGCTCGCGATGGTGCTCTACGGCGCCGGCAACGGCATGCGCACCGTCGTGCGGGGCACGCTGCCGCTGGCGCTCTACGGACAGGGCCAGTACGCGGCGGCGATGGGCCGGCTCGCCCGCCTCCCGCTCCTCGGCCAGGCGATCACGCCCCTGGCCTGCGGCTACGTCGCCGAACGGCTCGGCCTGCTGCCCCTGCTGGAGGTGATGCTGGCCGTGGCGGCGATCAATCTCGGCCTGTCCCTGTGGGTGTTCGGCTTCGCGATGCGTCGCCCGAGGGCGCCGGCCTGATCGGCGGATGCGGACCAGATTTTGCCAGATTGACAGATTGTCGGACGATGTGCTCCATTCGGCCCGCGGATGAGAGGCATCCGCGAGGATGAGCCGGGTCAACCGGCCGCCCGAAGGAAACGCCCGCATGGACGCAGAGATCTACGAGATCTACGCGATCAAGTACGCGCATCATCACCGTATGGCCCGCGAGAACTTCATCGGCGGGGACATCCACGACGGCCCGATGCCGATCGATTACTTCGTCTGGGTCGTCGTCGGCGGTGGCAGGACGATCGTCGTCGATACCGGCTTCGACCGCGCGATGGCGACGAAGCGGGGCCGCAGCATCGTGCGGCCGGTCGAGGAGGGCCTGGCGCGGATCGGTGTCGACCCGCTGCGGGTTGAGGACGTCGTCCTGACCCACCTGCATTACGACCACGCCGGCAACCACGACCTGTTCCCGACGGCCCGCTTCCACGTCCAGGAACGCGAGATGGCGTTCTGCACCGGCCGGTGCATGTGCCATCCGGAGGTCCGCCACCCCTTCGCCGCCGAGGACGTGAAGGCGATGGTGGACCGCCTGTTCGAGGACCGCGTCCGCTTCCGCGAGACGACCGACACGCTGTATCCGGGGATCACCCTCCACCGGGTCGGCGGCCATTCGGACGGCCTGCAGATCGTCCGAGTCCGGACCGCGCGCGGCTGGGTCGTACTGGCCTCCGACGCCGCGCACTTCTACGCCAATATCGGTCGCCGGCTCGCCTATCCCATCGTCTACAATGTCGGCGACATGTTCGAGGGCTACCGGACGGTCCGGCATCTGGCCGAGTCCGAGGATCACATCGTCCCGGGCCACGATCCGCAGGTTCTCGCGATCTACCCGCCGGCGTCCGCGGATGTCGCCGGCTGGATCGCGCGCGTCGACCTGCCTCCGACCGCTTCACCGACCTACTGACCGGAGGATTCCATGATCGTCGAGATGCGCGTTTACTACTGCGCCCCGACCCGATTGCCGGCCCTGCTGGAGCGGTTCCGCTCCACCACGCTCGGCTTCTTCCAGAAATACGGCATCGAGCAGGTCGGCTTCTGGACTACGCTCGTCGGTCCCGACAACCACGCGCTCACCTACCTGCTCAAGTGGGAGGACATGGCCCAGCGCGAGGCGCGCTGGAACGCCTTCCAGGCCGATCCGGACTGGATCGCCGCCCGCGCCGAGACCGAGAAGGACCGGCCGATCGTCGCCCGGATCGAGAACACCTTCCTCGCCCCCACGGACTTCTCCGCCCTGCGCTGACGGGGACACGCGGCGCCGGGCCAGTCCGGCCGTCGCCCAGAGGGATATTCACGGCATGGAACAGAGAACCATCGGCGTCATCGGCCTCGGCATGATGGGCGATCCCATGAGCCGGTGCCTGGCCCGAGCGGGGCACGCGCTCCGCCTGCTGGACGCGGATGCCGGCCGGACCGACGCGCTCGCCCGGGATCTCGGCGCGGCGACGCTCACGCGGGAGAACGCGTCCGAACTCGACCTGCTGATCACGATGCTGCCGAACTCGGCCATCGTCGAGGCGGTGCTGCTCGACGAGGGCTGGGCCGACGCGCTCCCGGCCGGCGCCACCGTGATCGACATGAGCTCGTCGGAGCCGGTGCGCTCCCGCGCCCTCGGCGAGACGCTCGCCGGGAAGGGGCTCGGCTATCTCGACGCGCCGGTCTCGGGCGGCGTGCGGCGGGCCGTGGACGGCACGCTCGCGATCCTCGTCGGCGGCGAGGCGGATCTCCTCGCCCGCTGGCGGCCGGTGCTGGAGGCGATGGGCTCATCCGTCCTGCATATCGGCCAAGCGGGATCGGGCCACGCCGCCAAGGCGCTGAACAACTTCGTCTCCGCCGCGGGCCTGCTCGCCACCGTCGAGGCGCTCCACGTGGCGCAGCGCTTCGGCATCGCGCCGGAGGCCATGACCGACGTGCTCAACGCCTCGTCCGGGCGCAGCAACACCTCCGAGAACAAGGTCAAGCAGTTCATGCTCAGCGGCAGCTTCGCCTCGGGCTTCTCGCTGAAGCTGATGGACAAGGATCTCGGCATCGCTGGGGCTTTGGCTGACTCGGTCGACTACCCGCTCGGCTTCGGCCGGCACTGCATCGAGACCTGGCACGCCATCGCCGGCGAGGTCGGGCCCGCGGCCGACCACACCGAGATGTACCGCCTGCTGGCCGAGGGAGCCTGAGACCATGGCGCTTACGGACCTGAGCCGCTTCTACATCGACGGCGCCTGGGTCGAGCCGGTTTCGGCTCAGCCGTTCCCGCTGATCGATCCCGCCACAGAGACGGCGTTCGGCACCCTCGCGCTCGGCGATGCCGCGGATGTCGACCGGGCCGTGCGCGCGGCCCGCGCCGCCTTCCCGGCCTTCTCGGAGACGGCGCCCGCCGAACGCGTCGCGCTCCTCCGCCGGATCCTCGCGCTCTTCGAGGAGCGGTTCGAGATCTTCGCGGAGACGATCCGGCAGGAGATGGGCTCGCCCATCGGCTTCGCGCGCAAGGGGCAGGCGGCGCGGGGCCCGGCGCACCTCAGCGCGCTGATCGCGGTGATGGAGCGCTTCGCGTTCGAGGAGGATCGCGGCACCACCCGGATCCGGCGCGAGCCGATCGGCGTCTGCGGCCTGATCACCCCCTGGAACTGGCCGATCAACCAGATCGTCGTGAAGATCGCCCCGGCGCTCGCGGCCGGCTGCACGATGGTGCTCAAGCCCAGCGAGTACTCGGCCGTCAGCGCGATGCTGTTCGCGCAGGTCCTGCACGACGCGGGCGTGCCGCCGGGCGTGTTCAACCTCGTGAACGGGGACGGCTCCGGTGTCGGCGCCGCGATCGCCGCGCATCCGGGGATCGACATGGTCTCGTTCACCGGGTCGACCCGCGCCGGGATCGAGATCGCCCGGGCGGCGGCCCCGACCATCAAGCGCGTCGCGCAGGAACTCGGCGGCAAGTCCGCCAACATCCTGCTGGAGGACGTCGACTTCGATCAGGCGGTCCGGCGCGGTGTCGCGGCCTGCTGCACGAACTCGGGCCAGTCCTGCTCGATCCCGACGCGGATGCTCGTGCCCCGGGCCCGGATGGACGAGGCGGCCGCCATCGCGGCCGAGGCGGCGGCGGGCTTCCGGCTCGGCCCGACCGCCGACCCCGAGACGGATCTCGGCCCGGTGGTCAACCGCACCCAGTACGAGCGCGTCGTCGGGCTGATCCGCACCGGCATCGCGGAGGGCGCGCGGCTCGTCGCCGGCGGCCCGGAGCGGCCGGACCACCTCGACCGCGGCTTCTACGTCCGCCCGACAATCTTCGCCGACGTGACTCCCGACATGACCATCGCGCGGGAGGAGATCTTCGGCCCGGTCCTGTCGATCCTCGCCTACGACAGCGAGGACGACGCGATCGCGATCGCCAACGGCTCGCGCTACGGGCTCGCCGCCTACGTGCAGGGACGGGACCGCGACCGGGCGCGCGCCGTGGCGCGGCGGCTCATCGGCGGCCAAGTCCACATCAACTACCCGCCCCCGGACGTCCACGCGCCGTTCGGCGGCTACCGCCAGTCCGGCAACGGCCGGGAATGGGGCGAGGCCGGTCTCCAGGAATACCTCGAGACCAAGGCGATGATCGGCTTCGGCCTCGACTGAACCGTCCCGCGCGATGCGGCCGGCGCCCGCGCGCGTCGGCCCCGACCAGGAGAACCAGATGTCCGACGAGAGCGAGCTGTTCGGCCAGGGTTTCGAGAACCGCAAGACCGTCCTCGGCGCCGCCCATGTCGAGAAGTCCTGGGCCAATGCCGACGCGTTCAACCGTCCGGTCCAGCGGCTCGTGACGGAGTATTGCTGGGGCGCGGTCTGGGGCGACGAGACGCTGCCGTTCAAGACCCGCAGCATGCTCAACATCGCGATGCTGACCGCGATGAACCAGCACCACGAGCTCGGCGTCCACGTCAAAGGCGCGCTCAACAACGGCGTGACGAAGGACGAGATCCAGGCCGTGCTGATGCAGGCGCTGGTCTATTGCGGCGCCCCGGCGGCCCTGGCCGCCTTCCGGACCGCCTCCGCGGCGATCGCCGCGTGGGACGAGGAACACGCCGGCGGGCGCTGACCCGCGAACCGATGCGCGGGCGCGAGCCCGCGCCTCAAGAACCGACGCAGTCAAAAACATGCGCGGCACGATCACAGCGAGGGAAACGCCATGACGGTCACGTCGGCAACCTTGGCAACGGACGCGGCGGGCGCGCGCTCGGCCGCGTCTCAGTCGATCGAGGAGAAGCGGAAGAGCGCCATTCGCGGCGCGTTCTTCTCCGAATACATCGACATGTTCGACATCTACCTGCCGGTGGTCGCGCTGGCGCCGGTGATGTTCATGTTCCAGCCGAAGAACCTGTCTCCCCAGATGGAGACGGTGCTGGCCTCGCTGGTGTTCATCACAACCCTGCTCGGCCGCCCGATCGGCGCCCTCATCTTCGGCCTGATCGCCGACAAGGTCGGGCGTCGGGCCGCCTCGATCTACTCGGTGGCGGGCTTCGGGGTGATCACGCTGCTGATCGGCCTGCTGCCCGGCTACGAGACGCTCGGCCTCGCCTCGTACATCATGCTGGTGCTGCTGCGCTTCCTCGACGGGATCTTCCTCGGGGGCGGCTACACCGGGGCGATGCCGCTCGCCATCGAGTATTCCAAGAAGGAGAAGCGCGGCTTCGTCGGCGGCCTGATCATCGCGGGCTTCCCGGCCGCCTACGTCAGCATCAACCTCATCACGATGCTGATGTTCTACCTGTTCCCGCTCGACGGGCCCGGGTCGCCCTACACGGTCTGGGGCTGGCGCATCCCCTTCATCGTCGGCGCGGCGCTGGCCGGCCTGCTCGCCCTCTACTACGTCCACAAGGTCTCGGAATCGGAGGTCTGGAAGAAGGAGGCCGCCGCCGGGGCCGAACAGGCCGAGGCATCGCCCATGGCGGGCCTGTTCACCGGGAAGGGCGGGCGCGACCTCCTACAGGTCCTGCTGCTGATGACCGGCTTCTGGACGACGCAGAACATCATCACGATCTACATGCCGACCGGTCTGCTGGTGAAGACCCTGCACCTCAACGGCTTCGCGCTGACCGCGACGCTGATGATCTGCTACACGATCCTGTTCTTCAGCTACATCGGCTCCGGCCTGCTCGGGCAGGTCATCGGCCGCCGGCGGTTCTTCGTGATCGTCGGCCCGCTGATCGCGACGGTGGGCGCGTACATCCTCTACACGCTGACCGTCACGCCCGAGATGGCGTTCGGCACCCGCGTGCTGCTGGTCAGCCTCCTGGCGGTGATCGTGACCTCGCCCTGGGGCGTCATCGTCACCTACATCAACGAGCGCTTCGCCACGGATGTCCGCGCCACCGGCTTCGGCATCGGCTTCAGCCTCTCGGTGGTGATCCCGTCCTTCTACGCCTTCTACATGGACTGGCTAAGCGCGCTGATGCCGCTCGCGCTGACGCCCGTGGCCCTGCTCATCGTCGGCGGCCTGATCGGCACCGTGGGCGCGCTCATCGGGCCGGAGACCAAGGACGTCGATTTCGGCACCGGCCACTGAGCCGGACGCCGCGCGGAGGACGCAGCATGAACGGGAACCGGATCGGCTTCATCGGGCTCGGCAACATGGGCGGCCGCATGACACGCCGCCTGACCTGCGCGGGGATCGATGTGGTCGGCTTCGACACCGACCGGGAGGCCGCCGCGCGCTGGGGCGCGACGGACGCGGCCTCGATCGCCGCGGTCGTCGGTGAGACGGACGTGGTCCTGATGTCCCTGCCCGACAGCAAGGTGGTCGAGCGCGTCGTGCTCGGCGCGGGCGGGGTCCTCGCGGGCTGCCGGGACGGGCAGATCGTCGTCGACCTCAGCACGGCCTCGGCCAGCTCGACGCGCCGCATCGCCGCGGCGCTGGCCGAGCGCGGCGTCGCCTACGTCGACGCGGGCATTTCTGGCGGCGCCGCCGCGGCCGAGAAAGGCACGCTGACCTTGATGGTCGGCGGCGATCCCGCCGTCATCGACCGGCTGGACTGGGTGTTCGCGCCGATCGCCCAGAAGGTCGTCGTGATGGGCGGATCGGGGGCCGGCCACACGACCAAGCTGCTCAACAACTTCCTGAACGCGGTCAGCCTCGCCGCCACCGCGGAGGTCATGGTCGCGGGCCGGAAGGCCGGGCTCGACCTGCACCGGCTCCTGGAGGTGCTGAACGCTTCCAGCGGCGTCAACTTCGCGACGCTGAACCGTTTCCCGAAGATCGTCGACGGCGACTACCTGGAAGGCGGCCTGACCGGCAAGCTGATGACCAAGGACGTCGTGCTCTACACCGATCTCCTGCACGAGCTCGGCGTCGCCTCCCTCAACGCGTCCGGCCCGATGGCGAGCTTCGGCCTCGCCACGGCGCTCGGCTATGGCGACGTCATCTCCAACCGCGTCGTCGACGCCATCGGCGACGTCTCCGGCGGTGTCCGGCTCCACGGCAACCGACACGAGAACTGAGAGGATACGATGCAGATCTTCCACGGTCGCGAGAACAGCGCGAAGTCCGAGAGCCGCGGGCCGACCTTCACCGGACAGGTCTGGGCCGACCCGGTGATGCCGTCGACGGGCGGCGTGATGATCAACAACGTCTTCTTCACGCCCGGCGCGCGGACCTTCTGGCACGCGCACGCGCAGGGCCAGATCCTGCAGGTCACCGCCGGCAAGGGCTGGATCTGCGTCGCGGGCCAGCAGGCGCAGCCGATCCGCGCGGGCGACACCGTCTGGATCCCCGCGGACGAGCGGCACTGGCACGGCGCGGCCGCCGACAGCTACCTGCTCCACACGGCGATCTCGCTCGGCAAGACCGACTGGCAGGACGAGGTGGTCGAGGCCGACTACGCCGGAGCCACGGCATGACCGGGCCCGCGCCGAGCCCGGAGAGCCTCCGGCACACCGTGCAGGGCGAGCTCGGTTACTGGGACGCGGAGCAGGCGGCCCTCGCCGAGCTGGCCCCGGGCTTCCTCGACGCCTGGGCCCGGCTGGCGATGGTCCCCGTGCGCAAGAACCATCTCGGCGCCAAGGACCGCGCCCTGATCGCGCTCTCGGCCGCGACGGCCGCGACCCACCTCTACGCGCCCGGGACGCGCCGCCAGATCCGCAACGCCCTCGACGCGGGCGCGACGGCCGAGGAGATCACGGAGGTGCTCGCGCTCACGGCGACCCTCGGCATCCACGCCTGCAACATCGGCGTGCCGCTGCTGCTGGAGGTGCTGGAGGAGGCCGGTCAGCGGAGCGGCCCCGCGCCGCTGACGCCGCGGCAGGAGCAGCTGAAATCCGACTTCACCCGCGACCGGGGCTACTGGCACGCGTTCTGGGACGGTCTCCTCGAACTCGATCCCGACTTGTTCGAGGGCTACCTCGACTTCTCGGCCTGGCCCTGGCGCCACGGCGTGCTCACGCCGAAGATGAAGGAGTTCGTCTACTGCGCCTTCGACGCGGCGGCGACGCACCTCTACGTGCCGGGCCTGAAGATGCACATGAAGAACGCCCTCGGTTACGGGGCGACCAAGGAGGAGCTGATGGAAGTCCTCGAGATCGTCAGCCTGATCGGCATGCACGGCGCGGAACTGGCCGCGCCGATCCTGCGCGACGAACTGGCCGTGCGGGGCCGGGGCTGACCGACGCGCGCCGGGGCACGCCTTGCCACCCGAGGCTGCGCCATGCCACCGCTTCGGCTCGCCAGCGATCCCCGAATCCCCAGCGATGAACAAGATCAGGGCCATCCAGCCGGACACGCTCCGGCAAAAGGTCGAGGACGCCGTCCGCGAGGCGATCACGTCGGGCGTCTACGCCCCCGGCGAGCGGCTGATCGAGCGCGAGTTGTGCGAGGGGCTCGGCGTCAGCCGCGCCTCCGTGCGCGAGGCCCTGCGCCGGCTCGAGGCCGAGAAGCTCGTCCACACGGTGCCGCATCGCGGCCCGGTCGTGGCCTCGATCTCGGTGGAGGAGGCGCGTCAGCTCTACGCGCTGCGGGCCGTGCTGGAAGGCTACGCGGCGCACGAATTCGCCACCCAGGCCACGGACGCGGCGATCGCCGAGTTCGGACGCGCTGCCGGTGATCTGCGCGAGGCCGCCGGCAGCGGCGACACGGACCGCGTCCTGCGCGCCAAGGGCGTCCTGTACGACGTGATGCTCAGCCATTGCGGGAACGATCTGGTCCGCGAGACCCTTCGCGGCTTCTACTCGCGGATCAACCTGCTGCGCGCGACATCGCTGATGCATCCCGAGCGTCTGCCGCACAGCCTCGCCGAGATCGACGCCCTCGTCGCGGCCTTCCGGGCCCGGGACGCCGCGAAGGCCGAGCAGCTGGCCCGCCTCCACGTCACCAACGCGTGCGCGGTCGCCCTCAAGCAGCTCGCGTTCCGCATCGCGCAGACGTCCCTCGACGCGGTGAGCTGAGCGCGCGGTCCGCGGGCGCGCAGACCCTGCGCGGGGGAGGGCGGCGAGGTCGCCTCCGCGGCGACGCCCGTGGCCGAGGCGGTCCAGGGGATCGCCGCCCTGTTGGCAATGTCGGGCGCCCTGCGCCGAGCGACCGGCGGCGACACGCCTTGCGGTCCCCCGGCGGAAGGCCCAGAACCGCACGGTCCTTGCTTCCCCATGCTGGCGCCACGGGAGTTCGTCGCTTGGTCCGGACCGTCTGCCCGCACGATTGCCCCTCCGCCTGCAGCCTCGACGTGGAGGTCGCGGACGGGCGCGTCGTCTCGGTCCGGGGCGGCGACAACCCCTACACGGCCGGGGTGATCTGCGCGAAGGTCAGCCGTTACGGCGAGCGCGTCCACCATCCGGACCGGATCCTCCACCCCATGGAGCGCGTCGGGCCGAAGGGCGGCGGGGCGTGGCGCCGGATCTCCTGGGACGCGGCGCTCGACCGGCTGGCCGCGGCCTTCTCCGAGACGGCGGACCGTTGGGGGCCGGAGGCGGTCTGGCCGTACAACTCGGGCGGGACCATGGGGCTCGTCCAGCGCGACGGCATCCACCGGCTGACCCACGTGATGGGCTACTCGCGGCGCAAGCGCACCATCTGCACGGCGGTGGCGATCGCGGGCTGGAGCGCCGGGGTCGGCCGGATCGCCGGGCCGGATCCCCGCGAGATGGCGCTGTCCGACCTGATCGTGGTCTGGGGCGGCAACCCGGTCAGCACGCAGGTCAACGCGATGACCCACATCAGCCGCGCCCGCAAGACGCGCGGCGCCAAGCTGGTGGTGATCGATCCGTACCGCACCGGGACCGCGGCGGCGGCCGACCTCCACCTCGCGCCCCGGCCCGGGACCGACGGGGCGCTGGCCTGCGCGGTGCTCCACGTCCTGTTCCGCGACGGCCACGCGGACCGGGCCTATCTCGCCGCGCACGCGCAGGACACGGCCGCGCTGGAGGCGCATCTGGCGTCGCGCACGCCCGAATGGGCGGCGGCGATCACCGGCCTGGAGCCCGCCGCGATCGAGGCCTTCGCGGCCCTCTACGGCAACACGCCGCGCAGCTACATCCGCTGCGGTTTCGGCTTCACCCGGAGCCGCAACGGCGCGGTGAACCTGCACGTGGTGACCTGCCTGCCGACCGTCACCGGCGCGTGGCAGCACCCGGGCGGCGGCGCCCTCTGGCAGCACGCCGCGATCTTCAACTGGGACAAGACCCTGACGGAGGGTCTCGACGCCCGGGCGCCGGGCGTGCGCGAGCTCGACATGAGCCGGATCGGCGCCGTGCTCGCCGACGATCCCGAAGCCCTGCAGGGCGGGCCCCCGGTCCGCGCCATGCTGATCCAGTCGGCCAATCCCGCGGTCTCCGCGCCCGACAGCGCCCGGGTGCGCGCCGGGCTCGCGCGGCCGGACGTGTTCGTGGCCGTGCACGAGCAGTTCCTGACGGAGACGGCCGCGCTCGCCGACCTCGTGCTGCCGGCCACCACCTTCCTGGAGCACGACGACATCTACGGGGCCGGCGGCCACAGCCACATCCAGGCCGGCCCCGCGATCCTGGAGCCGCCCGGCGCGTGCCGCTCGAACCACGCGCTCCTGTCGGCGCTCGCCGCCCGGCTCGGCGCGGACCACCCGGGCTTCCGCCTGAGCGCCCGGGACCTCGCCGACGCGACCCTGGCGCGCTCCGGCTGGGGCGGGCTCGACAGGCTGGGGGCGGAGGGCTGGATCGACGCGCAGCCGGACTTTGCCGAGAGCCACTTCCTGAACGGGTTCGGCCATCCCGACGGGCGCTTCCGCTTCGCGCCCGACTGGGCGTCACTGGGCCCGCGCGCGGCCGGGATGCCGTCCCTGCCGGATCACTGGCCGGAGGCCGAGCCCGCCGACGCGGAGCACCCGTTCCGCATGATCGCCCCGCCGGCCCGCCAGTTCCTCAACGCGACCTTCACCAACGTGCCCGAGTCGCTCCGCCGCGAGGGGCGGCCGACCTGCCTGATCCACCCCGCGGACGGCGACCGGCTCGGGATCGGCACGGGGGACGCCGTCGAGGTCGGCAATGCCCGCGGCCGGGTCCGGCTGCACGCGCGGCTCGCCGAGGGGCAGCAGCCGGGCGTCGTCGTGGTCGAGAGCCTGTGGCCGAGCGCGGCCTTCATCGGCGGGGGCAGCGGGATCAACGCGCTGATCGGGTCCGCGCCGGCCGCGCCCAACGACGGCGCCGCCTTCCACGACACCGCGGTCTGGGTTCGCGCAGCCTGAATTCCGGACCGCACCGGGCTGAGGCCGAACCGGCCTGCGCGGGTGCGCTATTTCTCGACGAAGGCCTTCTCGATGACGTAGTGGGCGGCCTCGCCGTGGTTGCCCTCCTCGTAGCCGC